>NZ_JBICYZ010000003.1:0-343537 GCF_043201465.1 Kitasatospora sp. NPDC048298
GGGGGGGGGGGTGGGGGCCGCGGGGGGGGGGGGGTGGGGCGGGGGGGGGGGGGGGGGGGGGGGGGGGGGGGGGGGGGGGGGGCCCCCCCCCCCACCAGTGTTCGGCGAGAACCTCGGACGGAAATCTGTCAAGGGCTTGCCAATTCTTCGATGGGGATTCACTCGTGAGAAAGAGTCACAAGCTCATGAGCTACATGATGACGAGTCGGCGAAGTGCGGCCGTGGCTCTGGCGTTGGTGCCCGCGATGCTGTTGCTTTCCGCAGGTTGTGGGGCCGGACCGCAGGCCGGAGGAACCGGGAAAGGCGCGGAGCACCGGCCGACTACCGCCGCCACGACTCCGGCGCAGGTGAGGACGGACCTCGAACCGCTGAAGCGCCGTTTCCCGCAGTTGGGTTCGCTGTCTGCGGCCACGTGGGTCAGCCGGGTGCTGACGCTGAACACCAGGCCGGAGGTCCCCGGGCCGACGGATGTGAGCCTGGAAGGGGTGGCGCAGGTCGAGCCGGCGACGTTGGTGGCGATCACGTCGAGCGGGAGGTGGGAGGAGATCCCCATCGCTTGCGGTGTCCCGGAGGAGATCACCGCCGAGGTGGGTGACCCGACCAGGTGGCTCCACAGCAAGGCCTTCGACGAGTCGATCACCCGGACCCAGTACTCGGGGAGCTTCTACTTCGACAAGCAGGCCGGCCGGGTCTACTTCTGCACTATCAACCCGAAGGTTCGGGTCGAGTCCTGAGCGGTCGCGACCGCACCGGCCGCACCCGGCGGAACCACCCGAAGCACCAGCCGAAGCACCACCCGAAGCCGGGACACCGGCGGTGGGCCCGGAGCACACCGGAAAGGCCGTGGCCGGGTGGGGGTCGGGTGGGACATCCTCGATACCGTACGCGGGACCGGGCCGGCTTCGAGCCGGCGCGGTCCCGGGCCGTTTCCAGGGGAGGGTGGGAGCCATGGGCGTGCGGGACGCGCTGAAGTCGCGGGAGGGGGTGGTCCTGCTGGTGGGTCTTCTGCTGATCGTCGGCGTGACCGCCTACCTGAAGCTCAAGCCGGGCGGGCCCGAGGCGAGGGACTACGTGGGCCGCTGGGCCGCGCGGGACGAGGTGATCGAGCTGCGCGAGGACGGGACGCTCGGGGAGGTGCGGCTCGACGGTCACTCCTGTCTGACGGGTACCGCCAGGACCGATCCGCTCCGCGCGTACCAGGGGACGTGGGAAACCGGGAGCGTGGACGACGCCGGGTCGGGGGTCTTCGTGACCCTGCGGGACTCCGGCCACGGGGCCGACTGCCGGATCTACCTGCAGGAGGTGCGCGGGGGACGGCAGGTGGCCACGCTGGGCGGCGAGCCGAGGGGGAGCGAGCAGCGCGCCTTCACGCGGGCGTAGCCACCGGGGAGCCGGGAGGCGGGCCGGGACCCGCCCGGCGGGCGGCCGCACCCCCGTGCCGGCCGCCCGCCGTCGTGTCCGCCGGCGGCCTACGGGTGGTAGACGACCTCGGGGAAGGCCTTCGACGGGCCGTCGAGCAGCTTGCCGTGGTGGCGGCCGCGCAGGTGGAGGTCGAAGAAGGCGAGCGGGTAGGCCTGTTGGACGAGGATCCCGCGCCGCGGGTCGAGGGTGCCCACCTGGGACTGGATCTGCTGCTCGGTCATGCCGAGCAGCCTGCCCGCCTGGGGGATCAGCGTCATGGTGTCGCCGTACGAGCCGTGCACGGCGCCGGTGGCCTGGACGTCGAGGCGCCAGCCGCGCAGGTGGCCCCAGAAGGTCTCGGCGTACGGGTTGGTGGCCCGGGCGAAGTCGGCGGTCATCATCATGAACGGCCGGTCGATGTCGGTGGTGATGGCGGGGTTGCAGGCCATCGGCCCGTCCAGCGAGAGCCCGGCGCGGATGCGACGGTCGGCGACCATGGCGAGGGCGGTGCCGGTGCCCCCCTTGGACCAGCCGAAGGCGCCGATGTTCCGCGCGTCCAGACCGCCGAGCAGGCCGGCCGGCAGGGTGCGGCCGTCGACGTCCGGGTTGCGTCCGGCGGCCAGACCGACGACCTGGTCGAGCAGGAAGAGCAGGTCGGCGGCGTAGTCCCTCGGGTACAGCCCCGGGGAGGCGGCGTCCCGGGTGACGACGGTGCCGTCCGGGAACTCGGTGAACCCGTCGTGGGTGTGGTCGACGGTGACGACGGCGAAGCCGTGGCTGGCCAACTCCTGGACCACGACGGTGTGGTCGGCGCGGTGGCTGCCCGCGCCGTGCGAGTAGAGGACGATGGGCAGCGGCCGGCCGGACCGGTGGACGGGCGCGCCCTGGTGGCCCGAGGTGAGCGGGGCGAGCGAGAGGGGCAGCGGGTAGCCGGCGTCGTCGAGGAAGGCCTTCAGGGCGCCCTCGGTCATCCAGGGCGCCGGCGGGTACGAGTCGGCGTCCGCGGCCCGGGCCGGGTACCAGACGGTGGCCATCAGCTCGCGGAACCGTCCGGGCCTGGCGTTCGGGTCCAGCCGGGACTCGTCGCGCAGGTGCAACGGCACCATGCCCACCGGGAACGGGCCGGTCGGCGCGGGCAGGGTGAGCCGGGAGGGGGCGGCGGCGCCGGAGGCGGCGGGCTCGGTGGCGGCCGAGGCGGTGCGGGCGAGGCCCAGCGGAGCGACGGCGCCCAGCGCGAGGGCGGCGCCCAGCACCCGGCGGCGGGTCGGTCCGGAAGGGGAGGCGGTCGGCGTGGTGTCCGGCGACGTGGTGTCCAGCGGCGTGGTGTCCATGCGCGGAACGCTGTCACGGGGGCCGGGCGGGCAGCATCCGCCCACCGATTGATCCTCCGTCACCCCGCATTGGCCCACGGATTTACATCCCCGGGCCGATGCGGACGGCGAGGCTCAGATGAAATTCTTGTCGATCAGCATCTGCAGCACATTGACGTGGAAGTCCGGGAAGTCCATCGGCACGATGCCGAACCGGGCGCGCTGCTGGGTGCGGGCGCTCAGGTACGGGTAGACCGTGCGGTCCATCAGGGCCTGCGAGCTGGTTTTCGGCCAGTAACCTCCGGCGTACGAAAGGAAGTTGACGAACATCTTCGGGTAGGTCGGGTTGAGGAAGGCCCTGTCGAACTGGGCGACGATCCGCTGGCCCTTCGTCCCCAGCGGATCGAGGCCGCCGGTCTGCCAGAGGTCCTGGGTGTCGAAGTAGCCGTTCTCGCCGCTGGACCAGTCGATCAGGCCCCAGGGGTTGGCGAAGTCGGCGATCAGGACGATCTTGCCGCGGGCGGTGGCGAGGGTCGGCCACCCGTAGAAGTGGAACAGGCCGCGGTAGCCCAGGTCGTCGAGGTAGTGGTTGACCCGCCGCATGAACTCGGCGTCGTCGAGCGCCTGGCCGCCGGCGCGCTCGTTGCGCAGGCGCATCAGGACGGTCTCGCCGGGTTGCGACCGCAGGAAGGCCCGGCACTGGTCGAGCACGTCCTGGAGCCGGATGTGCTGGTAGCTGTCGGAGTGGTAGATCCCGAGCTCGTCGGGTGCGTCCTGGAGGCCGTTGCAGCGGATGTCGAGGAAGCGGACGCCCTCGGTCAGCTGCTGGGGGATTCCCCAGTTCTGGGTGTGCGACCACTCGGTGCCGTAGGCGGGGTTCTGGCAGCAGGAGTCGTGGGTGCCGGGGACGGTGAGGCCGAGCACGGAGAGGCCGCCGTCCAGTCGGCTCATCCACCTGTCGGTCGGCAGGCCGCGCGGGGTGGTGGTGCCGGCGGCGGCCCGGGCGGTGCCCGGCAGGGCGAGGCCGGCGGCGAGCGCGGAACCGCCGGTTCCCGCGGCCCACTTGAGAAGATCACGGCGTGCGATGTCCATGGTGCGGCTCCTCGGGTTCGTCCGGTCGGTCGGTCGGTCGGTCGGTTGCTGGGCTCGGGTCGGGGCGTGCGCTGTCATCCTGGGGCACGCGGCCACCGCTGCGACAGGTCGCGGGCCCGGCGGCTCCCACCACCGCAGGTGGCGGCCCGGGGCCCCGGCCGGGTGAAGATCGAAATGCGCGGGCGGCCGCCGCCCGCCACGGTGGGACCGTGGCCTCGATCGTCGTCCTCTTCGAACTGGGCCCGGACCAGACCCTCGGCCCCGAGGGTGTCGGGCCGGGCGTGGTCGCGGTGCACGCCGCCGGCCAGGACCCGGACGTCCCGGAGGACCCACAGGCGCGCACCCTCTGCGGACTGGACACCGCCCCGATGGAGCACGCCCACTACCGCCCCGTCCGACCCGGCGAGCCGTGGTACCCGCCCGAGCTGGAGCAGCAGCGGTGCCGGCTCTGCGAGGCGGCGCTGCACCGGCTCTGAGGGCCGCCCGGGCCGGCCCCGGTCGGCGGGCCCGCTCAGGCGAAGCCGGCCTCGGTGAAGCGGCAGCCTCCGCGCTCGGTGTGGGAGAGGACCGGGCCCGGCGAGAGCCGCGGGGCCTCGCGGAAGTACTGGCGGAAGCCCGACGCGCGGAATCGCAGGTCGAAGGAGTGGCCCTCGACGTGCCAGTGCGACGAATCCCGGTAGTCGTCGTCCGGGGCCTGCCGGTGCAGGTCGGCGATCTCCAGCTCCGGGGCGGTCTTCCTGTAGTCGAGACCGCCCTCGAGGTCCCACACCCCGTCGAAGACGAGCGTCGCGGGGGCGACCCAGAAGGAGAAGGTCTTCGCGGGCCGGACCGGGTCGACCCAGCGGACGACGTAGTCGAGGTCGAGGAGGAGTCGGGCCTCGAACTCGTCACCCTGCTGCACGTACAGGCCGTGGACGGTGGCGTCGTGCCAGCCCATCTCCTCGAAGTCGGCGTCGCTCCAGACGCTCTTCGAGAGACCTGATTCCGGATGGGCGGCGCTGTTCATGTCCGCATCCAACCAGACCGGCCGTCCGCGGCTCCTCGCGGGGCCGGAGCGACGGGAGCCGGGAGGACGTGCGCGAGGCGGTGGCGTCCGGCGCGGTGATCGGGAAGACTCGCGCCCATGGTTTCGGTACTGCAGAACGTGGCGATCGACTGCGCGGACGCCCATGGGCTGGCGCGGTTCTGGAGCGGGGTGACGGGCAAGCCGCTGGATCCGGACAGCCGGCCGGGGGACCGGGAGACACAGGTGCCGCTGTCGGACGGCCTGGTGCTGTACTTCAACCAGGTGCCCGAGGCGAAGACGGTCAAGAACCGGGTGCACCTCTGCCTGCGGCCCTTGACCTCGCGCGACCAGGAGGTGGAGCGGCTGCTGGGGCTCGGCGCCGGCTTCGTCGCCGATCACCGGAATCCCGACGGCTCGGGTTGGGCAATCCTCGCCGATCCCGAGGGGAACGAGTTCTGCGTGCTGCGCAGCGAGTCCGACCGGGCCGCCGCGCACCCGTAGTCCGGCCAGGCCCGGAGTTCGGGGCCGATCGATCCGGCGAACCCTCAACGGCCCACCGCCTGCCCGGCGGTGGGCCGTCGACGTCCCGCCCTCCGCCCCTGCTGCCGGGGCGGGACGGGCGGCCCTCATTCGGCCGTTCCGGGACCCTGGGCACTCCTTCCGCGTCACACTTCCTCAGCAGACCTTTGCGCCCGGTGCCCGGGACGGCGGAGCCGGGTTCCCATCCCTCGACGGGAAGGCTTGACCATGAGTCGATCTGGTACGCGTCCGAGAGTCCTCATAGTCGGGGCGGGCCTGGCCGGCACCGCCACGGCGATCCGGCTGCTCTGCTTCGCACGCAGACCGCTGGAGGTCGTCCTGCTGGAGCGGCGCTCCGACTACCGCTCCGCGGGCGTCGCCTACCACCGGGACGGCAACCCCTGGGACTACGTGTTCAACATCCAGGCCGGCCGGATGTCGGTGTTCCGCGAGGACGTCCTGGACTTCGTCCGCTGGGCCAACCACGAGGCGGACCGCGGTGGTTGGCCGGAGCCCTGGGCCGGGCTCCGGTTCGTCGAGCAGGGTCCGGCGCCCCGGCGGATCTTCCAGGACTACCTGGACGACCGGCTGGCCGAGGCGAGACGCGAAGCCCGTCCGGGGGTGGTGCTCGTCGAGGCGGACGGCGACGCGGTCGATCTGGAGGTCGGCCCCACCGGCGTCGACGTGACGGTCGAACGGCCGGCCCCCGACGGGCCCCCGGCGGTGGCCGTGCTCCGCGCCGACCACGTCGTCCTGGCGACCGGCCTCGAACTCCGGGAGCCGGCCTTCGCCTCCGAGGTCCGTACGCACGCGTCCTTCATCCGCAACCCGTACTCCGAGGCCGGGATCCGCAAGCTCGTCTCGCTCCCCTCCGGGGCGGACGTCGCGATCGTCGGTTCCGTCCTGAGCGCCTACGACTCGGCGGGCCTCCTGCTGCGCCGGGGCCACACCGGGAGGATCCAGCTGATCTCCAGGACCGGGACGCTGTTCCGGACGTACCCCGACGGCCACGAGCACGGGGTGTTGAGCCTGCCCTGTCCGAAGACCCTGTTGCAGCCGTACCGGAACCGCGCGGAGTTCCTCGACCGGGTCCGGGCCGAGTGGGGCACGGCGTGCTCGACGGTCGTCCGGGAGCATCCCGAGGTCTCCCCGGTGGTGGTCGCCGAGCGGGTGGTCAAGGCGTGGGAGCCGCACCTGCCCGAGGCCATCGAGCGCATTCCCACCGCCGAACTGCGCGGCTTGCTGGACGAGTTCGGCACCGCGCTGGCCGCGCTGCGGGTCGGGGTGCTGGAGTACACCATGGCGGTCATCGAGCGGGCGCTGGACCGGGCGGACGGGACGGACGGGGCGGTGGAGCTGGTCGTCGGCAGGGTGGAGGCGGTCGTCCCGGCGGAGTCGGGCCGGCTGCTGGTGTCGGTCGTCTCCGCGGAGGAGAAGCACGCGATCGAGGCCGACCTGGTGGTGTCCAACTTCGGCCGGGAGTCGGACTACACCAGGGTCGAGCAGCCGCTGTGGCGCAACCTCCTGCGGCGCGGGCTCGCGGTGCCCCACGAGCGCACCGGGCGCGGCCTGGAGGTCGACGGGCGGGGGGCGCTGCTGGGCTCCGGAGGGGAGTCCGGGCCGGTCTCCGCGGTCGGCGCGCTGCGGGAGGGCGACGAGATCGTGCGCAACGGCCGGACGGGTGCGTTCACCTTCAACCTCGCCGCGATCAAGAACCATTCGATCGCGGTCGCCGCCCACGTGCTCGAGCGGCTGGAACCGGAGGAGGACGTTTCGTCCGAGGAGGTCTCCCTGGGCCTGGTCCGGCGCCGCGGAGCCCTTGGCAATCTGGAGGAAGCGGTCCGGGAGGGATTCGAGGACGCTGTGTTACTGGAGGCCAGGAGAATGGCCTCGCGCGGTCGGATCGAGCGTGAACTACTCGATTCCCGGCTGGACGCCCGTATTCGGTCCATGGGTGACCGTCCGACCCGTCCGACGGACGCCGCCCGGCACGACCGCCTGATGAGGGCGGTCGTCAACCGGGTCGCGGTCGAACGGCTCACCGATGTTTCCGTGACACCACGACAACTGCGTCGACAGCTGGGAATGGCGACCGCCGGAGAACAGGAGGACTAGTTGAACGGGCGACGGATTCAGGGATCCCTGCTGACCGGTGGCATTCAGAGCGAAGTGCGCGGTACCTGCAATCGCACGAGACGTCCACTCGACGGATCCATCCTCGTCGCCCCCTCCCTCCACGCCGGCCTGTACGAGGCGATCGTGGCGGCGGCCGCCGTCGTCTGCGGTTCGGGCGGGCTCACCGGCCACATGCAGTCCCTCTGCCGCGGTAGGGGCATACCGGTGCTCCGGGTCGACGAGGCGGACCTCGCCGACCTGGTCGGTGAGGCGGTGCTGGACCTCGACAGCGAGTCGATCGTGGTCGAGTCCGGCGCCGCCGCCGGGAGCGACCCGGGCTCCGGGGCCGGGAGCCCCTCGTTGGACGACCTCGGCTCGGCCTGCGCGGTGATCGCGGACATGCAGGACATCCGGACGATCAACTCCTGCGGGCCGAACGCGAAGCGGGTCGACTGCTTCTTCATCCGGGAGGAGTTCCTCTGTCTGGCGGCGGCGCTGAGCCCGCTCGACGCCCTGGAGGGCGGCCCGGCGGACGCGGCGGCCTACGGGCGGGCCCTCGCGGACCGGCTGTGCGGCTTCGTCGAGGCGCTGCTGCCCGGCCAGCGGCTGGTCCTGAGGCTCCTGGACCTGCGCTCCGACCACGCCGCCAGCGTCACCGAGCTGGCCCCGGTCGCGGTCGAGCCCAACCCCGAACTGGGTCTGCACGGCGCCCGCTGGCTGCTGGGGTCGACCGCCTACCGGGACGCGCTGCACGCCATGCTCGGTTCGCTGCGCGAGCGGCTCGGCGAGGACGCCGGCCTGGTGCAGCTCTCCGTCCCGTTCCTCAACGACGCGCGGGAGTTCGCCCAGCTCAGGGCACACCTGGAGCTGCCGGCCGAGGTGCCGCTGTCCGCGTTCATCGAGACGCCGGCGGCGGTGCACGCCACGGCGGAGATCTGCGCGGCCGGGGCCAGTGAACTGTTCGTCGGGGTCAAGGACCTGGTGCAGTTCTACCTGGCCGCGGACCGCGGCAACCACCTGGTGGCGGAGTCCTACCAGACCCGGCACCCGGCCGTCCTGGACGGCGTGCGCAGGGTGGTGGAGTCCGCGCGTGCCGCGGGCACCCCGGTGCGGGTGTTCTCGCTGGGCACGGACCTCGCCCACTACCTCGCCCATGTGCCCACCCCGGACGGCTACATGATGTGCACCGCCGAGCTCCGGTCCCTCGTGCTCCGGTCCTGAGCGAGGTCGCTGGACGGAAGTCGGGGGCGCGAATACTACAACCCTCTTGTCATTGTCGGGAGTTGGACCAATGCTCCACCCGTATCGGTGAATCTGACACACGGTCAGTTTCCTTCCGTTCGGATGTGATCAGGATGCGGTCAGTAATCCGTCCACGGAAAGGGTGGTTGGTATGACCAGCATCAGCGGAGAGCCGATCCCGGCGATCACCGAGGCCACGCTCACCGACATCGCCACCAACGGCATCTGGGGCGACGGCCTCACCCCCAGCGCGGCCACCCTCGGCGTGGCCGAGGCACTGCTCGCCGCGCTGCGGGGTGAGTCGGGGGTGCAGCTGCCGCCGGTGCTGGCGGAATTGGTGGAGGAGGTGCGGGCGAAGGCCGAGACCGACCTCCACGGCATCGACGGCGCCGGCGACGTCCGGCTGTCGGGGCTCGCCATCAAGCTCCGCGACGGCGAGCCCCACCCGGCGGTGATCGTTCCGGCCGGCTGGAACCCGTTCGGCTGGCTGCCCTTCCTGTACCTGTACCTCAAGCTGGCGCAGAAGGGGTACCACGTCCTCGCGTACACCCCGCGCGGGATCGGCTACAAGGGCTGGCTGTCGACCTCCGGGGGCCGCATCGACGTCGGGGGCGACAAGGACTGGGCCGACGGCTCGAAGGTGATCGACTTCGCGGAGCGGTACTTCGGCCCCAGCAAGATCGGCTTCCTCGGCGAGTCCTACGGCTCCGGGATCAGCCAGCTGGTCGCCGCCCACGACCCGAAGAACCGCGTCGCCGCCGTCGTCGCCCTGAGCACCTGGGGCAACCTGGCCACCAGCCTCTACCACAACGACACCCGGCACCTGGCGGCCGTCGAGGCCCTGATCGGCTTCACCGGCGGCAAGATGGAGGAGAAGTTCGACGAGGAGGGTCAGCGGATCCTCACCAACTTCCGCAACGGCGTGGAGCTCGGCGAGGTGGTGGATTGGGGCACCAAGCGCTCGCCGCAGACCTATGTCGACAAGACGAACGAGCGCGGAATCCCCACCTTCATCTCCAACACCTGGCACGAGACGCTCTTCCCGGTCGGCCCGGTGATCGAGACCTTCGAGGCGCTCACCGTGCCGAAGCACCTGAACCTGTGGATCGGCGACCACGGCGCCCCCGAGGGCCCCGGCCTGGTGGGCCTGCCGCTGGGCTGGCCGTTCCCCGGGCTGGCGGTGCCGATCCAGGAGGCCTACGACTGGCTGGACCACCACCTGCTCGGGGCCGCCAACGACGTGCCTGCCTGGCCGAAGGTGATCAACCAGTCCATGTTCACCTACAAGACCACCGGCACCGGCATCGGTGGCAGGCGGATCACCGTCCCCGCGCACCGCGAGTCGTACTCCTCCTGGAGCGAGGTCACCACCGGCGGCGAGACGTGGAACCTCACCGGCGAGGGCACGCTGAGCGACAAGCCGACCGCCGGGTGGTCGCAGGACTTCATCGCCGGCAACCCGACCGAGGCCAACGCGGGTGAACTCCTCAAGACCGGGGAGAAGGAGTGGTTCGGCAACCCCAAGCGGTACGACCCGGAGGAGTTCGAGTCGTCGCGGCTGCTGTCCTGGTCGACGGAGCCGTTGACGGCCCAGGGCGGTGACGCGGCCCGCCGCATCCGGGGCGCCGCGGAGGTCCGGCTGACGGTACGCAGCACCAAGGACACCGCGACCCTGGTGGCCTACCTGTTCGACATCGCCCCGGACGGCACCGCGCGGATCATCACCCACGAGCCGTACACCGCGACCGGGCTGACCCCGGACGAGGACGCCACCGTCAGCTGGAAGCTCCAGGCCACCTCGTACGACGTGGCGGCCGAACACCGGCTGGCGCTGGTCGTCACCAGCGCCGACCCGCTGTACCTGCCCGTGGCCTGGGCCCAGGTCATCAGCACCACCACCGTCGGCTCGCCGCGCGGCAGCGAGTCCCGCCTGGAGCTGCCGCTGGGCTGATTCCGGACCGTGCCCGACGACGACGGCCCGCCGCCTCGCCGCGGCGGGCCGTTCCCGGCCCCCCGGCTCCCCGCGCCGCGCCCCTCAGGTCAGTTCGTGGGCGGTCCCGCGGACCAGGGCGCGGGCCCTGGGGGAGTCCATGGGGTGGGCGAAGAGGTACCCCTGGCCAAGCGGGCAGCCCATGGCGGTGAGCAGGTCGCGCTGATCGGGGGTCTCGATGCCCTCGGCGATCACCTGGACCCCGAGGGTGTCGGCGATCCGGGTGATGCCCTCGACCAGGGCGTACTGCTGGGGCGAGTGGCCGAGCCCGTCGATGAAGGATTTGTCGATCTTGAGCAGGGAGATCGGGAACTCGCGCAGGTAGGACAGCGAGGAGTAGCCGGTGCCGAAGTCGTCGATGGCGATGCCGACGCCGAGGCCGGACAAGGTGGCCATGTCGGAGTGGATACGGTCGTCGCGGCGCATCAGCACGGACTCGGTGAGCTCCAGGACGAGGGTGCGCGGGTCGATGCCGGTGGTGGCCAGCGCCCGGCGGACCACGTCCACGAAGCCGGCGTCGCGGAACTGCCGGGCGGAGACGTTGACGTTGACCCGCAGCGGCGGCCGGCCGGCGGCCATCCGGACCGCCGAGCTCGCGGCCTGCCAGGCGGCGACCTCCTGGGCGGCGCGCTCCAGCACCCAGGCGCCGAGCGGGACGATCTGGCCGCTCTCCTCGGCGAGGGCGATGAACTCGTCGGGCAGCACCATGCCGCGCCGGTCGTGCGGCCAGCGGACCAGCGCCTCGAAGGCGACCAGATCACCCGAATGCAGGTCGACGATCGGCTGGTAGTACAGCTGGAAGGCCGACTCCGCGATCGCCGAGTCCAGGTGCTCGTTCAGCTCGAGCCGCTCCACCATCCCGGTCTGCAGGGCCGGCCGGTAGTGGCGCCACTGGCGGCGGCCGGCCGCCTTGGCGGCGTAGAGCGCGAGGTCGGCGTGGGCGAGCAGCTCGGTCGCGTCCACGCTGTCCTCGGTGGTCGCCACGCCGACGCTGGCCGTCACCCGCACCGCGCCCGACTTGAGCCCGAACGGCTCGGCGAACACCGCCAGCACCCCGTCCGCGATGGTGTCCACGTCCTCCGGCCGCCGCGCGTCCTCCACCAGCACCGCGAACTCGTCGCCGCCGAGCCGGGCGGCGGTGTCGGAGGCGCGCAGCGCGGTGGAGATCCGCAGCGAGACGGCGACCAGCAGCTCGTCGCCGACCGCGTGGCCCTGGGTGTCGTTGACCACCTTGAAGTCGTCCAGGTCGATGAAGAGCACCCCGGTGATGGCCCCGCTGCGCTCGCCCCGGGAGAGCGCGTGGCCGACCCGGTCCTGGAACAGCACCCGGTTGGCCAGCCCGGTCAGCGAGTCGTGGAAGGCCCGGTGGGTCAGCTCGCGCTCCATCTGCCGCTGCTCGGTCACGTCGCGCAGGGTGAGCACCAGGGCGCCGACGGTCGGGTCCGCGCGCAGGTCGTTGAAGCGGACCTCGGCCTCGATCGGGGTGTGGTCCTGGCGCAGCAGCCGCCAGTGCTCGCGCGGCTGCTCGCCCCGGGGCTGGTCGGCCGCCTCGCGCATCTCGCGCATCCGGGCCAGCGCCTTGCCGACCTTCCGGCTGTCCTCGGGCGGCACGAGGTCGGTCAGCGGGGCGCCGGTGAGGTTCGGGTGGCCGAGCACCGTCGCGGCGGACGGGGAGGCGTAGCGCACGCCGTCGTCGGCGTCGAGGATCAGGATGACGTCGCTGGAGTTCTGCACCAGGGTGCGGAAGTACAGCTCGCTGTTGCGGCGGGTGACCTCCTGGCTCAGCACCACCCGCTCGACGGCCAGGGCCGCCTGGGCGGCGAGGATCTCCAGCGAGCTCCAGAGGCTGGTCAGCTCCTGCTCGGTGCCGGTGACGATGAGCGCGCCGATCAGCGGGTCGCCGGAGGGGCGCTCGGCCAGGGTGAGCGGGCAGACCAGGGCGTACGGCATGCCGCCGGGGCGGGCGGCACCGGGCCTGGCGGCATCGGGTCCGGTGCCGTCGGCCTTCGTGCCGCCGGCCTTCGGGGCGCCGGGCGGGTCGTCGGCGGCCAGGCCCAGGGCGGCCACCGGCAGCAGCAGGGTCTCCCGGGCGGCGGCGAGCCGGAGCACCTGGTCGGACGGCGCGGCGTCCCCCGGCATCCGCCGGGCGGTGCCGCTCCCGGCGTGCCGGACGTGCGGCACGCCGTCCTCGGTCACCGCGAGCAGGGCGACGTGCCCGGCCTCGGCCGGCATCAGGGTGGAGGCGGCGGACTGGAC
Organism: Kitasatospora sp. NPDC048298; assembly: GCF_043201465.1. NCBI lineage: Bacteria > Bacillati > Actinomycetota > Actinomycetes > Kitasatosporales > Streptomycetaceae > Kitasatospora > Kitasatospora sp. NPDC048298. Next base: position 12,932 of record NZ_JBICYZ010000003.1, read on the forward strand.
GGCGTCGGCCACCTCCTCCACGGTGACGGCCGCGGTCAGCCGGGCGCCTGCCTCGCGCAGCGCCCGCTCACGGGCCACGGCCTGCCGACGGGCGGAGGCCACCACCGCCAGCCGGGCCAGCACCAGCAGGTAGAGCAGCGCGGAGAAGGCGCCGATCACCCCGGCGTTGCCGGTGTTGCCGGCCAGCGCCTCGATGATCAGGATCGCCGGGGCGATCAGCGAGGCGAGGGTGAGCAGCACCAGCCGGGCGGTGCTCGGGTCCGGCTGCTGGGTGGGCACCGGCCGGGTCAGCTCGACCATCGACGGGTGCAGCGCCGCCGCGCCCCAGGCGGTGTAGAAGGCGGCCCAACCGAGTTCGACGGGCGTGCCGATGTGCCAGGTGCCGTGCAGCTGGATCAGCCCGTACAGCACGTCGGAGACCAGCAGGCCGAGCGAGCCGAAGGCGAGCAGCCGCAGCGAGCGGGAGGTGCCCCCGCGCGGGGTCAGCAGACGCAGCAGCAGGGCGAGCACGACCACGTCGCCGAGCGGGTAGGCGATCGAGACGGCCTTCTGGAACCAGTCGAGGTCCGGGTTCCGGGCGTACGGGAGGATCAGGTAGATCCAGGCGAGCAGGGCCAGCCCGATGGTGGGGATGAGCGCGTCGAGCAGCCCGGCGCGGTCCTGACGGGCCGTGCGCCAGCGGATGAAGCCCAACACGCCGACCGCGTACAGCACGTACTCGGCGAGGTAGAAGGCGTCCGCGACGGACGGGAACGGGTTGGGCAGGTGCAGGATGTCCAACTGGACGGCCTGGATCACCTCGCCCACGGTGAAGCTGAGGTTGGCGAGCGCCAGCACGTACCAGAACCGCGCGTGCGCGGGCCGGTTGAGGCGGACGCCGACCACGATGGCGGCGACGCCGCCGAGGCCGATGCCCGTCCACCAGATGATCCGCTGGCCCGGATTCGCGTAGTAGATGCCGGTGAACAGCACCATCCAGAGCAGGTAACAGACCATCAGGCGTCGGCACCGGCGAGTCAACGAGGCTACCTCCTCCACGACATCACCCCGCCGGTCGGGCGGGGGAGTTCGGGCGAGGGCGGGCCGGGTCGGGCGTGTGGCGCCGGCCCGGGTGGGACGGATGAGCGCTTTCGCGCAGCAGTGAGGCGTCCGGTGGGGGTGCGACCGGACGTCCTCGACGGGGCAGGAGTGCGTATAGTCGGAAATGTCGCACTCCCAAGCATTCTGCCGCCACAGCACGAGGTCAAGCCGGTGGACGACGCAGCAGACAGCGCACAGGGCGTACGAACGGATGTGAGCTCCGGTCGTCACGCCGTGGTCCGCAACGACGACGGTCAGTACGCGATCTGGCCGGGGGGCTTGACCGTTCCGGCGGGCTGGTGGCAGGTCCACGGGCCGGCCGGACGGGCTGACTGCCGGGACTGGGTCGAGCGCGAGTGGCACCCGGTCGAACTGGGCTTCCCCGAGGGCACCCCCGTACGGCGCGCGGCGGCCGGATTCGCGGACACGGTGCACGGACTGTTCCGCGCGCGGGCGGCGCACGACCCGGAGGCGGCCGCCGTCGTCGCCGACGACGCCACGCTGAGCTACCGCGAACTCGACCTGGGCAGCGACCGGTTGGCCGCCGCGCTGCGGGCCCGCGGGGTCGGTCCGGAGCAGGTGGTGCCGGTCTGCCTGGAGCGCGGGGCCGGGCTGGTGACCGCCTGGCTGGCCGTGCTCAAGGCGGGCGGGGCCTTCCTGCCGCTGGACCCGGCCCACCCCCGGCGGCGGTTGGCCCGGCTGGTCGAGGACTGCGGGGCGCGGGTGGTGGTCGCCGACGGCGAGGGCTTTCCGGGGGCGGACCGGGTGCCGGTCTCGGCCCCGGTCCCCGACCCGCGCGGCGGCGGCCCCGGGGGCTCACCGTACGCGGGGGAGCTGCCGCACGTCGGGGGCTCACCACGCGCCGGGGACTCGCCGTACGCGGGGGAGCTGCCGCACGTCGGGGAGTTCCTGAGCGACGACGGCGCCGTCCCCGACGACCTCGCCTACCTGATCTACACCTCGGGGACCACCGGCCGCCCCAAGGGCGTACCCGTCACCCACCGCGCACTGCTGTTCACCCTCGACCGGATCGTCCAGGCGTACCGGCTGCGCCCCGGTGAACGCGTCCTGCACCTGGCCGCGCTGGGCGCCGACACCGCGCTGGAACAGGTGCTCGGCGCGCTGCTGGCGGGTGCGACGGTGGTGCTCGGCGGCGGGAGCGCGGGCGGCACCTGGGCCCCCACCGAACTGGCCGGCCGGCTGCCCGGGCTGGGCCTGGCCGTCGCCGACTTCACCCCCGCCTACTGGCACCACCTGCTCGACCTGCTCCCGCCCGGCGGGCCCGGCCCCCGGGAACTGCGGCTGGTGGTGGTCGGCGGGGACTCCGTGCACGCCGACGACTGCCGCCGCGGCCTGGAGCGGCTGCCGGGCGCCCGGCTGGTCAACGCGTACGGGGTCACCGAGGCCGCCGTGACCTCGACGCTCTGCGAGGTCACGGCGGACCTGCTCGGCGGGGCGCCGCACCGTGGCGGGCCGGCGGGCAACCCCGTCGCCCCCGTGCCGATCGGACGGCCGCTGCCCGGCGTGCGGGTGCACGTGCTCGACGCCCGGCTGCACCCCGTCCGGCCCGGCGAGAAGGGGCAGATCCACCTCGGCGGACCGGGCCTCGCCCGGGGCTACTGGCGGCAGGCCGGGCTCACCGCCGAGTCCTTCCTGCCCGACCCGTACGCGCTGCTGCCCGGTGAGCGGATGTACCGCACCGGCGACGCCGGGCGGTGGCGGGCGGACGGGCAGCTGGAGATCCTCGGGCGCTTCGACGACCAGGTGAAGGTGCGCGGGTACCGGGTGGACCCGGCCGAGATCGAGGCCGTCCTGGCCGCGCACCCCGACGTCCGGCAGGCCGGGGTCACGGCCCGCGGCGAGGCGGCGGACGGCGGCCGCGCGCTCACGGCGTACTACACGCTCGTCCCCGGGGCGAGCGGCGGGGCGGCCGGAATCCGGGCGTTCCTGGCCGAGCGGCTGCCGGAGTACCTGGTGCCGACCGCGTTCGTGCCGCTGGAGGCGATGCCGCTCACGGCGGCGGGGAAGATCGACCGGGGGTGGTTGCCGCGCGCTCCGGTGCGCGCCGAGGCGGCCGGGCCCGTGCCCGTCCCCGTGCCCGTGCCCGTGCCCGTCCCCGCGCCCGATCCCGACCGGGTGGGAGCCGGGGCGGTCGAGGCGGCCGTCGGGCAGCTGTGGGCCGAGCTGATCGGCGTCGAACACGTCGGCCCGGACGGCGACTTCTTCGCGCTCGGCGGCACCTCGCTGCTCGCCATGGAGATGCTGGCACGGGCCCGGATCATGTTCGGCGTCGACGTCGGGCAGGTGCGGGCACTCACCCGGGCGCTGCTGCGCGAGCCCGTCCTGCGGGCCTTCGCGGAGGCGCTGCGGGCGGCGCGCACGGACGCCCCCGCCGGCGCCGTACGGGACACCGACGTCGACTGGTTCGCGGAGGCCCGGCTCACCGAGGACCCCCGGCAGTCCTGGAACCCGGCGCCCTCCCGCGCCGACCCCGCCGAGATCCTGCTCACCGGCGCCACCGGCTTCTGCGGCGCCCACCTGCTGGACGCGCTGCTCGCCACCACCCGGGCGCGCATCCACTGCCTGGTCCGCGCACCCGACGAGGAACACGCGCTGGAACGGCTGCGCGCGGCGCAGCAGCGCTTCCTGCGGCACGACCTCGCCGACCGGCGGGTGGTGCCGCTGGTCGGCGACCTCGCCCGGCCGCGGCTCGGGCTGACGGACCGCCGGTACGACTGGCTGGCCGGGCGTCTGGACGCGATCCACCACCTCGGCGGGCAGGTCAACTTCCTCTATCCGTACCACCAGTTGCGGCAGCCCAACGTCGGCGGCACCCGCGAGGTCGTCCGGCTCGCCGGCCACAGCCGGGGCATCCCGGTGCACTACCTCTCCACCCTCGCCGTCCTGGCCGGCTTCGGCGCGGCCGGCATCGCCGAGGTCACCGAGCGGACCCCGCTCGCCCACCCGGAGCGGCTCGGCGTCGGCTACGTCGAGAGCAAGTGGGTCGCCGAACAGCTGCTGCACAACGCGGCCGCCGCCGGGCTGCCGGTCACCGTGCTGCGCACCAACGACGTCACCGGGGACCTCGCGGGCGGGGTGATGAACACCGGCACCGAACTGTGCGCGCTGATCGCCTACCTGGCCGACAGCGGGACCAGCCCGGACGTGCAGCTGCTGCTCGACTTCGTCCCCGCCGACCGCTTCGCCCGCGCCGTCGCCCATATCGCCGCCCACGCGCCCGCCGCCGGAGAGGTCTACCACCTCACCTCCCCGCGGCCGGGCGTCCTCGCCGACCTCGCCGAGCGGCTGCGGGCCCGCGGCCACCGGGTCGCCCGACTGCCGTACGGGGACTGGGTGCGGCGGCTGGTCCGGTTCGCCGCCGGGAACCCGACGCACCCGATCGCGCCCTTCGTCCCGCTGTTCGTGGACCGGGCGCCGGGGGCGGCGCTGTCGATCAGCGAGATGTACTTCCGGCCGACGTTCCCGCTGTTCGAGCGGGCGGCCGCGGACGCGGCGCTGGCCGGGAGCGGGATCGAACTGCCGCCGGTGGAGGCGGGGTTGATCGACCACTACCTGGCGGGGCTGGAGCGGGAGGGCTTCCTGCGGGCGGCGGCGTCGTGAGGCCCTTCGAAGGGTCGGAGGGGCTGTCGGGGACGGAGGCGTTGGCGGGGCTGGAGAGGCTGGACGTGCGGCGCGGGCCCGGGGACGGCCCGGTGGCCTTCGGCGGGTCGCTCGGGGCTCTCGGCCCCGGGGGCCTGCTGGCGGCGTACCGGCGCGGGCTGTTCCCGCTGCCGGCGGCGGACGTGTACGCCGGCGCGTACAACGAGGCGGTGTACGGGGACGCGGTCGAGGCGGGCGAGGTGGCGCTGCTGCCGGGCGGGGCGGACCCGTACGCGCTGGCCTGGTGGTCGCCCGACCCCCGGCCGGTGATCGCCCCCGACGGCGTCCGGCTCGGGAGCCGGCTGGCGCGGCGGCTGCGCAACCGGTCCTCGTGGTGGACGAGCGCGGACCGGGCCTTCGGACGGGTGCTGGCGGGCTGCTCCGAGGGGCGCCGACCGGTCTGGCTCACCGGGGAGTTGGCGGACGTCCTGCTGCGGCTGCACGAGCTGGGGGCGGCGCACAGCGGGGAGGTCTGGGAGGGGGAGGAGCTGATCGGCGGGGTGTTCGGGATCGCGGTCGGCCCGGTGCTGAGCCTGGACTCGATGTTCCACCGCCGCCCGGACGCCGCCCGGGTCGCCGTCGCCGACCTCGGGGCGCGGTTCGCCGCGGCGGGCGGGCGGCTGCTCGACGCCCAGTGGGACGGGCCGCACGTGCGGAGCCTCGGGGCCGAGCCGATGGCGCGCTCGCGGTACCTCGCGGAGCTGTCGGACGGGGGTGGGGGTGGAGTTCCCGAGGGGGCGCCGCTGCCGGCGGCGCGGCTGGGGAAGCCTGACTGACCTGCAGTTAAACCTGAGCGGGTTGGCTTTTTTGGCCTGTCTTCGACAAACTTATTCCTCGTCAGTAACATGACGCCGCGTGTTCAAGAGCTCCATAGGCAGGGCCGCCGGCCCCGCCGTCCTCACCCTTGTCCTCGCCGGGGCCGCCGCGTGCGGGCCGACCAGCCCCGGCTCCTCCCAGGCCGGTGCCGCACCGGCCGCCGCCACCGTCGCCGACCCGGCCGCGACCGCCGCCGGGGGCAGCCCGGCCGCCGCCGCGGCGCCTTCGGGCGGCACCCCGCGCGCCAAGGCGGGCACCCCCGCCGCCGGCCGTCCGACCACGGGCAAGGCGCCCGTCACCGCCGCGCCCGCCGGCGACCGGCAGGCCGCCATCGGCAGCCCGGGCAAGGACGGCGGCGCCGTCACCGCGGCGACCAGGAACCTCCAACTGACGGCGTACGACCCGGCGGCCGGGACGGCGGTGCTGTCGGCGGCGGAGCCGGCCGCCACGCCCTCGGCCCCGGCCGCCACGCCATCGGCCCCGGCTTCCGCCTCCGCTTCGGCTTCCGCCGCCGCCTCCGCCTCGCCCGGTGCCGGCCCGACCGCGGCCACGGCGGCCGTCCAGCCCGGGCAGCTGATCGCCAGCCCGCCCACCGCCGCCGCACCACAGGGCGCACTGGTCGCCGTCACCGGCGTCCGCCCCGCCCCGGGCAACACCCTCGCCCTGACCACCCGTCCGGCCACCCTGGCCGAACTCCTCGGCGGCACCGAGGCCGACGGCAACGTCCCCGTCGACCCGCGCGGCATCACCGTGACCCCGCTGGTCAAGGACCTCAAGGCGACCGCGGGCCTGACCGCGGGCGGCATCCAGGCCGACGCCTCCGGCACCCTCGAGGTGAACGTCAAGGCCCCCGTCCCGCTGCCCGACGGCGCGAGCCTCGACGCGTCCGGCTCGCTCCAGCTCCACCCCGCCGTCCACTTCGCCTACCACGGCGCGGCGGCCGGCAGCCCGCGCACCGCCTCGATCGGCTTCGACCTCGGCGCCCACGCCCAGTGGAAGGTCACCGGTGACGCCGCCCGCGGCACCGGCGCGGCGCCCGTCCGGGTGCCCTTCGCCAAGCTGCAGGCCAGCCCGGTGCTGACCGTCGCCGGCCTGCCGGTGGTCGTCAACCTCGGCCTCACCTGCTACCTGGAGGTCAGCGCCGACGGCCAGGTCCACCTGGAGGCCGAGCAGGACGCCACCGGCACCTGGGCGGTGCGCGCCGACTACACCGGCGGCAAGGGCTGGACCCCGGTCACCAACGCCGAGACCAAGGTCACCCCGGTGCACGTGCGGCTCAACGGCAAGGCGGGCGTGCGGGCCGCGCTCGGCGCCGAGATCAGCCTCGGCCTGTACGACACCGTCGGCGTGGAGACCCGCGTCGCCCCGTACCTGAGCGCCCGGGCCGAAGGCTCGCTGGTCGCCGACTCCTCCGGCAACCCGCCGCAGGTGGAGGGAAGTTGGGCCCTGGTCGGCGGCATCGACCTGAACGGTTCACTGCTCGCCCACCTGAAGGTCTTCGGCACCCCGATCATCGAGGGCAAGCTGCCGCTGCCGCCGTTCCACCGGGAGTGGCCGCTGCTCGCCGGCTCGGCCACGCTGCCGGCGCCGCAGCACGGCTGAGCCACTGACCTGCCGTCATTCCACGGGCCCCTCGGTCGAGTTCTCCGACCGGGGGGCCCTCGTCGTGGGTAGGCTCGGACCGACGGAAGGGGGAGCGAGGTGGGGAACAGGCGCCGGGTGTTCGGCGGGGTGGCCGTCCTGGTCTGGGTCGGGACGCTGGTGCTGCACGCCGCCACCGGGATCGGCTGGTGGGTGGTCGCCCCGGCGGTGGCGGCGGCGGTGCTGGCCGCGTTGGCGCTGCCGGCGCCGGACCGACCGGGCGCGTGGGGGGCCAGACGCCGCAGAGACATGCGCGCCGCGCTGCCGAGCGGCCCCGTACCCGCGGGCAGGGCGTTCCCCGCGCCCGCGGGTCCGCCGGCGGGCCGAGCGCCGACTCCGGGCACGGGGACGGTCCTTCACGGCGACGTCGGCGTCGTCGTCGGAAGCGTCTTCACCTGGGCGGACGACGCGGTGGTCGCCGGGGACGGCTCCGGGGCCCGGTACCGGCCGCTGATCGACTACGCCGACGACCCGCTCACCCCCGTGGCCGCCGAGACCGTCACCGACGGCCTGGAGCGGCTCTTCCTCCGCCTCGGCCCGCCGCCCGGCGCCGCCCGCAACCCCGACCGAACCGCCCCCACGCCCCGAGGTGACGACCGGTGACCACCCCCGAGGAGGGCCGCACCCGCCGCCCGACGGCCCTGGAGATCGCCACCCAGTGGGCCCAACTCCCGCCCGAGCACCTGCGGGTGGCCCTGGAGCACCTCGAACTGGAACTCCAGCGCGAGCACGCCAGGGAGAGCGCCAGGGAACGCCACCAGGCGGCGCTGGAACGCGACCGGGCGGCGTCGGCCTCGGCGCTCGAGGCGGCCCGGATACGGGAGGAGCACGTCACCGAGCGCGCCCGGATCGCCGCCCAGGAGGGCAAGGAGCGGCGCGCCCACCAGCTCTATCTCGGCGGCCTGGTGGCGGGCTTCGTGCTCGCGGCCGGGATGCTCGTCGGCTCGGTGGTCGTCGGCCTGGCCGGCCGCCAGTGGCTGGCCGGCCTGCTCGCCGGGCCCAGCCTGATCGCCCTGCCGGTGGTCTTCGTCCTGCGCCGCAGCGACCGCCTCACCGCCCGCCCGCGGGTGCTCCCGATGCCCTCCACGCCGGAGCAACTCCCGGGCGACCAGCCCGCGTAGCCCGAGAGCGGCGTTCGTCTCGACGGGGGATGCGGCGGACACGGGGACCCGGGCGTGCTCCCCGGGCCGTACGCGTCGGAGCCGGTGCCCTTCGCGCCCGGCGGCTCCCGGAGCGTTCCCGCGGCCGTGGAGCCGACCGGCCGCCGGGCCCCGGAACGCGGCGTCAGGTGCCGGCGGTCGGGGCGTCGTCCTTCTTGACGCCCAGGAGGATCTGGTCCAGCACCGAGACGTCCGGGGCGGCCGGGTCGTCGTCCACGCCGCCGTCGAAGACCACGTAGCCGCCGCCCTTCGCGGGAAGGGCGGCCAGCAGGACGTACCCCTGGGTGCCGTCGGCGTTGGTGATGTGCCAGCGGGTGGCGTAGCCGGCCACGCCGGCCACGGCGAGGCTGCCGGAGCCGTAGTCGGTCTGCGAGGTCATCCCGCTGAAGATCTGCTTGGCGACGGCCGGCATGGCGGCGTCGGCGGCCGCCTTGGGGGTGTCGCCCTGGATGGTGTTCTTCTCCACCGAGAACCGGCCGCGGATGCAGGCCTTGCCGTTCGCACAGGTGTAGCGGCCGCTGCCGAGGTAGACCGACCACTGCGGGGTGTCCTTCGCCGCCACCTCCCAGCCCTCGAACACCGGGAGGGTGATCGAGTGCTGCTGGTCCGCGACGGTGGTCCTGAGGACCGGGGCGGGCTTGGGCGTGGACGGCTTCGGGGCGGGGGTGGGGGTCGGACTCGGGCTCGTCGTCGGCTCGGTGCTGCGGCTGACGGAGACGGTGGGGTCGGTGGTCGGGTCCGCCACCGGGTCACCGCCGTGGCTGAGCGCGAGCCCGGCGACGCCGCCGCCGACCGCCAGGACGGCCACCGCGACGGCGATGACCACGCCCGGCTTGACCCGCTGCGGGGCGGGGGCCACGGGCGGGTAGCCGGGGCCGGGGTGGCCGTGGTCCACGGCGAGGTACGGCTGCGGCTGCGCGGGGTAGGCCGGGTAGGCCTGGTGCGCCGGGTAGGGCTGCTGTGCCGGGTAGGCCGGGGGCCCGGAGTGCGCCTCCAGGCCCGGGTAGCCGTAGCTGCCGCCCTGGACCGGCCGGACGTCGTTGGTCCAGGCCGTGCCGTCCCACCAGCGCTCGTGGCCGGGGGCGCCGTCCGGACCGGGGACCGGGTACCACCCGGGAGGCGTCGCGTTGTTCACGGCCGTACGGTACCCGGCGGCGGGCCGCCCCTCGGTGGGAGGGGTGCCGCGCTCGTCGCACCCGACGGGCGGTGTCGGTGCCGAGGGTTACGGTGCCGACCATGACCGACTACGACTGGATCCACCGGGGCCCGATCGACTGGCTGCGCGGACGGCACCACGGCGAGGACGAGACCGTCCTGGTGTACTTCAGGGGCATCACCCCGGCCGCCGTGGCCGACGGGCTGATCGCCCAGCGCCGCCCGCCGTTCGCCCGGGGCGGGGACCCGGCGCCCGGCGACTGGGGCGTGATCGTGCACCCGTTGTTCGACCACGCCCGCGACGACTACGGCGTCGTCGACTACCGCGGGCTCTGCCCCGAGGGCGCCGAGTTGGCGGTGTTCGTGCCCAACCCCTGCATCGGCAAGGCCCACGGCCCGGAGGCGTACCACTTCCGGGACGGCCGGTTCTCCTTCTCCGTCAGCTACGAGAACACCCTGTTCACCGAGGAGTACCTGCCCGAGGGGCTGGTCTCCCTCGTCACGACGGCCGGGCTCGACCCCAGGGGCGAGTGCTCCGGGGCCCAGGACCGCGAACAGCGGCTCACCGCCCTGATCTGCGACCACCTGGGCCTGCCCGCGCTGGACCGGGCCGCCATGACGGTGGACCACGAGCTGATGGCCGACTACTGGTAGGAGCGCCCGGGCGGACGACGGGTGGTGGACCGGGCACGCACCCGCCTGGATAGCATCACCCGATGATCTGCTCCAACACCCGCACCATGGTCTTCGACATCGACGGCACGCTCTGCTTCGACGGGAGGACGATCGACAGCAGGATCCTCGCCGCCCTCGACGCCTGCGAGCAGGCCGGCCACCAGCTGGTCTTCGCCTCCGCCCGGCCGGTCCGCGACCTCCTGCCCGTCCTCGACGGGGCCTTCCCCACCGCCACGCTCATCGGCGGCAACGGCAGCCTGGTCTCCGTCGACGGCCAGGTGCGGGCGCGGAGCGCGTTCGAGGCCGACGAACTCGGCCGGCTGCTGGGCGAGGTGGAGCGGTTCCGGGCGGGCTACCTCGCCGACGGCCCCTGGGACTACGCCTACACCGGACCGGCCGACCACCCGATCTGCGGCCGGGTCGACCAGGGCGGCCTCGCCCGCCGGGTGGAGCTCGCCGAACTCCCCGCCGTGGTCAAGTTCCTGGTGGTCGAGGCGGCCGACCTCCCGGGCCTCGCCGAGGCCTGCCGCGCGCTCGGACTGAACGTCAACCACCACCTCGACGAGGCGATCATCGACTTCGCCCCGGGCGCCACCAACAAGTGGGAGGCGCTGACCTCGCTGGGGATCGACGCCTACGACGCCTTCGGCAACGACATCAACGACCTCGACCTGCTGCGCAACGCGCGGCACTCCGTCCGGGTCGGCACCCACCCGGGCCTGGACGGCGTCGCCCGCGTCACCGTCGCCGCCGAACCGGAGGCCGTCGCCGCGGAGATCTCCCGGCTGGCGTAGGGGTCGTCGGGTCGGGACGCCCGGCCGGTGACCGCCGGGCGCCCGGGCCGTCCGTCGCGTCGGCCGCCCGGCCGTGACGGCAAGGGGGAGCACCCCTGTCGGTACTGCGTTCACGGGGCTCACCTCCTCGGACGGTGTCACGGGCGACCGAAAGCCATCAGCCCGGGCACCGGCCCGCCGGTGATTTTCCGGCGCATGATCAAGATGTGCGAGGGTTGGGGGAGATGACACCGCGCGACCCCTGGGGGAGAGCATGCCCGCAGCTGCCGACCCGGTGCAGAGTCACCGGGCGATCGAGGCCCTGATCGCGCGCTACGCCGAACTCGTCGACGACGGTGACTTCGCGGGGCTCGGCGCCCTGCTCGCCGACGCCGTCTTCGTCGGCGGCGGGGAGCCGGTGAGCGGGAGCGAGGCGATCGAGGCGATGTTCCGCGGGATGATCGTCGTCCACGCCGACGGCACGCCGCGGACCCAGCACGTCATCACCAACGTGGTCGTCGAGGTCGACGAGCGCGCGGGGACGGCGGCCGCCCGCTCGTACGTCACCGTGCTGCAGGCACTGCCCGAGCTGCCGCTGCAGACCATCGCCGCCGGCCGGTACAACGACCGCTTCGCGCGTGGGGAGGACGGCCGGTGGCGGTTCGCGGAGCGGCGGGTGCGGATCACCCTGGTCGGCGACCTGAGCCGTCACATCCGACAGTAGGCAGTGGGCAGTCGGGCGGTCGGCGACAGGGCGCGCCGGCCCGGAGGAGGCCGGCCCGGACGAGGCGGCCGGGCCGGGGAGAGGCGGGCAGCGGTGCGGGACCTGTTGGCGGGTGCGGCGCGGGCCGCGCTGGGCGCCGGGCGGCGACTGGAGTCGGTCGAACGGCTGGCGGGCGGCAGCAAGAAGGGCGTGTACCGCCTGTTCATGGACGACGGGACGACGGCGATCGCCTACCGCTGGGCCGGCGCCGAGAACTACTGGCCGGCGGCCGAGGGGGACGACGACCTCGCCGACCCGTTCTCGCCCGGCCTCGGGCTCGACCTGTTCGAGGCCGCGCACGCACGGCTGGACGCGCTCGGTGTCCGGGTCCCGGCGCTCCGGTTCGTCCGGCGCGCCGGGGACCGGGACGTCGCCCCGGGCACGGGCGACCTCGCGATCGTCGAGGACGTCCCCGGCGAGAGCCTGGAGAAGCTGCTCGCCCGCGACCCGCGCGCCGCCGCCCCGGTGCTGGCCCGGCTCGGCGAGGCGCTGGACGCCATGCGTGGCCACCGGGCGCCCGGCTACGGGAAGGTGGCGGTCGTCGACGGAGGAGGAGCCTCGCACGGGCCGTCCTGCGAGGGCGTCGTGCTGGACCGCGCGCTGCGCGACCTCGCGGAGGCGGCGGCCCGCGACCCCCGGATCGCGGAAGCCCGGGACCGGTTCGCGGAACGGCTGCGGGCCCTGGCGGCGGCGGTGCGGCCCCGCGCCGAGTACAGCGTGGTGCACGGCGAACTCGGGCCCGACCACGTCCTGGTGGACGCCGAAGGCCGTCCGGTGCTGATCGACGTCGAGGGCACGATGTACTTCGACGCCGAGTGGGAGCACGTCTTCCTGCGGATCCGCCTTCCCGAGGCCGACTACCTGCCGCTGGCGGCGGACGGCCTGGACGAGGACCGGCTCGCCCTCTACGCGCCGGCGCAGCGCCTCTCGCTGACGGCGGGACCGCTACGCCTGCTCGACGGGGACTTCCCGGCCCGCGAGGCGATGGCCGGCATCGCCGAGCACAACCTGCGGCAGGCCCTGCACCTGCTGGACGGCTGACGGCTGACGGCTGACGGCCGACCGCTGACGGATCACGGCTGACGGCCGGGCCGGAGTCGCCCCCGGACCGGCCGTACGCGCCGAGCGGCGTCAGCCGGCGAGCTGGGCCCGGAACCGGAGAGGCGCACCCCGGGCAGGTGTGACCCTCCCGGGGCCGGGCGCTGTCGTCGCTTCGGGGGATTGTGGCCGGTGTTCTGACATGGACAGGGCGGCCGGGGAATCCATGGCCCGGAAGGGTGCCGTCACCGGTTGCGCGCCCTCGGAAGGGAGAACAGTCATGCGTCGTCGGATCGCAGCGGTCGGGATGCCGGCCGCCGCCGGAGTGCTCGCGCTCGCCGTGCCCGCCCAGGCGGCCACGGGGGTGCTGGTGGTGAACGGGGTGGCCCACCAGAACCCGGCGCGGGGGTGTTACCCGACCCTGTCGCCGGTCGTCGTCCAGAACCTCACGGACTCGACGGTCGACGTGTACTCCGCGGCGAACTGCCAGGGAGCACTGACACGCGAGATCGCCGCCGGGATGTCCGCGGCGACGGTCGGGTTCAGTTACTTCGTCAACTGACGCACTTCGTCAACTGACGCCGGGGCAGGCCCGAGGGGTGGGAAGTCGGCCCGGCCGACTGCCCACTCCGTCGCGCTTCCCACGCTGCGACGAGGAGGTCCGATGGAGATCCCCGGTCCCGAGCCCAGCGCGGACGACGGCGCGGGCGCCATCGCGCGGGCGGGCGGACTGCACACCTACCAGCTGTGGCTGCACGCCGAGTACGGCCCCGTCGTACGGTTCCGACTGCCCGGCGCCGAGACCGCCGTGTCGATCGCCGACCCGGTGCTGCTGGAGGCGGTCGTCCACCTCGACGAGCGGCCGCGGCGGCTGTTCTCCTTCCTCGACCCGCTGTTCGAGGCGGACAACCTCCAGGTGCTCCCGGCCGCCGAGCACGGCCCGTGGCGCCGGCTGCTGCTCACCGTCCTGGCCGGACGGCCCTCGCACGAACGGCACTTCGAGCTCTTCACGGCCCTGGCCGCCGAACTCGCCGACCGCTGGGCCGCCTTGCCCGCCGGCCGGCCCGTCGAGCTCCAGCGGGAACTCACCAGGACCTCCCTGCGGATGATCTGCGGCTACGCCCTGGGCGGCGAGGTCGAGGACCCGGACGGCGTGGTCGAGGCCTTCGAGGCGGTTCTCGCCGACCAGTTGGAGCGCCTCTACCGGGCGCCCGCCGGGCAGGACCGGGAGCGGCGCGCCGAGCGCGCCACGCGGGCGCTCGCCCTCCTGCGCGAGACGGTCGACCGGGTGGTCGCGGCGCACCGCGCCGGCGAAGGGGGCGGTCCCGGCGACCGCGGCGACCTGATCGCCGCCCTCGTCGAGGCCGGCGAGAGCCCCGCGAGGATCCGCGACACCGTCCTGACGGTGATGCTGGCCGCCCACCACACCACCGGCGTCGCCGTCTCCTGGACCCTGCACCTGCTCGCCGCCCACCCGGAGGCGGCCGCGCGCGTCACCGAGGAGCTCGACCGCGTCCTCGGCGAGCGCCCGGTGCCCGACCACGCCGACCTGCCCCGGCTGCCGTACCTCGGGATGGTGCTGCGCGAGTCGCTGCGCCGCTACCCGCCCGGCCCGTACGGTGCCCGGCTGACCGCCGAGCCGCTGGCCGTCGGCGAGTACCTGGTCCCCGCCGGGGCGGTGGTCCTCCTCCCGATCCTGGCCGTCCACCTGAACCCCGCGTACTGGCCCGAGCCCGAGCGGTTCCGGCCCGAACGCTTCACCCCCGAGGAGTCGGCCGGGCGTCCCCGGCTGGCCTGGATCCCGTTCGGCCTGGGCCCGCGCGGCTGCGAGGGGGCGGGCCTGGCCACCCTGGAGGCCCGGGTGCTGCTGGCCGTGCTGCTCAAGCGGCTCCGCTTCCGGCCCGAACCGGGCCACCGGGTGGTCCCGGTCGAGCGGTTCGTCCTCTGGGCCGCCGACGACATCCGCATGCTGGTGAGCCCGCGGGCCGCCCGCGGCACGCCCCGCTGAGCGGGCCTGGCGAGAAGCCCTATCGCGATATATCGTGAGTTCTCGTTCGCGCCGCTGCCCAACGCGCGAAGACCATCGTCGAGTTCGGGACGGGAACCATGCCGGGAGAGATCGTGCCCGCCGGGACGCAGGCCGGCCGAGGCCAGCAGTCCGCGATGCGGGCCTCGCACGCCGACCGGGACCGGGTGGCCGAGCTGCTGCGGGTCGCGGCGGGTGACGGCCGGCTGACCCCGGACGAGTTGGACGAGCGCCTGGAGGTCGCGCTGTCGGCCCGGACGCTCGGCGAACTGGCCGGGCTCACCGCCGACTTGCCGGCCGTGTCGGTCTCCGCCGACGGGGTGGTGGCGGAGGTCAAGGACGTCCTGCGGATCGACCAGCGGTGGAGCCGGGTCCGGCGGGAGGGCCGCTGGGTGGTGCCGCGCCGGCTGGAGCTCTCCGTGGAGTGGTGCGACGTGACCCTCGACTTCACCCAGGCGGTGATCACCCAGGACACCCTGCGGATCGACCTGGAGATGGAGGGCAAGACCCTGACGCTGATCACCCGGCCGGGCATCGTGGTCGATTCCGACGGCCTGGCACTGGAGTTCAGCAGGGTGAGGAACCGCCGGGCGCCGGACTCCGGTGTGCCGACCACCCTGCGCGTGGAGCTGGTCGGCACCAAACGCCACGGCCGCGTCGTCGTGCGGCAGTCGCGCGGGACCGCCGGCCGGTGGCTGCCGCGGAGGAACGCGAACGGGTGAACGCGTTCGCGTCCGCGGCGCCGCACGGGAGCGCCGGGTTCGTGTCGTGTGCCGCAACCGTCGAGGTCCGGCCCTGACCTCCCCTACCCTTCCTCCATGCTCTCTGTGGTGGTGGCCCCCTGGGCGGAACGAGCGGAGCCGGTGTTCGTCCACAACCCGGACGAACTTCACGACGCCGCCAGCACGATGAAGGTCGCGGTGCTCGCGGCGCTCTGCCGCGGCGGGGCGAACCTCGACGCCGAGGTGCCGGTGGTGAACCGCTTTGAGTCCGTCGTGGGCGGCGAGTTCGGCAACGACCCGGACTGGGACAGCGATCCGCTGCCCTGGGAACTGCTCGGCACCCACGTGCCGCTGCGCCTGCTCGCCGAGCGGATGATCACCCACTCCTCCAACCTGGCCACCAACATCTGCCTGGCCCGCACCACCCAGCAGGCCGTCACCGAGGTGTGGCGCCGCGCCGGAGCCACGCACAGCTCCACCCCGCGCGGCATCGAGGACTACGCGGCGCGCGCCCAGGGCGTGCACAACCGGGTGAGCGCCCACGACCTGGTGCGGCTGCTGCGCTCGCTCGCCGGGGAGCCCGAACTCCTCGCCCTCCTCGAGTACAACGAGTTCCGGGTGGACCTGGCCGCCGGCCTGCCCTCCAACACCCGGATCGCCTTCAAGAACGGCTGGTTCCCGGGCGTCCGGCTCAGCGTCGGCCGGGTCCAGCCGGCCGACTGCCCGCCCTACCTGATCGCCGTCTGCTACACCGGCCGGCTCGCCGACGGCACCGACCGCACCGACCCGGCGGCCCGGCTGCTCGCCCGGATCTCCAAGGCGGTGTGGGACCGCCGGGACCAGATCAGCCGGCCGGCGCCGCCGGTCCGCCCGGAGCCGTCAGCCCGTCCAACGCCGCCTCGTTCAGCAGGTTGATCCGTACGAACCCCTCGTGGCCGGTGAGTTCGAAGTGCCGCTCGTCGAGCGCGAGCAGCCGGGCGGCCGGGGCGGCGACCCGGGCGAACAGGAAGTACCCGGTGTCCACCGGCGCGCGGTCCCGCAGCGCGCCGCTGCGGAGGAGCCGCCGGTGGTTGGCCCGGATGTGTTCCACCAGCCGCCGGTTGCCCTCCCCGTCGAGCATCAGGTCGGCGGCGCGGTGGGCGAACAGGCGGTCGGCGACCGTGACGTCCCCGTGCAGGTTGACGTGGAGGTCGGCGAGCGGCTCGCGCAGCCGCTCGGGGACGAGCAGGTGGGCGCAGCGGTAGCCGTGGATGGACAGGTACTTGGTGGGGCACACCAGCCGCACCGTGAGGTCGGCCGGCAGGGCGGCGCTCTCCTCGCGGCGGCTGCCGTCCCAGCGCAGGTACTGGAAGGTGCCGTCCACGAACACCAGTGACCCGGTGGCCCGTTGCCACTCGCCGATCCGCTCGATCACCCCGGCCGGGACCGGCTGCCCGGCGTACCAGAGCGGATCGGTGAGCAGGAGCACCGTCCGCTCCTCGGGCAACTCCGGTGCGAAGCCCTCCTGTCGGGCGTGCAGTTCGCTCACTCGGACCGGCTCGATGCCGAACTTCCGGAAGAAGTAGGCGAACTTGTAGTAGACGGGCGGCAGGTAGTGGACGCGCCGCACGCCGCTCAGCTGCAGCCAGGTGCAGAAGGTGCCGAGCAGGCTGCTGGCGCCGCCCGCCGGGATCACCTGCTCCGGCCCGTACTCCACCTCGTCGTACGCGCTGTGCAGCCGGGCGATCTTGGCCCGCAGGGCGCGGTCCTCGTCGATCGCCGAGTAGCGGGTGACGTCGCCGAGCAGGTACGGCGGGGTGTGGGCGAGCGGGCCGAGGTAGTCGGCGACGAACGGGTGCCCGCCGTTGTAGTCGGAGACGAACAGCCGCTCGCCCGGGTGCTGCCGTTCGCGCTCCACGGCCTCGTGCAGGTCGAGCATGCGGAACAGGGACGGCACCGGACCTCCAGGGCGTCGACTGGCCGGGTCGGCCGCCAGCCTGTACCGCGACCCGGCGCGGGCACAAGACCGCCCGCCCGGGGCGTGCGCCGGGAAACCGGTACCGGTCGCACACGCATGACGGTCCGCCGGTTGCGGTATCGCATGGAAGGGTCCTGCTCAACGGGCTGCTCCACCGGCTGCTCACCGGGTTGGTCGAGGCGCTGCGCGCAGGACCGCTCGAAGGGCTGCGCGAAGGCTAGGGGGTGGATCGACGTGTCGTCCCGGCTCCGCGTGGTCGCCCGGTCGATCACGGCGGTCGCGGTCACCGCGGCCTATGCGGCGCTGTACCTGCTGGTCAACGTGGGCATGGGCGAGCAGGTGCGCGGGAGCAGGGTGGGGGCGTGGTGCTGTGGGGCGGTCGCCCTGGCGCTGCTCGGGCCCGCCCTGTGGCTGCGCCACCGCCGCCGGTCCGGGGTCGCCGAGATCGTCGCGCTGGTCAACCGGTACGGCACGCCGCAGCCGCGCCGGCGGCGCGCCGTCCGGATCGCCCAGGCCGCCGGCTGCGTGCTGTCCGGGGGCGGAGCCCTCGCCGTCGCGGCGTCGGAGCGGAGCGAGGGACTCCCGCCGAGGGTGTCGCTCCTGCTGCTGGTCGGCGGTGCGGCGGCCGCGGGGGCCGGACTCGTGGTCCTGCGCCGCACCCGCCCGTACGCGGCTCGCGGGGCCGCCCAGGCGCTGCTGCGGGACGGCCGCAGACCCGTGCTCTACCTGCGCAGCTTCGACGACGAGGCCGCCGCCAGGGAGGACGCCCGGACGGCGGCGGGCCTGCGCACCCGGGAGGTGCAGTTCGCCGCCGCGCTGGGCGCCGTGGGCCCGGTGATCGCGGTGGGACGGCCGGGCGAGACCCTGCCGCTCCTGGGCGCCGCCCGGTTCTACCTGCCGCTCGACGACTGGCAGGGCACCGTGCGGCGGCTGATGGACCTGTCCCAGCTGATCGTCCTGCGCCTCGGGCCGGGGGAGGGGCTGCGCTGGGAGATCGGGGAGGCCAGGGCCACGCAGCCGCCGGCGAAGCTGATCCTGCTGGCTCCGCGCGGCCTGCCGGAGCTGGCCGGGGAGTTGAACGAGAGCCTGCCCACCCCGCTGCTGCCCAGGGAGCTGGTCGCCGGCGGGCACTGGATCGGAGCCGTCATCACCTTCGACGGCCAGTGGACCCCGCGGGTTTTCCCGGTGAAGGAGCGCCGGGGCCCGGCGGCGTGGCGGTGGATGGCCCGGTCGGGCATCTCCTCCCCGCCGACGCCCACGGTGCACCTGGCGCACACCATCCACACCGCCCTGACGGCCGACGGGAGGCGGCAGCGGGCGATGGCCTGGCGGGCTCAACTCGCCACGAGAAAGGCGGACCTGGTGGTCGCGGGGCTGGCCCTCGCGCTGGTCCCGCCGGGGTGGCTCGGGTACCGGATCCTGCAGTTGGCCGGCCGCTGGTGAGCCCGGCGGCGCGCCGCAGCGCCCCGCCGGGCCCGGAGCCCGGAGCCCCGAGGCGTCAGTACGGCTGCACCAGGACGTGCGCCGCGCCGGGGATGCCGACCTTCAGCAGCTCGTCCTCCTCCGGCGTGGTCGGGGTGCCCGTCTCCTGCTTGAGGACGGCCCGCGACAGGGCCTGGACCCACATCGCGCGCGGGCGGCGGCGCTCCTCCCAGGCGGCGAGGGCGGCCGGGACGGAGTCGGCCCCGTCCAGGCTCAGGGCGAGGACGAGGGCGTCCTCGACGGCCATCGCGGCGCCCTGGGCGAGGTGCGGGGTGGAGGCGTGGGCGGCGTCGCCGGCCAGCACGATCCGGCCGACGTGCCAGGGCTCCTCGACGGTGACCTGGGAGATCCGCGAGTAGACCACGGCGGCCGGGTCGGTGACCTGCGCCAGCGCCCCGGCGATCGGGCCGCCGAAGCCGGCCAGCCGCTCGCGCAGCTGCTCGTGGGCGCGCTCCGGGTCCGGGCGGAAGTCCTCGGCCTCGGCGAAGACCGAGCCCAGGTACATCCGCTCCGCGCTGATCGGGGTGAGCAGCGCCTTCGCCCTCAGGTTGCCGGAGGACATCACCACGCCCCGAACCTCGGGCAAACGCGGCAGCGTGACCCGCCAGTTGGCGAAGCCGGTGTACTCGGGGAGGTACTTCTCGCCGTACAGCCGGCGGCGCAGCGGCGAGCCGATGCCGTCGAAGCCGACGACCAGGTCGTAGCGGCCGGCGTGCCCGTCGGTGAGGGTGACCTCGACGCCGTCGGCGTCCTCGGCCAGGGTGTCGATGGTGGTGCCGAAGCGGACGGTGACGCCCGCCTTCGCGGCGGCGTCGGCGAGGACGCGGGCCAGCGCGGGGCGCGGTATGCCGTTGTTGGAGGGGGCGTCGCCCATCCGGGGCTGCGGGATCTTCGCGAGGGTGGCGCCGGCCGGGTCGCAGATGGTCAGCATCTCCCACTCGAAGCCGACGGCCAGGCAGTCCTCCAGGACGCCGATCTCGCGCATCACGTGCAGGGCGTTGGACGGCTGGATGATGCCGACGCCGAGGGCCTCCAACTGCTCGCGCAGCTCGGCGACGTCGACCTGGTGGCCGCGCTGGGCGAGGGCGGTGGCGAGGGTGAGGCCGCCGATGCCGCCGCCGTGGACGAGGACGCGCAGGGGTCTGGTCATGAGGGTTGCTCCGTAGGGAAGTTCACGGGAGGTCCGGCCGGGGGAGAGGGGACGGCTCAGCCGGCGGGCGTGGCGGCGAGGTCCATCAGGTGGTCGACCAGGGCGAGCAGCAGGTCCCGCCCGAAGGCGCGTTCGCGCACGTCCCCGAGCAGCATCGGCACCTGCGGGTCGAGGTCGAGCGCGGCCCGGATCTCGTCGGGGGTTCGGGTGTTGGTGTTGTGGAAGCAGTTGATCGCGACCACGAACGGGATGCCCCGGCTCTCGAAGAAGTCGATGGAGGCGAAGCTGGTCTCCAGCCGGCGGGTGTCGGCGATGACGATCCCGCCGAGGGCGCCGTTGACCAGGTCGTTCCACATGAACCAGAAGCGTTCCTGGCCGGGCGTGCCGAACAGGTAGACGACCAGCTCGGGGCTGATCGTGATCCGGCCGAAGTCGAGCGCGACGGTGGTGGTGGTCTTCTGGTCGATGCCGGCCAGGTCGTCGATGCCGACGCTGGCCCGGGTCAGGTACTCCTCGGTGCGCAGCGGGGTGACCTCGCTGACCGAGCCGACCAGGGTGGTCTTGCCCACGCCGAAGCCGCCCGCGATCAGGATCTTGACGGCCGCCGGGGCGACCGGGGCGGCGGGGGAGCCGACGGCGGAGTGCGGTGTTGCCATGTTCAGAGTCTCCGGAGTCCTTCGCGTACGGCCGTGAGCAGGCCGAGGTCCACGCCCCCGGCGGCCCGGGCCACCGAGAGCGGCGCCCGGGCCTTCAGCAGGCCCTGGGCGACCAGGTCGCCCAGCAGGATCTTGGTGACCGAGACCGGGAGGTCCAGGTCCGCCGACACCTCGGCGACGGCGATCGGGTGCCGGCAGAGGTCGAGGATCAGCCGGTGCTCGGGCTGCAGGCCGCGAGCGCCGGCGCGGTTGCCCCGCGCCAGGGCCGCTTCGGCCTTCTCCTCGACCGTGGTGAGCACGGTGATGAGGGTGAGGTCGTCCCGCTCGGGTGCGGTCCGGCCGCGGGTGATCGTGTACGGGCGCACCATGCTGCCCGACTCGTCCTCCGCTTCCTCCTCCAGCTCGCTCCAGTGCGGCACCGCGCCGCGCCGCCAGCGGTCGTCCCGGGCCTCCCGGGGCTCCCGGTCCTCCCGGTCGGACCGCGGGTCGGAGGTGGGGCCGGACTGCGGGCCGGCCTGCCGGCCGCCGTCGCGGCCGTCCCCCCAGGCGTCGTTCCCGTACGGTTCCACCCGGGTCAGCCCCGGGTCCGGGCGGCGAAGGCGTCGAAGGAGGCGGGGGCGGCGGGGGCACCGTCGTGGCGGACCGGGGTGGTGAGCT
Source organism: Kitasatospora sp. NPDC048298 (assembly GCF_043201465.1). Lineage (NCBI taxonomy): Bacteria > Bacillati > Actinomycetota > Actinomycetes > Kitasatosporales > Streptomycetaceae > Kitasatospora > Kitasatospora sp. NPDC048298. The sequence goes on from NZ_JBICYZ010000003.1 coordinate 34,343, forward strand.
TCTGGCCGACCTGCTGCACCAGGGTGTGCATCGCGACGGACATCACCTCGGCGTCCACCTCCTGGGAGGCGACCACGGCCAGGTGGGTGCCCTGGGCCGCGGCGATGACGAACAGCCAGCACTCGGCGAGCTCGACGATCACCTGGTGCACCGGGCCGCCGTCGAACAGCGCCCCGACCCCGCGGGCCAGGCTCTGCTGGCCGGTGGCGACGGCGGCCAGGCGCTCGGCGTCGGCCCGCTCGATGGTGCGGGAGTGGCTGACCACGAGACCGTCGTCGGAGAGCAGGACGGCGTTCCTGGTCCCGGGCACCGAGTCGACGAGTCCGTCCAGCAGCCAGTCCAGGTCCTGGTGGGTGGCGATCGTGCGGTTCATGACTGCTCATCCGTTCGTGTGGTTCGGGAGTCCGCGGCCGCAGGGGCCCAAGGGGACGGGGTGGGGGAGGGGGCCGGCGGGGCGGCGGGCAGCGGGTGCTCGCCGCTGTCCTGGGCCCGGGCGGCGCGGGACTGGCGCTGGAAGGCGCCGATCGCCGCACCCGAGCGCCGCACCGGGCAGTCGGTGCGCTGGAACGGGCCCGCGGGCGTGGCGTCCTCGGCGGACCGCTCGACCCACTGCGGCTCGTCCGGCGGGGGCACCCGCAGCTCGGCCGCCAGGCTGGCCTGCCGGACGCGCTGCGGCAGCGGGGGCTGGCCGCCCTCGGCCGGGCTGAACGGCACCGAGGTCTGGTACTCGCGATGCTGCCGCCGCTCGGCCAGCCGGTAGTGGTCGGCCGGGCGGTACTGCTCGTCGGCGTACGGGGCCTCGGCCTCGGTGACCTGTGCGTAGGCGATGTCGGGGTAGGCCGGGGCGTCCTGGACGGGCGCCGGGTCGGCCGGGGAGCTGTGCTCGATCGGCTGCTCCGGCTGGAAGGACGGCTGAGCGGCCGGGACGGGCTGCTCCACCCCGTAGGACGGCTGCGGGGCGTGGGAAGGTTCAGCGCCGTACGACGGTTCGGGCGCGTACGACTGCTCCGGGCCGAAGGACTGCCCGGCCGGGTACGCCGGGTGGGGCTGCTGCGCCTGGTAGGGCTGCTCCGCGGGGTACGGCTGCGCCGCCTGGTAGGGCTGCTCCGTCGGGAACGGCGCCGACGGCACCGGAACGTCCTGGAGCGTGGTCTCCGGCCCCTCGCCCACCCCGGCGTCCGCCGAGGGCAGCCGCAGCGGCACCCGCACCGGCAGGGGCATCGGGGCCGGCTCCGGCTGAGGCAGTGGCACCGGAGCGGCCTGCGGGGCGAAGTCGCCCTGCGCGAAGGAGTCCACCGGCGCGACCGGCGGACCGGTCGGCACCGGGGCCGGCGCCTCGTCGGAGGCCGAGCGCACGGCCCGGCGCGAGCGGCGCACCAGCGGGATCGGCTCGGTGGCGGTGCCGCCGGCGCCGTCCGGCAGCCCGGTGTCGCCCTCGATGACCAGCTCGTCCGGGATGAGGACGACCGCCCGGGTACCGCCGAACGCGGACGGGCGGAACTCGACCCTCAGCCCGTGCAGGGAGGCCAGCCGGGCGACCACGTGGAAGCCGAGGCGGATGTCGTCGGCCCGGGCCAGCACGTCGGTGCGCGGCGGGCGGCTCATCAGCTCGTTGGCCGCGTCGTACTGCTCCGGGTCCATGCCGAGGCCCCGGTCCTCGATCTCGATCGCCAGCCCGCGGCCGACCACGGCGGCGCGCACCTCGACCGGCGTGGGCGGCTTGGAGAAGGTGGTGGCGTTCTCCATCAGCTCGGCGAGCACGTGTGCCACCGGGCCGACGGCCCGTTCGGAGAGCCACGGGTGGCCCTCGATGTCGATCGAGATCCGGCGGTAGTCCTGGACCTCGCCCTGCGCGGCGCGCAGCACGTCCAGCAGCGGGACGGGCTTGCGCCAGCGCCGCTGCGGCTGGCCGCCGGCCATGATGACGAGGTTCTCCTCGTAGCGGCGCAGGCGGGCGGTGAGGTGGTCGAGGTCGAAGAGGCCCTCCAGGACCTCCGGGTCGTCGTGCTTGCGCTCCAGCTCGTCCAGCTTGCGCAGCTGGCGGCCGATCAGCAGCTGGGTGCGGCGGGCGATGCGCTGGAGCAGCCGCTCGAAGCCGCGGTGCTGCTCGGCCTGGCCGACGGCGGCCTCCAGGGCGGCGGAGCGGGCCAGGTTGAGCGCCTGGCCGAGCCGGGCCAGCTCGTCGGTGCCGCTGCCGTGCGGGCCGTCGGTGACGGCGCGGCTCTCGGCCTCGACGTCCACCTGCTCGCCGCGGCCGAGGCGGTCGACCACCTCGGGCAGGGTGCTGCGCATCTCCTCGGCCTGGGTGTGCAGGTCCTTGATGCGGCGGCGCAGCGAGCGGCTGAGCCGCCAGGAGGCGATGACGACCGCGACGACCGTGATCAGGCCGATGACGGTGGTCAGCACGACCCGGGTGAGCATGCCGATGATGGCGCCCTTGGCGACCTCGATGACGCCGTTGGTACGGTCCTCGATGGCCTTGACCAGCGGCGGGTTGAGCCCGTCGAGGGCCTGGCGCCACTGGTCCTGGGTCGCCGGGAGCTTGACGGTGCCGGCGGCGTCGGCGGCGGTGGGCTTGAGCAGCGCCTGTTCGACGGCGGCCTTGGCCTGCCAGGACGGGCTGTTGACCAGCTCGTGCCAGGCCGGCGCCTCGGTGTCCGGGATGTACGGCAGGACCTGGACGTTGAGCAGGTGGTCCTGGGAACCGATCAGCTGCTGGACCTGCTGGTAGTCGGTGGCGGACAGCCGCCCGGTGGGCCAGCCGCGGGCCAGGATGGCGTCCTCGCGGGAGAGCATCTCCTTGGCCCAGAAGGAGTTGACCAGGGTCTTGGACAGCCAGGTGACCTCGCCGGTGTCGACCCGGCTGAGCGCGGTGAACAGCCGCAGGTCGACGCTGATCAGGTCGGTGTAGTAGGCGTAGACGCTCTGCTGGTCGGTGGTGGCGCGGTCGACGGCGGCACGCTGCTCGGCCAGCTTGCCCATGGCCTGGCGGGCCTCGACGACGGCGGTGCGGATCTCTTCGGGGGCGTTGTCGGCGGTGGCCCCGGAGAGGGTCTGGAACTGCCGCACGGCGTCGTCGGTCAGCCGGCGCTGGTGGCGCAGCTGGTCGGCGTTGGAGCCGGGACGGGCGAGTGCCTCGGCGCTGAGCCGCCGCTCCTCCTGGAGGTTGTAGTACACGATGTTGGACGGCTGGCCGGCCTTCTGCGCGATGGTGGCCTGGTCGGCCAGTCGCTGGAAGTCGGCGATGGTCTCACCGCTGGTCACGGCCCAGAGGGCGACCAGGGCGATGCTGGGGATGACGGCCAGGACGAGCAGCGCCGTCCGCAGGGACAGGCGTGGACGCCTGCGGGGGCCCTTCGGCGTCGGGGGCCGCCGATTCGCACGCGCGCGCAGAGCTGACTCCTTGGGGCTGGCGGCCGGCCGGTGAGGGGCGGGCCGTCCGGGGCACGGGTTTTTGACGAAGCGATATTAGTCATACCGTGTGATTAGAGTGAAAGTCCGTTCGCCGCCTGGGCCGGGCTTGCGCACGCGGTGGGCACAATGTCATTCAACCGTTGACGGTATGTATGCGGAGCAGGCGGCTCCCGACTCGCTTGATGCAGTGTCAATGAGACGCGCGGCCGGTGGATGGCCGGGGTGTGAAAACTGTGTGACGCCTCGCCGGGAAGAGTTCGGCCGGGCCCGTCGGCGCGGCGTCGAACGCGCGGCGAGGTCCTCCTCGATGCCCCCCACGGGTGTGCGAGCGGTGCCGGACGGCGCCGTCGGACGCCGCCCGGTGCGGACGGCATGATGGGCCGATGACCTCCATCCTCCCCGCACGCAGTCAGGCCGTCGCCGAGGCCCTGGCGGCGGCCGGCGTCCCCGGCGAGATCCGTGTCCTGCCCGACTCCGCCCGCACCGCCGCCGAGGCCGCCGCCGCGCTCGGCTGCGACGTCGGCGCCATCGCGAACAGTCTGGTGTTCATCTGTGATGGCGCGCCATTGCTGGTGATGACCAGCGGTGCCCACCGGGTGGACACCGTTTACCTGGCCCGCCAGTTGGGCACCGGCCCGATCGAGCGCGCCACCGCCGCCCAGGTCCGCGAGGCCACCGGCCAGGCCATCGGCGGAGTCGCGCCGACCGGCCACCCGGCACGGCTGCGCACCGTGGTCGACACGGCGCTCGAAGGCCACGAGGTGCTCTGGGCGGCCGCGGGACACCCGCACACCGTCGTGCCGATGACCTTTCGGCAGTTGCTGAACGTGACGGGCGGGGCGCCGGCCCCGGTGGTGGCCGAACAATCGTCCGGTCCGATCGACTCAGAAGCTGCGCATACGCTCAGTGGGCGGATACTGGAGTAGTGGGACGAACCGACCGGGCGTCGCCGAGAGGCCACCGGAACGGTCCGACCACCGGCAACGGCCTCCAGTTCTCGCAACCCCGCCGTCGGTGCGGGTCGCGGGTGCGTAAGGAGCGCCGACGCGACGAGAGAGAGAAGCCGTGATGAGTTACTTCGGTCGTCGAGGAGACAGGGACGGCGGTTACGGCGGCGGTTTCGGCGGCGGTTACGGCCGTGGTTTCGGCCGAGGCCGTGACTTTGACCGTGGTCGTCGTTTTGACCGTCGTGGTTACCGCCGTCGTTTCGGTTTCGACTGGTGGTGACGGTGGCTTCGGCCAGGACTGCACCCGATAGTCCCGACTAGCACCATCACAGGGGTCGGCGGTGCGACCGCCGGCCCCTCAACCTGGGGCGACGCCGCCTCCGCGCGGAGGATGACGGGTCCCCAGCCCGGAACGACGGGTCCACGCCCCGGAACGTCGTTTCCGGATCCCGGAACGACGTCTCCGAGAGCAACGGGTCATGTCCATGCGCGATGTGACGCCCCCGGGTGACCGGGTGGCCTCCAAGGTCTCCAAGATCTCCAAGATCTCCAAGGCCTCCAAGACATCGAAGGCCTTCAAGGCCGACGACCACGGACCGGTGGCGGAATCGCCGGTCATCCCGCTGCGGGTGCTGGTCCGCCGGTTCTGGCCGTGGGTGCGTCCCGACGCGCGCTGGCTTCCGGTGAGCGCGGCCCTGCTCGTCCTCGGCGCCTTCGGCGAGATCGTCTCGGTCTGGTTGTTCAAGGACCTCATCGACAACGTCCTCGTCCCACGGAACTTCGCCGAATTCTGGCCGCTCGCCGCCCTCATGCTCGCGGCGTCCATCGCCGCCGGGGTGCTCACCTTCGCCGGCAGCTACGCCAGCACCTGGATCGCCGAGCGCTACATGCTGCGGCTGCGCACCGACACCCTCGCCCACCTGCACACCCTGCCCCCCGACACCCTGGAGACCCGCTGGCGCGGCGACGTGGTGGCGCGGCTCACCTTCGACATCGCCGAGATCGAGCGGATGGTGGCCACCGGGCTGGTCGATGGCGCCGTCGCCTTCGTCAGCCTGCTGCTGTTCACCGGCGCCGCCTTCTACCTGAGCTGGCCGCTCACCGTGGCCGCGCTGCTGGCCGCCCCGCTGTTCGTCCTGTCCAGCACGCTGTTCGGGCGCGTCATCCGGCGTCGGGAGCGGCGGGTCCAGCGCCGCGCGGGCGGGGTCACCGCGCTACTGGAGGAATCCCTGCGCAACGCCACCGTGACCCGGACCTGTGGCCAGGAGAGCCGCGAGGTCGAACGGGTCCACCGGGAGGGCCGGGCCCTGCTCGACGCAGAACTCGCCGCCGCCCGGGTCTCCGGCCTCTACCAGCCCTTCCTCGGGGTGCTGCAGCTGCTGGCCGGGCTGGCCGTGGTGGGCGTCGGCGCGCTGCAGGTCATCCGCGGGAACCTCAGCCTGGGCGGTCTGCTCGCCTTCGCCGCCTTCATGGCCCAGCTGTTCGAGCCCGTCCAGCAGCTCGCCGCCCTCATTCCACTGGCCGGCGCGGCCTGCGCCTCGGGCGAACGCGTCCTGGAGCTGCACGACCTCCGCAGCCCGGTGCAGGAGCGCCCCACGGCCCGGGACACCGGCCCGGTCCAGGGCCGGATCACCCTCGAGGGCGTCCGCGCCGCCTACCCCGGCGCCACCGGCGTCCCCGGACCGCCGGTCCTCGCCGACCTGGACCTCGACCTGCTCCCCGGGGAGACCCTGGCCGTCGTCGGGCCCAGTGGCAGTGGCAAGTCGACCCTCGCCAAGCTCCTGGTCCGCTTCCTCGACCCGCAGGCCGGCACCGTCCGCCTCGACGGGCAGGACCTGCGCGACCTCACCCTCGCCTCACTGCGCCAAGCGGTCACGCTGCTGCCGCAGGAGGCCCCGCTGTTCCACGCGAGCATCGCCGACAACATCGTGTACGGCCGTCCGGACGCCCCGCCCGCCGACATCGAACGCGCCGCCCGCATCGCCGGGGCCCACGGGTTCGTCACAGCGCTCCCGGAGGGCTACCGCACGGTGATCGGCGCCGACGGCTTCCAGCTCTCCGGTGGGCAGAGCCGGCGCGTCGCCATCGCCCGGGCCTTCCTGCGCGACACGCCCGTGGTGATCCTGGACGAACCCACCAGCGGCCTGGACCCGCACACCATCGAGCAGCTCGTCCCCGCGCTGAGCCGTCTGATGGCCGGGCGCACCACCCTCCTGATCACCCACGACCGGGCCCTGCTGCCGCTGGCGAACCGCGTGCTCACCCTCGGTGCACGGGAGGCCACCCGCTGGGACGCCGGGCCGGGCGGCGCCCCCGGCGGCGGTCCGGCCGGCCGGCCGGTCGCTCACCCGAATGGCTCAACCCGGAGCCGTGCGCCGCAGGAGCCCAGAGCCTGAGCCCGGGCCCGGGCTCTGACCCGGGCCGTGGGCTCCGGGCTGTGCGCCTTCGCGCCCGAGCGCCGAGCCCCTGGTGCCGGGCCGCCGTCCCGGCCGGAGATACTGCCGCCATGCTGTTGACGTGGATCGCCGAGCTGGCCGAGGAGCCGCTGGCACTGGAGCCGGACGACCACCCGGTGGAGTGGGAGACCAACACCTGGTGGCTGAACGCCGAGGTCGAGGACCGGCGGGCGCTGACCGTCCAGGAGGTGGTGGACGCCTTCGAGCGGACCGCCGCCCTGCTCCGCGAACGGGTCCGGGCGCTGGGTCACGACGGGCCGGCCACGTTCTACGTCTGGCACGACGACCAGGCCGGGCAGCTGCGGTGCTCGACCGGATCGGTCGGTCCGGACGACCTGCCGTTCGGTGGCGCGTACGAGCCGGTGGCGGACCTCGGGCCGATCGTCGCGGACTTCCTGGCCGACGAGGAGCCGGGCACGACCAGGCTCACGGGCGAGGAAAGCGAGGAAGGCGAGGAGTGCGAGGGCGACCGGCAGGAGCCGGCCGTCCGGCCGTTCCCCGTCTGGGGCCGTGCCGTCGGTGCCGTCGGTGCCGTCGGTGTCGCGGGTGCTGTCGGTGACCCCGGTGACCCCGGTGACATCGGTCCGGACGGAGCCGCCGCGCCGGGGGACTACGCGCCCAGGTAGTGCAGGACGGCCAGGATGCGGCGGTTGTAGTCGGTGGTGCGGGGCAGGTCCAGCTTGTCGAAGACGGCGTTGAGGTTCTTCTCCACCGCACTCTGCGAGACGTGCAGCCGCTGCGCGATGGCGGCGTTGGTCCAGCCCTGGGCGAGCGCCTCCAGGACGCTGCGCTCGCGCGGGGTGAGCCGGGCCAGCGGGTCGGTGCGGGTGGTGCGTACCACCAGTTGGCGGACCACCTCCGGGTCGATCACCGCGCCGCCCGCCGCGACCCGCACCAGGGCGTCCAGGAACTCGTCCACCTCGGCCACCCGGTCCTTCAACAGGTAGCCGACCCGCTCCGCGCCGGCGTCCAACAGCCGCGCCGCGTAACCGCGTTCGATGTGCTGGGAGAGCACCAGGACCCCGACCTGCGGCCACCGCTCGCGGATCTCCACCGCCGCCCGCAGTCCTTCGTCGGTGTGGGTCGGCGGCATCCGGATGTCCACCACCACGATGTCCGGCGGCTGCTCCGCCACCGCCGCGGTCAGCGCCGTCGCGTCGCCGACCGCGGCCAGCACCTCGTGCCCCTCCTCGGCGAGCAGTCGGACCAGGCCCTCCCGCAGCAGGGTCGAGTCCTCGGCGAGGGTCACGCGCATGGCAGCTCCGCGGTGATGACGGTCGGCCCCCCGGCGGGGCTGTGGACGTGGAGGGTACCGTCCAGCGCGGCGACCCGCCCGCGCAGGCCGGTCAGGCCGCTGCCCGTCGGGTCCGCGCCACCGCGGCCGTCGTCCTCGACCCGTACGGTGAGCAGGGTGGCGGTCCCCTCGACCCGGGCCGAGATCGCCGAGGCGGCCGAGTGCTTGGCCGCGTTGGTGACGCACTCGGACACCACGAAGTAGGCGGCGGTCCGCACGGGTTCGGGGAGCGGACCGGCCACCTCGTAGCGCAGCCGCAGCGGGATGGCGCAGCGCTCGGCCACCCCGCCCAGTGCCTCCTCCAGCCCCAGGGTGTCCAGCGCCGACGGGTACGCCCGCCAGGCCACCTCGCGCAGCTCGGTCAGCAACTCCTGCGCCTCCCGGTGCGCCTGGCGCAGCAGCGCCTCCGTCCGCTCCGGGTCCCGGTGGCGGTCCAGGCCGCGCCGCGCCCGGCCGAGCAGCATCGCCAGCGCCACCACCCGCTGCTGCACGCCGTCGTGCAGGTCCCGCTCGATCCGCCGCCGCTCGGTGTCCACCGCTCGCACCACCGCGGCCCGGCTGTCGGCGAGTTCGGCGATCCGGCGGCGCAGCAGCTCGGCCTCGGACGGCCCGAAGCACTCCCGCGCGCTCCTGGCGTCCAGCGCGGCCAGCGAGAACAGGCCCTGCACAGCCAGGAAGAGCAGCACCCCGCCGAGCAGCACCTGGGTCGCCAACTCCTCCCAGCCGAGCGAGCCGCGCAGCACCCCGCCGACCAGCAGCACGGCCAGGGCCAGCCCGAAGACCAGCAGCCCCAGCACCACCCCGGCGACCAGCCCGCCGCCGCTGCGCACCACCAGGTAGCGCAGCAGCCTGCCCTCGTCCGCCCGGTAGTGGCGCGGGAAGCGGTCGCCGAAGAACGCGCTGCGCCGGGCCCGCTCCAGGGCGGCCAGTCGGCGCACCCCCGACAGCAGGCCCGGCGCCGCGTACGGGCGGGTGCGCGGCCAGAGCAGGAACGGGCCGAGGACGGCACCGGCCAGCAGCAGGTACAGCGCGGCGAGGACGGCGCTCGGGCAGCCGAGCAGGAAGCCGGTGGCGCGGCGCGGCCATGACGTGGTGTCTGTTCCATCCCCCTGCACGGGGTCCGAGCTTACGGGGGCGCCGGGGCCGGCGGGATCGGCCGGGTGGCTCGGGCCGTTCCGGCCGGTCGGCCCGCTCACCGGGCGCGGCGGTGCTGGGCGGCGCTGGTGCGCCCGCGCCAGCGCATCACGACGTACCCGGCCACGGCCACCACGACCACCACCAGGACCGCCTTGGAGAGCAGGCCCACGTACGTCTCCACCACGTCCCAGCGGTCCCCGAGCAGGAACCCGGCCATCACCAGCACGCTGTTCCACACCAGGCTGCCGATCGTGGTCAGCATGACGAACGCGGGCAGTGGCATCCGCTCGACCCCGGCCGGGACGGAGATCAGGCTGCGGAAGATCGGCACCATCCGGCCCAGCAGCACCGCCTTCGTCCCGTGCCGGGCGAACCAGGCCTCGGTGCGCTCCAGGTCGGAGGCCTTGACCAGCGGCAGCCGGGCCCAGATCGCGTGCATCCGCTCCCGGCCGAACAACGCGCCCAGCCAGTACAGGACGACGGCCCCGACGACCGACCCGAGGGTGGTCCAGGTCAGCGCCGACGCGAGGCTGATCACGCCCTGCCCGGCGGCGAAGCCCGTCAGCGGCAGGATCACCTCGCTGGGCAGCGGCGGGAACAGGTTCTCCAGCGCGATCGCCAGGCCGGCGCCGGGGCCGCCCATGGTGTCCACCAGGTCGGCCGCCCAGCCGGCGAACCCGTCGGCGGGCTGCTGGGCGATGGCGAGGACGGTGTGCCGCATGCGGTTCTCCAGGGGGCAGGGGTGCCGGCGCCGGTGCGCTCGGCTCTGCCCTCCACGCTAGAAATCGCAGGTCAGCGGCGGTATGCGGGTTTCCGGCGAACCTCCTGCGGAAAACCGCAGTTCCCCGCCCTGAGGTTTCCCGCAGCGCGGGGAACTCACCGGCCAGGGCCCGGGCCGTCGGGTGGGGACGGTGCCCGGTTCAGCGGCCCAGCGCGGCCACCGTCTCCCGGGTCAGCTCCCGGGCCCGGGTGACGGTGGCCGTCAGTTCCGCCGCCGACCCGCCGGGCGCGGCGAGCAGGCCGCGTGCGACCTTGCCGAAGTGCCTCGGCGTGTCGGGTAGTCGCTCCGCCACTGCCAGGGCCCCCTTCTCGTTGAGGCACCAGCGGCGGTGGTGGGCGTACAGGGCCTGGACCAGGATGCCGACGGCGCGGGACAGACAGAGCGAGACGTGCAGGGCGTCGGCGCGGACGGCGCTCTTCGCGGCGGTGTCCAGCAGGAACCCGGCCTCCCAGGTGGCCGCGGTGAGGGCCTCGCGCAGCGGCTCCGGGTAGTCGGCGGTCTGCCGCTTGAGCCGCGCCAACTCCCCGGTGGGGTCGGCCAGTGGCTGCCCGAGGGCGACCTCGCCCGGGTAGCAGGGGGACCAGAAGCCGAGCGGATGGCCGGCCTGCGTCCCCACCTCGAAACGGCCCTCGCGGCAGTCCGCCCACACCCGTCCGACCCGGTCGAGGTCCCGCAGGATCCAGTCCACGGCGACCGCGTCGACCCGCAGCCACGCCCCGCCGTTCACCCACGGTCCCCAGCCGCCCGGGCCGGCCACCTCGGCCCCCGACCCGGCGAGTTCACGCAGCGCGTCGAGGTCGAGGCCGCCCCGGTAGTACACCCCGAGGTCCCAGTCCGACTCCGGCCGCTCCTCGCCGCGGGCCCGGCTCCCGCCGAGCATCACTCCCACCACGCCTGGCACACGGGTGAGTTGACCGGCCATGGACTCGATGATCGCGCGCATGGGGCGATTCTGGCAGGTCTCGCTCTCGTGGAGCTCCGTTCCGAGGAGGCCGTCCCCACTCCTCGCCACTCTCAACGTATAGCGCACGGGGGGCCTTGCCACAAGGCCCCGGCGATGGCCCAGAATCACCGGCTCAAGGACACGAAGCCGGGGAAAGAACGGGGAGTTCGACGTGCGAGTGGTGTTGTCGACGTACGGGTCGCGTGGGGACGTCGAGCCGATGGCCGCGCTGGCGCTGCGGCTGGAGGAGCTGGGCGCCTCGGTGCGGGTGTGCGCCCCGCCGGACGAGGAGTTCTCGGCGCGGCTGGCCGAGGTCGGGGTGGAACCGGTACCGGCCGGGCAGTCGATCCGCGCGCTGGTCAGCGGGCCGCCGCCGGCGCCCTCGGGCTTCTCCGAGCGTGCCGCCCGACTGGTCGAGCAGTTCCACGCGGCGGTGCTCGGGGCGGCCGAGCCGGGCGGCGCGGTGGTGGCCACCGGCCTGTTCCCGGCGGTGGCCGGCGCGCAGGCGGCGGCCGAGCGGCTGGGCGCCCGCTTCGCGTACGTCGCCCTCCAGCCGACCGTGCTGCCCTCCCCGCACCACCGGCCCTTCGAGTACCCGATGGCGCCGTACCTGCCGGAGGTGACCGACCGCCGGGAGCTGTGGGAGCTCAACATCGGGACGATGAACGCGCTGTTCGGGGAGGCGGTCAACACCCACCGGGCGGCGGTCGGGCTGCCCGCGGTCGACAACGTCCGGGACCACGTCCTCACCGGCCGGCCGTGGCTGGCCACCGACCCGCTGCTCGACCCCTGGCCGAGCCCGCCCGGGGCGGGGTGGCCCGAGGCGGTGCAGACCGGCGCGTGGATCCTGCCGGACGAACGACCGCTGCCCGCCGACCTGTCGGCCTTCCTGGCGGCCGGTGAGGCGCCGGTGTACGTCGGCTTCGGCAGCATGCCGCTGCGCGACCCGGCGGGCGCCGCCCGGGCGGCCGTCGAGGCCGTCCGCGCCCAGGGCCGGCGGGTGCTGCTCGGCCGCGGCTGGGCCCGGCTCGCCGAGGTGGACGGGGCCGGGGACTGCTTCGCGGTCGGCGAGGTCAACCAGCAGGCGCTGTTCCCGAAGGTCGCCGCCGTCGTCCACCACGGCGGCGCCGGCACCACCACCACGGCCGCCCGGGCGGGGGTGCCCCAGGTGCTGGTCCCGCAGATGGTGGACCAGCCGTACTGGGCCTCGCGGGTGGCGGCGCTGGGCATCGGCGCCGCCCACGACGGCCCGACCCCGACCACCGAGTCCCTCGCCGCCGCCCTGCGCCACGCCCTCGCCCCCGCCACCCGCGAGCGCGCCGCCGCCCTCGCCGCCGGCATCCGTACGGACGGCGCGGCGGCGGCCGCGAAGCTGCTGCTCGGCTGAGGGGCGTCGGGCGGGCGTCCTCAGGAGCCGGGCTCGGTCAGGTACTTGGCGTCGGCGTTCGGAAGCACGTTGCCGTCCCTGTCGAAGAACTGCCAGGAGCTCGCCCGCTTCGCCCCCGGGCGGGCCACCACCACCGCGCGGACGGGGGAGTCGGCCACGGTGACGAGCGGCGGCTCGGTGGAGGTGCCGTCGGTCCAGGTCACCACCACCCGGCCGACGTCCGGGCCGAGCGAGAGCAGCACCACGTCGAGCGGGGCCACGGTGTCCCCCTTGCCCCGGTGGCCGACCAGACCGCCGCCGAAGGTGGTCCGGCTGCGTGGGTCGACCTTGCCCGGGGCCGGCTGGACGCCCTCGGAGTCATGGCTCTGCCGCACCCCGTCCACGGTGAAGTAGACGTCGACGACATCGAAGTCGGGCTGCCAGTACCGCCGGACGTACTCCTCCGTCGGTTCGGCCGCCGCCGAGTCGTAGCGGCTGCGCTCCTTCCACACCGCCGTCGCCTGCTCGAACGCCCGCTCCCGCGGGGCCTCCGGCCACAGCGCCTCCCACAGCTGCCACTGCTTGCCGTCCGGGGCCACGCCCTGGCCCAGCAGCACCCGGACCGGGGTGAGCGGGTCACGCACCGCGGCGGTCGTCGAGGGCGCGGCGGTCGCCGGTCCGAGCACGGCGCCGACGCCCGCCGGGCCGACCCCGTGGGCGGGCGCCGGGCCCGGGCGCAGCTGCGCCAGCGCCCCACCGGTCAGCGCCACCACCGCGGCCAGCGCCACCGCGCCGACCACCGTACGGCGGCGGTGCCGCAGCCGGCGGCCGCCCGCCACGATGTCCGCCACCGGCGCCGGACCGATCCGCGCGCCGGCCGCCGCCTCGGCCAGGCCGAGGCCGACCCACACGTCCCTGCCGTCGTCCACGCCCGTCCCGCCCGGCTCCTGGTCCGTTCCGCGCCTCATGCCGTTCCTCCGATGTGCGTCGTGTCCTTGAGTTCCACCAGTGCCGTGACCTGCCGCAGCCGCGCGATGCCCTTCGCGGCGTGGCTGCGCACCGCGCCCACCGAGCAGCCCATCGCCGCCGCCGTCTGGCTGTCGCTCAGGTCCTCCCAGTGCCGCAGCACCACCGCCTCGCGCTGACGCGGCGGCAGGGTGGCCAGCGCGGCCAGCAGGGCCCCGCGCTGGTCGGAGCGGGCGAAGCCGTCCTCGGTCCCCGCCGCGTCCGGCACCGCGTCCACCAGCAGCTCCGGCGCCCGGCGGCGCCAGCGGCGGGCGTGCTGGTTGACCAGGATCCGCCGCACGTAGGCGTACGGATCGTCGGCCCGGCGCACCCTCGACCAGGCCGCGCAGGCCTTCTCGGCGGCGGACTGCACCAGGTCCTCGGCCGCGTACTGCTCGCCGGCCAGCAGGTACGCCGTCCGCACCAGGCGGGGCCAGGCCGCGACGATGAACGCCTGGAACCCGTCGTCCCGCTCGCTCTTCGCATCTCCCATGAGCACCTCCGAGCACCTCCTTCACCCGTCCAGAGCCCGGGGACCGCCGCAAGCGCTTACCGGCGGCCGCGGCGACTTCAAATCGCTTGGGAACCGGGGGCGCGGGCACTAGCATCCGCCGGATGATCATTTCTCATGACGTAGCAGGCAGTGGGCCCGCCGTGGTGCTGCTGCACTCCTCGGTGTGCGACCGGCGGATGTGGGACGCGCAGTGGCAGCCGCTGATCGACGCCGGGTACCGGGTGGTCCGCTGCGACTTCCGCGGCTTCGGCGACTCACCGCTCGCGGAGAGCCCCTACAGCGACACCGGGGACGTCCTGGCCCTGCTCGACCACCTGGACATCGAGACCGCCACCCTGGTCGGCGCCTCCCACGGCGGCCGGATCGCCCTGACGGCGGCCGCGCTGCGCCCCGAGGCGGTCACCAGGCTGGCCCTGCTCGGCTCGGGCATGCCCGGACACCAGCCCAGCGACACCCTGCGGGCCTTCGGCGGCCGCGAGGACGAACTGATCGAGGCCGGGGACCTCGACGCGGCCGTCGAGCTGAACGTCGACGCCTGGCTCGGCCCGGAGGCCGACGAGCAGACCCGGGCGCAGGTCCGGCTGATGCAGCGCCACGCCTTCGACGTCCAGCTGGAGGCGACGATCGGCCCCGACCGCGAGGACGTCGACCTCGGCCGGATCACCGCCCCCACCCTGGCCGTGGCCGGCGCCCACGACTTCCAGGACTTCCGCGACATCGCCGCCGCCCTCCCCGCCCTCCTCCCCGACGCCCGCCACCGGGAACTCCCCTGGGCCGGCCACCTCCCCAGCCTGGAGCGCCCCGCCGAGATCACCGCCCTCCTCCTGGCCTTCCTCGGCGAGCCCGCCCCGGGCGCGTAGCCGCTCCGTCAGCGGCGGAGGCTTCGGTGGCAGCGGTTCCGGTGGCAGCGGTGAAAAGCCGGGACTCGAACGTGTGTCGGGAGCCATGATGGCCGGGTGCACTTCACCTCGGAATCCAGCGCGGACGGCGTGACGCAGCGCCGGTTCACCCTCGACGGCGTGCCCGGTGTGCTGTGGCAGCCGGACGGGCCGCCCCTCGGTCGGCGGCCCCTGGTGCTGCTGGGGCACGGCGGCGGCCAGCACAAGCTGGGGCCGGGGCTGGTGGACCGGGCGCGCCGGTGTGTACGGCGGCACGGGTTCGCGGCGGTGGCGCTGGACGCGCCGGGGCACGGGGAGCGGGCGCGCAGCGCGCAGGACGAGCGGTTCGCCACCGAGATCGGGGAGTTGATCGCGGCGGGCCGGCCGGTCAGCGCGTGGGTGGCGCGGCACACGGCGGAGCTCGCGGAGCGGGCGGTCCCGGAGTGGGTGGCGGTGCTGGACGCGCTGGCCGCCCTGGCGGCGCCGGGCGGCCCGGGCGGGCTGGGTGAGCTGGACGGGCAGGCGGAGGGCCTCGGGCCGGTGGGGTACTGGGGGTTGTCGCTGGGGAGCGTGATCGGCATCCCGCTGGTGGCGGCCGAGCCGCGCATCGCCGCCGCGGTGTTCGGGCTGACGGGGCACGCGTCGCAGACGGAGGCGGCGGGTCGGGTCGGCGTGCCGGTGGAGTTCCTGCTCCAGTGGGACGACCGACTGGTCCCGCGCGAGGGGGCGCTCGCACTGTTCGGCGCGCTGGGGTCCCCGGAGAAGACGCTGCACGCCAACCCCGGGGGCCACCTGGACCTGCCGGAGCTCCAACTGGAGTCGTCCGAGCGGTTCCTGGCCCGGCAGCTCGGTGCCGCGGAGGCCGACCGGGATGCCAACCGTCAGTAAAACTTCGCAAAGGATTTCTCCCTGCAACGAACCCGACGGGCATCGACTTCAACATATTGTTGCAGTTCAGCGGCCCGATGGTCACCCTTCGTGGATTTGACATAACACTCCGCTCCCCCTGGACTTCACAATCCGTAGGAGTACGGTTCCGGAGGAATCGCCGGGGCCGACTTCCAGGCAGGCCGGCCGTACCGGAAATGGTGCGCAGCATGGATTGGCAAAAGGGTGGGGAGAGCACCCCGGTGACGGCTCGTCCGATATCCGGCAGAGTGCTCGCGGAGGTCCTGCGCGGCGTGGCGCAGGTCGATTTCATGCCGTCCGTCGTGTGCGGACTCCTCTTCGTGGCCGCGCTGCTCGCCGCCGGCTGGCAGTTCGGCCTCTACGGGCTGCTCGGCAGCGCCGTCTCCACCGCCGTCGCGTACGGGCTGGGGCTCGACCGGGAGGCCGTCGGGGCCGGGCTGCACGGGTACAACGGGTGTCTGGTGGCGCTGGGTTGCTCCGTCTTCCTGGGCGCAGGGCACCCGGCGACGGTCGCGGTGGCGGCCCTCGGGGCCGCCGTCGCCGTGGTGGTCACGGCGGGGCTCGGGGCGCTGCTCGCCACCTGGCGGCTGCCCGCGCTGACCGCGCCGTTCTGCCTGGTCGCGACGGCCGTCACGGCGGCCGCCCCCGGCTTCCGCCGACTGTGGCACGGCGCCGGCGCACCCGCCGCCCCGCCCGTCCCGGCCGGCGGGCCGACCGGGCTGGGCTGGGAGCAGCTCTGGCACGGGTTCTTCGCGAACATCGGTCAGATCTTCTTCATGCCGCAGTGGTACGTCGGCCTGCTGTTCCTGGCCGGGCTGTTCGCGGCGAGCCGCCTCGCGGGCCTGATGGCCTGTGCGGGAAGCGCCACCGGGCTGCTCACGGCCTGGGTGTTCGGCGCCCCCGGCGAGGCGGTCGGCCAGGGCCTGCTCGGGTACAGCGGTGTGCTGGTCGCCCTCGCGCTGTGCGGGGTGTTCCTGGTGCCCGACGGCTGGAGTGCGGCCTACGCCCTGGTCGGCGCGGTCGGCGCGACCGTGCTGACCCCGGCGCTCGGCGCGGCCTCCGCGCCTTTCGGCGGCCACGCCTTCACCTGGCCGTTCGTGCTGACCACGATGCTGTTCCTGGCGGCGGTGCCGGCCGTCCCGCGCCTGCGCCGGACCTGAATTCCGCATTCGGTTCCCCCCCGGAGTTCCCGTACTTCGTCCGACTTCCAGCAATGAAGGCAGTGCAGGCAGTGCAGGCGGTCCAAGCGGTCCAAAACAGTTCCCGCTCTGTTGCATTCCATCGGATTCCCGGAAAGGAAGAGTGGTCCCCGTGAATCTCTCGCCGCGTGAGATGGACAAGCTGTACATCTACGTCGTCGCCGATCTGGCCCGCAAACGCCGCGACCGCGGCGTCAAGCTGAACTACAGCGAGGCCTGCGCGCTCATCAGCGAGGCCATCATGGAGGGCGCCCGGGACGGCCGCACCGTCGCCGAGTGCATGGAGATCGGCAAGCAGGTCGTCAGCAACGCGGACGTCATGCCGGGCGTGCGCGAGATGCTCCCGCTGCTCCAGGTCGAGGCGGCGTTCCTGGACGGGACCAAACTGGTCTCCTGCCACGACCCGGTGGGTGCCTGAGCGATGACCCGGTCCCAGGCCGCCACCGTGGTACTGGCCGGCGGGCACGAGAGCGACGGCGGACGGGCCCTCGCGACGCTGGTCGCGACCGGACCCGCCGTACACGCCGCCGCCCCCGCAGGCCGTCCGCTCACCGAGGCCGTACGGTCGGCGCTCGCCGCGGCGGGCGACGGACCGGTGTGCGTCGTGCCGATGACGCTCGGCCGCGACCCCGGGCTGATCGCCGACACCGCCCGGGCACTGCGCTGGCTCGCCGCCGGAGAGGGCCGCGGACGGCTCGCCCTGACCGCGCCCTTCGGCGCCGCCGACCACCTGATCGGCTGGCTGCGGGCCGCCGCCGGCGCCGCCCCCGACGGCGCGGTGCTGGTCACCGCCCCGGCAGCCGGCCCGTTCGAGGACGCCGAGCTGTTCCGGATCGCCCGCCTCGCCCGCCAGTACGGCCGGCACCGCTGGGTCGAGGTCGCCTTCGACGGCGGCGACCCCGACCCGGCCGAGGGCGCCGAACGCTGCCGGCTGCTCGGCGCCCGCGAGGTGACGGCCGTTGCGGCCTCGTTCGGCCCGGCCCTGCGCACCGCCCTGCCCGGCGTACGGGACGGCGGCCCGCTGCTGCGGCCGTCCGCCGTCGCCGGGGTGGTCGCGGCCAGGACGGCGGCGGCGCTGCACCTGCTCGGGCACGGAGAGGACGGCATCCTGGCCGGCCTCGACGCCGAGCACGGGCACGGGTACGCGCACAGCCACGGGCCGGGGGAGCGGCACAGCCACGGGCACGGCTACGCGCACAGCCACGGGCCGGGGGAGCAGCACCACCAGCACCACGGGCAGCACGCGCACCAGCACGGCCACACCCACGACACTCGCGAACCCGCACACGACCCCCGCGAACCCGCACACACCCCCCACTGACCCGGCAGAGAGGAAGGCCAGCCATGTCCGGCAGCGCCGCATACCTGTACGGCGACGACCCGGTGGAGATCAACGCCGGCCGCGCCAAGGCCACCGTCACGGTCAGCAACACCGGCGACCGGGCGATCCAGGTCGGATCCCACTACCACTTCTTCGAGGCCAACCGCGCCCTCGACTTCGACCGCAACGCCGCCTTCGGCAAGCACCTGGACATCCCGGCCGGCACCGCCGTTCGGTTCGAGCCCGGCGACACCAGGGACGTCACCCTCGCCGAGTTCGGCGGCCACCGCCGCCTGGTGGGCTTCGCCGGCCTCGTGGACGGCGGCATCACCGCCCCCGGCACCCGGGCCCGCGCCGTCGACCGGGCCATCGCCCGCGGCTTCAAGGGCACCAACCTCGACCACAAGGAAGACCGGCCACGGAACCTCTCGACGGAGACCGGCCCGGCCGACCAGGAAGGCGACCACTGATGGCCATCCTCTCCCGCAAGCAGTACACCGACCTCTTCGGCCCCACCGTCGGCGACCGCTTCCACCTCGCCGACACCAACCTCCTGGTCGAGGTCGAACAGGACTTCAACCAGGGCCACTACGGCGACGAGGCCGTCTACGGCGGCGGCAAGGCCATCCGCGACGGGATGGCCCAGGACCCGGCCGCGACCTCCGCGCAGGGCGCGCTCGACCTGGTGATCACCAACGTGGTGGTCATGGACCCGGTGCTCGGCGTCGTCAAGGGCGACATCGGCGTCAAGGACGGCCTCATCGTCGCCGTCGGCAAGGCCGGCAACCCGCACACCCAGAGCGGAGTGCACCCCCGGCTGGTGATCGGCCCCGGCACGGAGGTGATCTCCGGCGAGCACCTGATCGCCACCGCCGGCGGCATCGACACCCACATCCACTTCATCGCCCCGCAGCAGGTGCAGGAGGCGCTGAGCAACGGCATCACCACCCTGATCGGCGGCGGCACCGGCCCGTCCGACGGCACCAACGGCACCACCTGCACCCCCGGCCCGTGGAACATCCACCGGATGTACCAGGCCGTCGAGGACCTGCCGGTCAACGTCGGCCTGCTGGGCAAGGGCAACGGCTCGCTGCCCGGCGCGCTGCGCGAGCAGGTCGAGGCGGGCGTGTGCGGCCTCAAGGTGCACGAGGACTGGGGCAGCACCCCGGCCGCGATCGACAGCGCGCTGAGCGTCGCCGACGAGTACGACGTGCAGGTGGCCATCCACACCGACACCCTCAACGAGTCCGGCTACTTCGAGGACACCCTGTCCGCGATCGACGGCCGCACCATCCACACCTTCCACACCGAGGGCGCGGGTGGCGGCCACGCCCCCGACATCATGCGGATCGCCGGCGAGCCCAACGTGCTGCCGTCCTCCACCAACCCCACGCTGCCCTACACCGTCAACTCGGTGGACGAGCTGCTGGACATGGTGATGGTCTGCCACCACCTCAGCCACAGCATCCCCGAGGACGTCTCCTTCGCCGACTCCCGGGTCCGCGCCGAGACCATCGCCGCCGAAACCGTGCTGCACGACGAAGGCGTCATCTCGATCTTCTCCTCCGACTCGCAGGCGATGGGCCGGATCGGCGAATCCTTCACCCGCGCCTTCCAGACCGCCCACCACTGCAAGGACCAGCGCGGCAAGCTCGCCGGCGACAGCGAGCGCAACGACAACTTCCGCGTCCTGCGCTACCTCGCCAAGCTCACGATCAACCCGGCCGTCGCCTCCGGCACCGCCGACCACATCGGCTCGCTGGAGCCCGGCAAGCTCGCCGACATCGTGCTCTGGCCGATCAACTCCTTCGCCGCGAAACCGAAGATGGTCATCAAGGGCGGCGTGATCAACTGGGCGCTGATGGGCGACCCGAACGCCTCGCTGCCCACCCCGCAACCGGTCTACTACCGCCCGATGTTCGGCCAGTACGGGCGGGCCAGGCAGGCCACCCGGGTGTCCTTCATGTCGCAGGCCGCCGTCGACCTCGGGGTTCCGGCCCGACTCGGCCTGGAGAGCCGGGTGCTGCCGGTGCGGCGGTGCCGCTCGGTCGGCAAGCAGCACATGGTGCGCAACGACGCGCTGCCGAAGATCGCGGTCGACCCGGAGACGTACAAGGTCACCCTGGACGGCGAGCCGGCCACCATCGAGCCGGCCCGCGAGCTGCCGCTCAACCACCTCTTCTACCTCGCTTGAGCACCGGCGTCGAAGGCGGTCCGGGCCTTCCGGGCGGTCCGGAGGGTCCGGGTGGTCCGGGCGGTTCGGAGGGTCCGGACGGGCCGGGCGGCCTGGACGCGCTGCTGGTCTGCCTCCAACTGACCGACTCGGCCTTCCCCAGCGGCTTCTACACCCTCTCGCACGGTCTGGAGGGCTACGCCCAGGCCAAGGCCGTCACCCCGGACACCCTGCCCGAGCTGCTCGCCGACCTGCTGCGGCACGGCGTCGGACCGTCCGACGCCACGGCCCTGGTCCTGGCCCACCGGGCCGCCACGGCGGGTGACTGGGAGCTGCTCGCCGAGACCGACCAGCGGCTTCACGCCACCAGGCTCAACCGCGAGCTGCGCCTGGCCGCCACCCGGACCGGACGCCAACTCCTGGACATCGCCCGGGAGTCGGTGGGCGGCGCGCCGCTGGAGCGGTACGCCGAGTTGGTCGCGGAGAAGCGCGCCCCCGGCTGCCAGGCGGTGGCGGCCGGGGTGGCGTACGCCTCGGCCGGCGTTCCGGTCCACCAGGCCGTCACCAGCGACCTGTTCGCGTTCTGCACCAGCTTCGTCGGCGCGGCGCTGCGGCTCCGGCTGACCGACCACCGCAAGGCCCAGGTGGTGCTGCGGGCGGCCTCCCCGGTGATCCGGGAGGTCGTATCCGCCGCCCTGGAGCGGGACCTGGCGGACCTGGGCGGCTGCGTGCCGGTCGCCGACGCCATGTCCGGGCGGCACGAGCGGGCGGAGGCCCGGCTGTTCATGAGTTGACCCCCTGTATCCGCACGCAGCACAACGAACCATCAGAGGAGGAGAGTTGACCGAGAACGTGCTCCGCGTGGGCATCGGCGGGCCGGTGGGATCCGGCAAGACGGCGCTGATCGAGGCGCTCGTCCCGGTGCTGATCGCCCGAGGCCACCGCCCGGCGGTCATCACCAACGACATCTACACCCAGGAGGACGCCCAGCACGTGCGGCGCACCCTGGCCGGGGTGCTGGACCCCGAGCGGGTGGTCGGCGTGGAGACCGGCGCCTGCCCGCACACCGCCGTCCGGGACGACCCGACGATGAACCTCGCGGCCGGCGCCGAGATGCTGGAGCGCTTCCCCGACGTCGACACCCTGCTCTTCGAGTCCGGCGGCGACAACCTCACACTGACCTTCAGCCCGGTGCTGGTGGACCTCTTCCTCTTCGTCCTCGACACCGCCGAGGGCGAGAAGATGCCCCGCAAGCGCGGCCCGGGCATCACCGAGTCGGACCTGCTGGTCATCAACAAGATCGACATCGCCCAGTACGTCCGCGCCGACCTCGGGGTGATGGAGTCCGACGCCCACCGGGTGCGCGAGGGCGGCCCGGTGGTGCTCACCAACTGCCTGACGGGGGAAGGGCTGGAGGACATCGCGGCCTTCCTGGAGACCTTCCGGACGGTTCCGGCGTGACGGCTTCCCCGGCTGTGGCGGCTGTGGTGGCTCCTCCGGTTTCCTCGGCTCCTCCGGTTTCCTCGGCTGTGGCGGCTTCGGCAGTGCCCCGGCTCGACCCCCGGCACTACGAGCCGGCCCGCGTCCCGTACGCGGTCCGGCGCTTCGTCGGGACGCCCGACACCCTCGCGGTCGGGCGTCCCGGCAAGGTCGGGCTGCTGGAACTGGCCTTCGAGAAGGTCGGCGGGCGCACCGAACTCACCGGCCACTACCAGAAGTCACCGCTGCAGATCATGCGCCCGCTGTACTTCGACCCGGCCCGCCCCGACCTCGCCGTCACCTTCCTGATGTCCACCGGCGGCGGCATCCTCCAAGCCGACCGGCTCCGCACCGACCTGCACTGCGGCGCCGACACGGCCGTCCACCTGACCACCCAGGCGGCCACCAAGGTCTACCGGATGGAACACGACTACGCGACGCAACTGGTCAACCTGACAGCCGGCCCGCGCGCCTACGTCGAGTACCTGCCCGAGCCCGTGATCCCCTTCGTCGACTCGCGCCTCTACCAGCGGACCGTCCTCACCGTCGACCCGGGCGCGACGGTGCTCGCCGGCGAGAGCATCCTGGCCGGCCGCCTCGCCCGGGGCGAACGCAACGCCTACCAGGTGCTCGCCTCCGACCTCGAAGTCCGCCGTCCGGACGGCGAGTTGGTGGCACTGGACACCGTCCGGCTGGAACCCGCAGCGGGCGGGGGCAGCGGCGTCACCGGCCCGGCGGTACTGGCCGGACACGACGTGATGTCCAGCCTGTACGTCCTCAGCCCGCTCGCCCCGGCGGGCCGGATCGCGGACGCCCTGCACGAGGCGGTGGCCGGCCGGGACCGCTCGCTGCTGTACGGGGTGAGCGTGCTGCCGCAGGACAGCGGCGCCTGGCTGCGCCTCCTCGGCTCCGACACCCGGGCCTGCGCGGCCGCCCTGCGCGCGGCCTGGGACGCGGTGCGGCAGCTGCTCATCGGGGCGCCGGCGCCGGAGCTGCGGAAGACGTAGCGGCGGCGGCCGGAGCCGCTCGTGATCTTCTTCCTGATCCGGTACAACCCCGGGGCGGGGTGCGAAGTCCTGTCTGGCGTGGACGAGGATGCGAGACGGGATGCCGCGCCGGACGGGGGGCGCGAGGTCGTGACGGCTGACGTGCCGAAGGCCGTGGCGGCTGACGTGATGGCTGAAGTCACGACTGACATGCCGGAGACCGTGACGGACGGTGCGCCGGCCGAGCCGACGCCGCCCGCCCGGCCGGCCCGGCGCCTGGTCAGCCGCCGGAAGCTGCTGATGGGCGTCGCGGGCCTGGGTGCTCTCGCGGCCGCGGCGGGTGTCAACGAATGGGTCCGCCGGAGGAACTCCCACGGCCCGCGGCTCTGGGAGACGACCGCCGCGAGCGGGCGGCTGGAGCTGTCCACCGGCCGGCAACAGGCCCTCTACGTCTCCGGGTTCGACGGCAGCGTGCGAGCCCTCGACCCGCGCACCGGAGAGATCCGTTGGAGCCACTCCGTCAGCACGCCCCACGACGCCGACCCGCAGGGCGGCTGGCCGCTGGCCGCCGGGGACGGGGTGGTGTTGCGTGGCCACCGACACCCACCTGCGGGTCCTGGAGGCGGAGTCGGGAGAGCAGCTATGGGAAGCGGCTGCGCCCTACTGGTCCCACTTCGCTGGGAAGCAACGCCCCGCCGTCAGCGGCGACAGCGCGTTCGCGGCGCACGGGAGTTCCGTGCGCTGCTTCGACCTGGCCACCGGCAAGCCGCGCTGGACGGGCCCGGTGCTCTACACGGACTCCCTGGCCCTCGACGGCGGCACCGTGTACGCGGCCGGCGAGTCGACCGGGGTCGTCGCCCTGGACGCGCGCACCGGCGAGCAGCTGTGGGAACGCAAGGTGGCTGTCACCGGCCCGCTCACCGCCCACCGGGGGGCTCTGTTCCACACCTCCGAGGGGCTGGGCGGTACGGTCGTCACCGCACTGGACGGGCCGACCGGAACGGTGCTCTGGGGCTCCTTCCAGTACGGCCGGGTGACCTGCCCACTGTCGGCGGCCGACCGGACGGTCTTCGTGTTCGGCGGGGCCCGCCTGCACGCGCTGGACGCGGACACCGGAGACCGGCGCTGGTCGGCCGACGTGCCCGTCGGAAGCCGCCCCGGGCCGACCGCCGTGATCGCCGCCGACGGCGGTGCCGTGTACGCCGACCCGGGCGACGACCAGCTGTACGCGTTCGACCTCGCGACGGGTGACCTGCGCTGGCAGGACCAGTCGGAGCCGCCCGGCGGCGACACCGGAGGAGGAAACCCGATCCGGCTGGCCGCCGCCGACGGGACGGTCTACCGCTCCAGCCGCGCCGGCGTCGTCGCGCTTGGCACCCTGGCTTCGGCCTGAGTGGGCTCAGGCGTTGGCGGTGAGGTGCGCGACGGCGCCGAGGCCGTCTCGGGCGGCCTCGCGGACCTCGGGATCGGCGAGAGCACTCTGGAGGATCGCCATGGTCTCCGGATGGTCGGGCCACTGCCAGGCCAGCATGGTCAGCGCCCGGCTGCGCACCTCCGGGCTGGGGTCGTCGGTGGCACGGGCGTGGACGGTGGTCTCGGCCCGGTTATTGACCGTCGAAACCTCTGGATCGTTCCCCACCCTGCCTAGGCTAGCCGCTCCACGAACTCGCGCTGCTCCGGCGTTTCGACCGCGTGCGGGTCGTAGTGCTCCCGCACGTACGCCACCGCCTCCGCCGCCGGGACGCCGTCCAGGACGGCGATGCAGGCGAGGCTGGTCCCCGTGCGGCCCCAGCCGCCGGCGCAGGCGAGTTCGACGCGTTCGGTGGCGGAGCGCTCCCACGCCTCGTGGAAGGCGTCGGCGGCGTCCGCGCGGTCGGCGGGGAGGCCGAAGTCGGGCCAGCGGACCCAGCGGCTCGGCCAGTCGACGTGGGGCGGCCGGTCGTCCAACAGGTAGAGGCCGAAGGTCGGTTGGGGCCCGGGAGGCGTGGGGCGGCTGAGGCCGCGGCCGCGAAGGAGGCGGCCGGAGGGCAGGCGCAGGATGCCGGGGGTGCTCGGGTCCCAGGTGGTGGGGTCGGTCATGGCGTCTCTTTCCGAGGAGGGGCGGGGTGTTCAGGATGCCGCGTGCAGCCCGACGGGCGGGCGCGGCAGTCCGGCGCTGTGGGCCAGGGCGGCGGCCTCGCCGCGCGAGGAGACGTCGAGCTTGGCGAGGATGTTGGCGACGTGGAACTTCACCGTCGACTCGCTGATGTGCAGGGCCGCCGCGATGTCCCGGTTGCGGCGGCCTCGCGCGAGCTGGTCGAGGACCTCCCGTTCGCGCGGCTGGAGGCCGTCCAACGGGTCGGTGGCGAGGGCGGGTTCGGGCAGGGCGAGCGGGAGGTCGACGGTCACCGTGGTGCCCCAGCCGGGGACGGCCTCGACGCCGTGGCGTCCGCCGAGGGCGGCGATGCGGTCGGCGGTGCGGTGGACGGTGAGGGCGTCGGCGGTGAGGACGCCGAGGCCGTCGCCGCGCACCACGGCGCGCAGCAGGCCGTCCGCCGTGAGCTGCCAGCTCACGTGCAGCCGGGTCGGTTTTTCCTGCTCCAGCATCAGCAGCACGGCCACCCGGACGGCGTCCCGGGCGGTGTGCGCGGCGTCGGCGGGGACGGACCGGTCGGCCTCGGTCGGCGGCGCGATGTCGAGCTGGACCTGGGTGTGCCGCAGCAGCGGGCGCAGCTCGCGCACCAGCCGGGCGAAGGCAGCGTCGGCGGGCTGCTCGCTGAGGGTGCGGTCCAGTTCGGCGCCCTGGCGCAGGTCGAGCAGGGCGGTGACGGCCAGCTCGGTGGCGGTGCGGCGGGCCGTGGCGTCGTCCAGGTCGGCCGAGCGCAGCGGTGCCAGGATCGCGGTGAGCGCGGCGCTGTGGGTGCCGGTGAACTCGGCGATGGCGCGGGCGCGGGCGTTGGCGGAGGCGCGGGAGGCGGTGGCCTGGGTGGGGGCGGCGTCGGTGGCGCGGTGGTCGGAGTGGGCGACCACCAGGTCCCACAGCTGCTGCAGGACGGCGAGCGCCCCGGCGGCGAGCGGTTCGGCGTCCCGCCGGACGAGGACCAGGACGGCGCCGTTGCCGTTGCCGGGCGTGGTCGCCGTGACCACCACCGGTCGGGACTGTCCGGCGAGCTCGGCCTCGCCCTGCCAGGGGCGGCCGGCCGTGGTCGTCCCGGCCGCGCGTTCGGCCAGCCGGGACAGGTCCAGCGAGCCGATGGCCCCGGTCAGCTCGGGCGGGCCGTAGCTGTTCGTGGGGCTGAACGTGCAGACGCCGCTGAGCTGGGCGAGCGCCGCGTGCGGGACGAGGGTGTCCAGGACCGCCGACAGCTGCCGCAGGAGGTCCGGCCGGGGCGTGCGCAGCACTTCGAGGGCGCGGGCCAGCGCGTCTTCGGGGCGGCCCCAGTGCTGCTGCCAGGCCTCGCCCTCGGCGTCGGTCCGGCTCCTGCCGTCGGCCCGGCTCTTGCCGTGGAGTTGGCTCTTGCCGTCGGTCCGGCCGTTGCCGTCGACCCGGCCCTTGCCGTCGGTGCCGTTGGAACCACTCATGCCGTCCATGCGCTCCAGCCTAGTTCGGGCGCCGACGGTCCCGCCTGGCCGTTCGGACAGGTCGAACCGTCCGAAGGACCGGCCGGGCGCCCGCCGCTCCGGTCACAGGATGGAAGGCGTCGGAAGACAGACCAACTCTCCTGGAACGAGGGATTTTCCATGACCAAGGCGATCGCCTTCTCCGAGTTCGGCGGCGTGGACGTGCTGCGCCCGATCGACATCGAACTGCCCGCCCCGGGCCCCGGCCAGGTGCGGGTCGCGGTCCGAGCGGTGGGCGTCAACCCGGTGGACCGCAGGCTGCGCACCGGCGAGCTGGCCGGGCTGTTCCCGGTGGTCTTCCCCTACGTGCCGGGCGTGGAGGTGTCCGGCACGGTGGAGGCCGTCGGTGCCGAGGTGAGCGGCTTCGAGCCCGGCGACGAGGTGTTCGGCAGCACGATGGGCGGCGCCTACGCGGAACACGCGCTGGTGGACGTGGCGGTACTGGCCCACAAGCCCGCCGGGCTGAGCTGGGAGGAGGCCGCCGCGCTCCCGACGGCGGCCGAGACCTCGGAGCGGGTCCTGGACCTCCTCGGCGTGCGGCCGGGCGAGACGCTGCTGGTGCACGGCGCGGCCGGCGGGGTGGGCACGGTGCTGCTCCAGTTCGCCCGGGCGCGCGGGATCACCGTCATCGGCACCGCGAGCGAGGCCAACCACGACCACCTGCGGGAACTCGGCGCGATCCCGGTGGCGTACGGCGAGGGCCTGGCCGAGCGGGTGCGGGCCGTCGCCCCGGGCGGGGTGGACCGGGCGCTGGACGCGGCCGGGCGGGGCGGGGTGCTGCCGCTGTCGGTCGAGCTGACGGGCAGCGCCGACCGGGTGCTGACGATCGCCGACATGGAGGGCGGGCAGGAGCACGGCGTCCGTTTCAACGGCGGTGTCGAGGGCGTCGAGTCGCACCACCAGCGCGCCTTCGCGGCCGCCGTCGCCCTGCACGAGGCGGGGACCCTGCGGCTGCCGCTGCACCGGGTGTTCCCGCTGGCGGAGGCGGCGCAGGCGCATCGGGTCAGTGAGGCCGGACACCTGCGCGGGAAGATCGTGCTGACGGTCTGAAGGCCGTTCCGGCCGGCCCGTCGACCGTTCTGTTGCCCGGCCTGTCGACCGGCCGCCGACCGTTCCGAGGGCTGTTCGCCGCCCGTCCTGTCCGCCTCTGCCCGTTTTACCTCCGTTTTGCATTGGGCTCGCCATTTTCGTACGGTTTCATCCGTTCGGAGTAATTCGGCAGGCGGACGCGCCGTGAACACGGTGGTGGGCCGTTCGGCCGACATGCGCTCCCTCGAACGGTCGACCAGGGTTGGCCGGACGTGGGCGGTACCGGACCGCCTGCCCTGACGGTCAGGAGGACCAGGCGCATGGGTGGAACGGACAAGCGGGCGGTGATCGGCGAGTTCCTCGGGACCCTGCTGCTGGTGCTGCTGGCGGTGGGCGCCGCGGTGCTCGCGGGGGAGGCGATCGGTGCGGTGGGCATCGCGCTCGCGTTCGGCTTCGTGCTGCTCGCGCTCGCGTACGCGCTGGGCCCGATCTCCGGCTGCCACGTCAACCCGGCGGTGACGCTCGGCTTCCTGCTGGCCCGCCGGATAGACGGGCGCACGGCGGTGTCGTACTGGGTGGCACAGGTGCTCGGCGGCATCGCGGGCGCGGCGCTCGTCCTGCTGCTCGCGAAGCAGGTGCCGGGGCTGGAGACCCACGGCAAGCTCGGCACCAACGGCTGGGGCGAGCGCTCCCAGGTGCACATCAACGCCGGCGGCGCGTTCCTGACCGAGGTCGTCCTCACCTTCCTGCTGGTGTACGTGGTCCTGGCGGTCACCCACCGGCTGGCCGCGGTCGGCTTCGACGGTCTGCCGATCGGCGTCGCACTGGTGGTCGTCCACCTGGTCGGCATCCCGCTCACCGGCACCTCGGTCAACCCGGCGCGCAGCCTCGGCCCGGCGCTGTTCGCGGGCGGCGAGGCACTGTCGCAGCTGTGGCTGTTCCTGCTCGCCCCGCTGGTCGGCGGCGCGCTGGCGGCGGGCGTGCACCTGCTGACCCACCCGCAGCCCAACCTCCCGGTGGCCGAAGCCCTGGCCACGGACGCGCGGGTGTAGCTCCCGCGGCCTTCACCGCGCATCGGCTGCATGCCGGTCGAACGGCGGCCGGGACCGTACCGACGGTCCCGGCCGCCGTTGTCGTTCCCGCCGTCGCCGCCGCAAGTGCTCCCTGTGGCCGTCGCCCCGCGTGGTGCCGTCGCCGAGTGTCCCGGGCCGCATTCGAGCCGCCGACCGGCCGGATCCGGCGCACCGGGCGGAGGGCCCCGACTCCCGCCCCTCCGCTGGGTAGAGTCGCGCCATGGTGACTGTGAACGCGGGGAGCCCCGCGGCCGGGCGGCTGGCCGGCCGCTCCTGTGTGGTGACGGGCGCGGCCAGCGGCATCGGACGGGCCGTCGCCGAACGCTTCGTCCGGGAGGGCGCGTCGGTGGTCGCCACCGACGTGGACGCGGCCGGACTGGACCGGCTGGCCGAGCAACTCCCGGGCGCCGTCAGCACGGTGGTCGGCGACGTGGCCCGGGACGAGGACGCCCGCCGGATGGTGGCGGCCGCCGTCGAGCGGCACGGGCGGCTGGACGTCCTGGTCGCCAACGCCGGGATCATCCCGCTGATGGAGATCACCGAGGCCACCGCCGAGGACTGGGACCACGTCATGGCGGTGGACGGTCGCGGCATGTTCCTCACCTGCAAGTACGCGATCGAGGCGATGACGGCGCAGGAACGGCCCGGCGGCTCGATCGTCTGCCTGTCCTCCATCTCCGGCGAGGCCGGCCAGCGCGGCCAAGCGGTGTACGGGCCCGCCAAGTTCGTCGCCTCCGGCCTCACCAAGCACCTCGCCGTCGAGTGGGCCGACCGCGGCATCCGGGTCAACGCCGTCGCCCCCGGCACCATCACCACCGAGCGGGTCGCCCGGCTGTACGACGAGCCCGGCGGACCCGAGTACCTCGGGGCGATCGAGAAGCTGCACCCGATGGGCCGGCTCGGCGTCCCGGCCGAGGTCGCGGCGGCCGTCCTCTTCCTCGCCTCGGACGACGCCTCCTTCGTCACCGGGGTCGTGCTGCCGGTGGACGGCGGCTACCTGGCGCAGTGACCCCCGGGCGCCGCGCCGAGCGGCTGCCGGCGGAGCGCCCCGGCCACAACAAGCGCGCCTGCGGGCCGCCCCGGTGCGGATCCCTGATCTTCTCGTCGAGCCGCTCCGGCCGGGTCGCTGACCGTCAGTCGGCCGCCGGCTCGACGACTGCTGCGACCGAGCGACATCGGAGCCCAGCGGCCACAAGCTCCATCTCGACCAGCGTGCCCACCAGACCGGTTGTCCTCAGCTCGTGGGCCATGGCCCGGGCCTGTGTCAGCGAGAGCCCGTGAATCTCCCGCAGGGCATGCAAGACAGGGACAAGGCTCGACTCGGGCCCTGCAAGGCGAAGTCGAGCAGGGCCGTGCTCTGCCAGCAGCGCCTGTCGGACCTCCTCGGGAGTCGGCCCGCCGCTGTCCTGCTCGCACCACGCAGCGGGACAGCTCCGGCACCTCCCTTCCGTGCCCCACCACACCTGCCCGCGGTCGATGAACTGGCCGACGTCGCGTGTCAGCACGCCGCCGCAGTCACTGCAGCGCGTCGTGATCTTCACGCCTTGAGTGATCACCGGACTCCCCGCGTTCGGTCCTCGGCCTGCGGATTTTCCCGCGTCCGTATCCGCCCGTCGACCACAGTTCCTCACAGACTTGTCACGCTCAACCCGGCCTGGGCCGGCGCCCAGGTGGCGTACGGCGCCCAGCGTACGGAGGGTCGCCTCGTGCGTGGCGAAGACCCCGGCGTCGACGGCGTTCGCCCGGGCGTCGCGCGGCGTCACGCCGCCTGTCGCCCGGCGTCACCCCGCGCGTCCTGCGCCGCTACGAGGAACAGGGGCAGCTCACCCCCGAGTACCGCCCCAGCGGCTACCGCGAGTACGGCGACGAGGCGCGGACACCGTCCGCGGCATCCGCTCCCTCCCTCCGGCCGGACTCGGCTGCGCCGTGATCGCCGTGGTCCTCCCCGCCCGCCGCACCCCGGGCAGCGCCCGCCTGGCTCGCCCGCCTGCCCGGCTTGCCTGCCTGGCCCGCCCGCCCGCCGCTCGCGGCCGGTGGCGCGGAAACTCGATGGCGCGCGCTCCCGCGCCGTGCTGGAGTGAGCGGATGGATCAAGACGAAGTGCTCGCCCTGTTCGACGACCGACTCCGACGCAACGCGCCGCCCGACCCGGACTGCCGTGTCGAGCGCGACGGCGCGGTGGTCCGGCAGGTGGGTCCGGAGCACAGCTGGAACGGCGTGGTCTGGTCCGGCCTGGACGAGGCCGGGGCGGACGCGGTCATCGCCGCACAGGTGCGCCACTTCGCCGGACTGGGGCTGGAGTTCGAGTGGAAGGCCTACTCCCACGACCGCCCCGCGGACCTCGGCGCCCGACTGCTGGCGGCCGGCTTCACCCCGGAGCCGGAGGAGGCGCTGATGATCGCCCGGATCGCGGACCTGCCCACCGAGGCCGCCCTGCCCGAGGGCGTCCGGCTGCTCCCGGTGACCGACCCGGCCGGGGTGGACCTGCTGATGGAGGCCCACGTACAGGCCTTTGGCACCGAGCGCCCCAGCCTGCGCGAGCGGCTGCTCGACCACCTGCGGCACGGCACCGAGACGGTCAGCATGGTCGTCGCGATGGCCGGTGACCGCCCGGTCAGCGGCGCCCGGATGGAACTGATCCCGGGCACCGGGTTCGCCGGCCTCTGGGGCGGCGGCACCGCGCCCGACTGGCGCGGCCGGGGCATCTACCGCGCCCTCGTCGCCCACCGCGCCCGCCTCGCGGCCGAGCTCGGCTACCAGTACCTCCAGGTCGACGCGAGCGACCAGAGCCGGCCCATCCTGCAGCGCCTCGGCTTCGCCTGGCTGAGCACGACGACGCCGTACGTCCACCAGCCGTAGGACCTGCCGGGGGCGGGCGGCCCTGGCCGGGTCGACGGAACCCGACGGGAGTCGGGTTGATCCCGCGCCGTCGGCACCCACCCGGGGCCGGGAGAGCCGTGACCACTCTGTGCCCAGTCGGCCGACCGGCCGGCCTGATCGGCGCGGGACTCTCGGCGTACGTCGGCCTGGCCCTGCCGTCCCCCGTTCGTCGGCCGGCCGTCGGCGGTGATCGCCGCGGCTGTCACGTGCTTGGCCCTCGGGCTGGGGCGCGGACTGTGCCGGACCGGGCCTGGCCTCCAGCGCCTTTGTGCCCTCTGCCCCTGCCGATCGGCAGGGGCAGAGGGCGAGTTGCTGCTCAGGCTCTGCCGATCGGCACATGTGCGGGAGGGGCGCCCGGGGTCATCGTTGAGGCACCACGAGCGGGGCCGTCAGGTCCCCGGGGAAGGAGCCTCGACATGTTCGACCTCTGCTCTCTGCGCGTCCTCGGATCGCCGACGGCTGGGCCCGTCCTCGTCGGCTTGGGCGCCGGCCTGGGCTCGGGTATCCGCATCCGCCCGGTAGTCGCGCGGTGGCGATCAGGATGGGAGCCGTGCCTGACGCGCCGCGGCCGCACCGACCACACCCGCACTGACCACACCCGCAGCGGCCACGCCCGGAGCCGTCGCACCTGGTGCCGCCGTGTCCGGAGCCGTCCTGCCCGCAGCGACGGCGTCCGTGAGCCGGCCCTGCCCGAAGCAGGTGCTCCGCTGCGTGCCGGTGTCGTGTGCGGCGGTCTGCGCGAGGGCGTACTGGAACGGCACCCCGATCGCCGCCACCGGCAGCAGGACGCACAGCAGAGCGTGCCCCAGGCCGATCCGGAACGTCCTGCGCCGGACGGCGGTGACGAGCTGCCAACCGCCCCAGCACACCGTGCCGATGCCGAGCACCAGCCCCGCCCAGGCGAGCGGCAGCACGTGGGCCGGGGCGCCGGGGCTGTCCTGGCAGCGGCTTACCAGCGCGTGGATGTCGCCGTCCGCGAGGAGCGTCGGCACGCCGAACGCCCACCCGAGGCAGCCGAGCAGCAGCGGGCCGCCCGCCCGCAGCCACCGGGGAGAGCGCTGTTCCTCATTCATAGGCCTAGTACCAGTCCGGATTCACGCGGACGAAGTGCAGCTTCTGGTGCCCGCGCTGCTCCTGGAAGCTGTCGATCCGGCCGCCCAGGCTCGCGTTCTGCTGGCCGCCGCTGTGCTGGGTGTAGCGGATGTCCCCGTCCGGGGTCACCGCCGTCACCACCGCGGTGTGGTGGACGACGCCCTTCTTGTCCTGGGAGTCCTGGTCGGAGTCCTCCTCGTAGTAGACGATGTCCCCGGGCCTCACCTCGTCCGGAGTGAGCTCCTGGCCGCCGTGGCGCATCATGAAGTCGTGCATGTTCTGCGCCCCGGCCCAGCTCTTCGAGTAGTCGAGTCGCTGGTCGAACCAGTCGCCGCCGGCGTCGTCGCTGCGCCCCCAGGTGTCGTCCCCGCGCCAGCCCCACCACTGGTCCCACTTGGCGTGCACGCCGCCCTGGCGCAGCGCCTCCGAGGCGAAGTTGGTGCAGTTGTCGTCGAAGACGTCGATGGTGGTGTCGTTCCAGTGCTCCAGCGCCCACTGCACGGTCTTCACCCGGTCGTACTTGGTGTTGGGCCCGCCGCGCAGGCCCACCTTCACGTCGTCGGGGATGCCGGGGAGGTTGGCGAGGGTCACGGGGTCGGAGAGCATCAGCTGCTTACGCTGGTTGTCGGTCAGCGCGTTCCACCAGTCGCTGACCAGCCGGGGGTCCTGCCCGCTGGGGATGTCCCCGGTGTACATGGACAGTTCGGTCTGTGAGGCTTCGCGCTGGAGCTGGTCCAGGGCCTTGCGCGGATCGGTCTCGCAGGTCGCCCCGGCGAGTTTGCGCAGCTCGGCGGAGGCCAGCCTGTCGGCCTGGGCGGCCTCGCGCAGCGCCTCCTGGAGCAGTGCGTCGATCTCCTGGACGACGTTGTCGTTGGAGGCCGCCGCGCCGCCGCTGCCGTGGACGGTGGCCGTGGACTCGTCGACGGTGAGGCCGTACTGCCCGGCCATGTCCAGGGCGGAGTTCAGGGTGAGCTTGGCCCGGGTGATGCTGGCGCTCAGCCCGTCGAGGACCATGACGACGCCGCGCATGATGTCCGCGCCGGCCTCCAGGATCTGGGCCTGCTCCTGGAGTTTGCGGCCGGCGGCCTCGCCGACCTTGTCCTTCCAGTTCTCCTTGAGCGGGTCGACACCGTTGGCGTGGATGTCGTTGACGGCCTGCCACGCCTGCTTGGACAGGGCGAGCCAGGAGCCGGCGGCGGCGTCGACGTCGATGCTGTTGGCGGCCTTGAGCGCCGCGATGGTCATCGTCACGGCTGCTGCTCCGTCGCCGCGCCGTCGAGGTCGTCGAGCGCGGACTCGAGCCGGCGGGCGTACTCCTGGTCGGCCTGGTCGTAGGAGTGGGCCGAGTCGTGCAACTGCTTCGAATAGACGTGAAGTTGATCGACGACGGACTTCACATGGGCCTGCCAGACGTCTGCGCAGTCCTTCAGTGCCGGTCCGGAGTCCCAGGCCGACATGCTGTCGGCGGCCGTGTGGCTGTCGTCGAGCCAGTGCCCGACGGGCCCGAAGGTCTTGGCGGCCTCGGTGAGGCCGTTCGCCGACTGGCGCAGGGCATGCGTCTGGACGTGGATGTGGTTCACCGTCAGTTCCCCCTACCCGGCTATGTCGACTCTGATCGACATGGGTGCGGCCATCGTAGCCATCGAATTGGAAGGGAGAGGTCATCTGGAAGTCATGAAACGGTAATCCAGCAGGGCCGGTTGCCTTCGATCCTGCCGGTCCGGAGCAGTCGGCCACTGGTCCGGCGGAGCGGGCCCGGCATCCGGTTCGACCCGTAGCTCGTGGAGCCGCTCCACTCGTCAGTCAGGTGCGGATGCCCGGTGGGGAGGGCGGCGGTCGCAGGGCGCCCGGACGGTCCCGGACACGATCAGCGCCGTGCCGGGGACGGCGGACGAGGCCAGGCAGGGGACCTGCGCTCGACGAAGCGCTCACCGGAGGTCCCGTACCAGCCGAGCGTGCGCGGCGCGGCGCTGGCCGCGGCGAGCAGCCGGCTCGCCCGCTCCCGCCCACTCGCGCCCGCTCCCGGCCGGTCCGGAAGAACCGACCCCGGTGGAACCCGAGTTCGGTGGAACCCGTCCCGGACGGGCGAACGCCCGCAGCGTTACGGGTGATTTCTCCGTCGGATTGCGATTCAGCCGTGGATCCGCCTCAAGGTGTCACGTGAGACGTGTCCAGGATCGGCCTGGAACAGCGTCCGGGACACCGAGAGCGGGGCCCGGGCGGCGCAGTCGAGAGGGAAGACGACCATGCACGTGATGCGAAGCGGCACCACCGATACCGGCGGCCGGGCTCTGCGGACGGCGGGCGCGCTGCTCGCCCTGCTGCTCGTGGGCGCGGCGGCGGGGTGCGGCGGTGGCGGCGGCTCCGGCTCCGTAGCCACGTCCCCGGCGGCCACGGGCGCCACTGCCACCGCCACCGCCACCGAGTCCGCCCCGGCGACGCAGACCGCCACCGAAACCGCCCCCACCGACCCCGCCGCGGCCAAGAAGGAGATCACCAGCAACTGGGAGCGGTTCTTCGACCCCAGCACGTCGGTCACCGACAAGGCCAGCCTGCTCCAGGACGGCGACATGCTGCTCCCGGCGCTCCAGGGCTTCGCCCAGGACCCGGAGGTCGGCCAGGTGCAGGCGAAGGTCGAGGACGTCACGTTCACCGACGCGAGCCACGCGACCGTCACCTACTCGCTCTCGCTCCAGGGCAACGCGGTGGAGCCGAGCGCGACCGGCCAGTCCGTCCTCGACAACGGCACCTGGAAGGTGTCCCGCTCGACCCTGTGCGGTCTGCTCACCCAGGCGGGCAGCGCCACCGCCAACCCGATCCCCGGCTGCAGCTGACCGGATGCCGTCGACACGCTGCCGCACCCCCGCACCCCCGCACCCCCGCTCCGCCGCCCTCCTGCCGACCCTCGCGCTGCTCGCCGGCTGCTGCACCCGGGCCGACCCACCTCGCCACCGACGCCGGCCCGCCACCGAGACCCGGATCGGCCTGGGCACCTCCCTCACCCACCCGCGCCACGGCGCCCAGGCGTTCTTCCAGGCCGCTCGGCAGATGACCGGCGCCGGGCAGCTCTAGTCCGTGAGCTGAAACGGAGACCGGTGCCACGGAGCGCCAGGCGCGTCCCGCTCGGCAGCCCAGCCGATGGGCAGGTCGGCCAGCTCTCGCATGCTTGCGTTGTGCTCGATCGCGGCCCAGATGCACATGGCCGCGCATGCACCAGCGAGGTTCGGGTCGTTCACGCCGTCGCCGATGAGCCAGGAGTTCTCTTCGGTGTGACCAACGAACAACGCCGGAAGTTCTCCGTTCGCCACTGTCCACTGAACGACGGCCCCGAGGTGGGGAGGGAACTCGGCCTTCTCGAAGGGCCACGGGAGTGACCTGAAGATCTCATGCACGGGAGCACGCTATAGCACCTCCGGCCATGATCGGCCGGACAGCTCCTACCCGGACCGGGCCGCCCGGCTGCCCGCCTGGGAGCTGAAGGGCTGAGCGGGCGCGCGGTGGCTGACCGATGCGCTGGACTCCTGCGGCGGCGCGCTGACGTTCCGCAACTGCCGCAAAAGCCGTAGCTCGGGGTTCGGTTGACGCCGACGGCGGGCGGCCGACAGGTTGCAGATGACAGATTTCAGCTGACAGATGTCGAAATCTGTCAGCTGAAATCTGTCATCTGTCAGCCGCCCGCCCGCCCCTCACGGCAGTCGCTCGACCACGACCATGGCCGCGTCGTCGTCCAGTCGGCCGCCGACATGGGCGAGCAGGTCGCGGCGCAGGTGGTGGAGCAGGGCGCTGGGGCGCTCGGATCGCCAGGCGGTGACGCGTTCGGTGAGTGGGTAGAAGCGGCGCTGGGCGTCGCGGGCCTCGATCACGCCGTCGGTGTAGATCAGCAGCCGGTCTCCGGGCCGGAACGGGAAGGTCTCCGTCTCGTACCGCACCGGTGCGAGCTCGCCGAGGCCCAGCGGTGGGGCGGGGTGGCGGGCGGCGAGGGTGGTGATGCCGTCGGGGCGCAGCAGCAGCGGGGGAGGGTGGCCGCAGTCGATCAGGCGGACCGGGGAGCCGTCGTCGGGAATGTCGAGCAGGACGGCGGTGATGAAGGACTCGCCGGCCTCGCCGCTCTCCTTGGGGGGCTCCTCGGGCGCGGGGAGCGGCAGTGCGGACAGCGCCTGCAGGCCCTGCCGCTCGCCCCGGTCACCTCGCTCGCCCCGGTCACCTCGCTCGCCCCGGTCGCCCCGCCCGCTCCGCTCCCGTCGCTCCTGCCGGTCCCGCCGGGACTGTTCGGCGAGCTGGGCGAGGTCCCAGCTGACGCTGCCGTCCAGGTAGGCGGCCAGGTCGGGCAGCTCGGCGTGCAGGTGGGCGGCGGCGCGGAAGGCGCCGAGCAGCAGGGCCGCGTCGCCGAGCGAGGACAGGCCCTTGCCGCGCACGTCGCCGACCAGCAGCCGGGTGCCGGTGGCGGTGCGGGCGGCCGCGTACAGGTCGCCGCCGACCTGCGCCTCGGCTTCGGCGGCCAGGTAGACGGAGGCCAGGTGCAGCGGTCCGATCCGGTCCGGCAGTGGACGCAGCAGCACCCGCTGGGCGGCCTCGGACACCGAACGCACCCGGGCCAGTTCGCGCTCGTGCCGTTCGCGCAGCACCCGCAGGCCGATGATCAGCGCCGAGACGACCAGTTGCGCACTGAGCTGGGTCTCGATGTTCGTGCTGGTCAGGCTTTCGCGGACGGCGCCGATGACGGTCAGCGCGGCGAAGGCGATCGCGGCGACCGTGGCGGTGGCTCGGGGGCCGGCGAAGGAGGCGGTGATGGCGGGGGCGACGATCAGCAGCGGGCCGAGGTGGATGTCCGGCGGGGAGAGGATGTCGACCACGGTGATCAGCACGATCAGCGCGAGCGTCAGCGCCGTCAGCACCCGGCGGTCGGGCCGCCAGGCGCGGCGGCGGTCGGGGGGATGCGGCGCGGGCGGCGGGTGCGGCGCATCGGGACGCTGCCGGAGGGGCACTCCTCCTCTGTACACCGTGGAGGTGGCACGGCGCACCCCGGAGGGGCCGGGCCCGCCGGTCGACGGGTCGGTCAGCCCTCCTGGCCGTAGCGGGCCAGGTAGTCGGCGAAGCGGGCGACGTCGTCGTCGGACCAGTCGGTGAAGCGTGCCGTGAAGGAGAGCCGGCGCTGTTCGTTGGCGTCCCGCAGCAGGGTGAGCCCGGCCTCGGTGGCGCGCAGGATCTGGCCGCGCTGGTCGTCCGGGTCGGTCTCGCGGGCCAGCAGGCCGAGCTTCTCCAGGGCGGTGACCTGACGGCTGACGGTGGACTTGTCGAGCATGAAGTACGCGGCCACGTCGGCGGCCCGGCAGCCGCCGCGCTCGGTGATCAGGTCGAGGATGCTGTAGGTGACCAGGGAGAGGTCGGGGTGCAGTTGGGAGGCCTTGTGCCGGGCGCGGCGGGCGAAGGCGGTCAGCTCGCGCTGGATGGTCTCGATGGACGACTGGCGGCCGGGCACGGCGTTCCTACCTCCTCGATATTTGTTGCACTATACAACAGATTTGCCCGGCGTGGCGCGTCGCTCCGGCGCCCGCTGCTCCGGTGCGGCCTGCCAGGCGCGGGCGGCGGCGATCCGGCTGGTCGCACTCGGGTGAGTGGCGAACAGTAGCTCAAGCGCCCTCGGCGGGTCGACATCGGAGACGTTCGCCACGGCCAGTCTGCGCTGCATCGCCACGAACTGCTCCACGTCCCCGGTCAGTTCGAGCGCGTGCCGGTCCGCCCTGGCCTCGATCCGGCGGCTCACCGTGCACTGTAGCGGCCCCGACAGCGCGCCCAGCAGCGCCGCGAGCGCCGCCAGCAGCGGCAGCGCCCGGGGGTCCGCCGCGTCCGTCGCCCCGGCGGCGTCCAGCAGCGGCCGCCAAGCGGCGAGCAGGCCGAGGACGACCACCGCGACGGCCGCGCCGACCGCGCCCAGCGCGGTGCCCACCGGCACGTCCCGGTGCTTGACGTGCCCCAGCTCGTGCGCGACCACCAGTTCCACCTCGCGCGGCTCGGCGGTGGTCAGCAGCGTGTCGTACGCGACGATCCGGCGGGTCGCCCCGAACCCGGAGACGTACGCGTTGAGTGCGGTGGTGCGGCGGGAGGCGTCCGCCACCAGGACGTCCCGCACCCGGACGCCGTCCCGCTCGGCCAGCGCCAGCAGCGCGGCGCGCAGTTCCCCTGGAGGCATCGGGGAGAAGCGATTGAACACCGGCTCGATCAGCAGCGGGTGGAGGAAGGAGAGCGCGGCCGTCAGCAGCGCCGCCACACCCGCCGCCGGCAGCCACCAGCGCTGCGGTGACCAGGCGGTCAGCGCGAACAGCCCGAGCGCGAGCG
This sequence comes from Kitasatospora sp. NPDC048298, assembly GCF_043201465.1. Lineage (NCBI taxonomy): Bacteria > Bacillati > Actinomycetota > Actinomycetes > Kitasatosporales > Streptomycetaceae > Kitasatospora > Kitasatospora sp. NPDC048298. The sequence continues at coordinate 73,155 of NZ_JBICYZ010000003.1, forward strand.
GGAGGACGAGGACGAGGGTGAGCGCGAGGCCGCGCACGGCGTCGAGGGCCCAGCCGGCCCAGCCCTGGGTCACCAGCCCGTACCGGGCCCGGACGGTCCTCGCCCCGGCGCCGAACGGCAGTTGCAGCGCCTGGCCGAGCAGCACCAGGGCCGCCGCTCCGGCCAGCACGCCGGCCGTCCGGGAGCCGCCGAACCAGCCGCCGGTGGTGGTCACCAGGGCCGCGCCGGCCGGGGTGAGGCCGAGCAGCAGGGTCAGCGCCAGGCCCGCCAGCCGCCCGCCGAGTGCCCACGGCAACTGGGCGCGGCGCAGCGCGCGGCCCCGGGCGCGCTCGCCGACGGTGAAGTCCGGGGCCCGGGTCTCGGTGGGCGGGGCCTCGGTGGGCGGGGTGCCGACGGGCGGGGTGCCGACGGGTGGGGTGTTGGCGGGTGGGTTGGCGGCCGGGGTGGTGTCCATGGCGGGGTGCGGCTCTTCCGGTCGGATCGCAGGAGGAACGGTTCAGCGGTACGGCGGTACGGCGGTGGCGCGGTGCGGTGGTCCAGCGGTTCAGCGGTTCAGCGCCGTGATGGTACGGCGGTTCGCTGCTGCTCCGGCGGTGCCAGCATGGCGCACCCGACCGGTCGGCGCGCACTCCACCGCCCGGCACCCACCTGAGGACGGGTGCTCACTCCTCGGTGGGCCCGGTGGCGCCGTGAACGCCTGCGCGCAGCAGCTGGTGGCCGAGGTCCACCAGGGCGCGGCCGACCGCGAACTCGTCGCCGACCTCCGGGGCCGGTACGTCGCGCGGGTTGCGGCGGGAGCGGGCGTCGCTGTGCAGCACGTTGCCGTCGGCGTCCAGTACGGCGTGGACCCGGGTGGTGTCCTCGTCCTCGACCACGTGCAGGCTGAGCTGCCAGTCCTTGGTGCGCACGCGGCCGGGCGCCCCCTGTTCGGCACCGCCGGCCACGGCCATGCCCTGCGGTGGGGCGACGGCCGTCCCGTCGGCACGGACGATCACCACCGGGCAGGCCCCGTGCACCGCGCAGCGGGTGGACACCGAGCCGAGCAGCGTCCGGGCGAAGGCGCCCCGGCCGCTGCTGCCCAGCACCAGCAGGTCGGCCCCGCCGGCCGCCTCCAGCAGCACGCCGGCGGCGTGGCCCAGCACCAGGCTCTCCCGGACCTCCACCGGGCGGTCCGGCCCGAGGATCTCGTTGATCTCGGCACTCAGCGTGCGGCCGGCGGCCCGTTCGAACCCGTCGTCCACCATCGGTGCGAACCACCCGTACAGCGAGGGGTACTCCCAGGCCGCCACGGCGTGCACCGTCGCCCCGGTCAGCACGGCCTGGCCGACCGCCCAGCGCAGGGCCGCCTTCGACGGCGCGGAGCCGTCGATCCCGACCACGATCCGGTGCTCCCGAGTGGGGGAGGGCCGGCCGCCGTCCGCGGCGGAGGGCCGACCGCCGCCCGTGGGGGAGAGTCGATTGCTGTCCATCACGTCATACCTCCCGGCCTTCGGCGCGGGACCCGCTCCCCGCACACCGCGCCGGTCCCCGTACACCACACTGCCCCCGTACACCACGCTGCGCGCCCCGCCCGCCCGCGCGCCAGGGACGCGGTGGCCGGGTCGGGTAGGGCGATTGGGACGAGAGGGACGGGTGGGCCGACGGCGTGGTCCAGGAGTGCACTGTCGACGCCCGGCCCGGGGTCGGCGGAATACTTTGTGGCCGGAATGTTGCGGGCTCGGGTCCGAGTGATGGTGATTCGGTGGCGTAGGCTGACCGCTCTTGCATCATCCTCGGGGGGATCCACTCATGCGTCGTGCCGCGGCCGCCGTCGCGCTGTTCGTCGGAATGACCGCCGTCGCCGCCTGTGGGCCGGACGACCCCGACCCGGCCCCGGCCTCCGCCGCCCCCGCCCCGCCCACCGCGTCCGCACCGGACGGCTCGCCCTCCGGCACGGCCCCGGGCAAGAGCGCCCCGCCCCGACCCGACGGCACCATCACCGTCGCCTTCGCCGGGGACGTCCACTTCGAGGGCCGCACCGAGGCCCGGCTGGCGGTCCAGGCGCCCGAGCAGGCACTCGGCCCGATCTCCCGCACCCTCGCCGACGCCGACCTGTCCGTCCTCAACCTGGAGACCGCGATCACCGGGCGCGGCGCCCCGGAGCCGAAGACGTACACCTTCCGCACCTCGCCCAAGGCCCTGTCGGTGCTCAAGGACTCGGGCGTCGACGTCGTCTCGATGGCCAACAACCACGCCGTGGACTTCGGCGCCGACGGCCTCACCGACACCCTCGCCGCCAAGGACTCCTCGCCGATCCCCGTGGTCGGTGTCGGGCGCAACGCCAAGGAGGCGTACGCCCCGTACGTCACCACCGTGCGCGGGGTGAAGGTCGCCGTGGTCGCCGCCAGCCAGGTCGAGGACATCACCAACCAGAAGTGGCGGGCCGGCGCCAACAAGCCGGGCATCGCCTCGGCGCTGGACGTCCCGGCACTGGTCAAGGCGGTGGAGACGGCCAAGCAGCAGGCCCCGGTGGTGCTCGTCTACCTGCACTGGGGCGACGAGGGCAAGGCCTGCCCGACCGGACCGCAGACCACCATCGCCAAGAAGCTCGCCGCCGCCGGCGCGACCGCCGTGGTCGGCACCCACGCGCACACCATGGTCGGCTCGGGCATGCTCGGCAACACCTACATCGGGTACGGCTTCGGCAACTTCCTCTGGTACGGCACCTCCAACTACGCCAACTCCAACGAGACCGGCGTCACCACCCTCACCCTCACCGCCGACGGCAAGGTGACGGGCGAGGCCTTCACCCCGGCCACCATCGACGACAAGGGCATCCCGGAGCCGGTCACCGGCGCCACCGCCGAGGCCGCCCTCAAGCGCCGCGACGGCCTGCGTGGCTGCACCGGCCTCTCCCCGGCACCCGGTGCCGGGGCCGCTGCCGCTGCCGGGGGCTCGACGGCTCCGCCCGCCACGGCTCCCGCCTCCACGCCTCCCGCAAAGGCTCCTTCGGGCCCCGCGAAGGCTTCGACGACCCCCGCCGTCCCGCGCTAGGGTGCCCGCCATGGGCGGACGCGAGGAGCTGACGACCAGCCGGCTCTCCCTGCTGCGCCCCGTCGAGGGCGACATCGACGCCATCCTCGCCGTCCACCGCGACCCGGCCACCTGCGTCCACAACCCCTCGGACGCGCTCGCCACCCGGGCCGAGGCCGAGGAACGGTACGGCCGCTGGAACGCCGTCTGGGAGCACCACGGCTACGGCTACTGGACCGTCCGAACACACAACTCACCGGCCGTGCTGGGCTTCTGCGGCATCAAGCCGATGGAGTTGGCGGGCCTGCCGATCCTCAACCTCTTCTACCGCTTCGCTCCCGCCGCCTGGGGTCGGGGCCTCGCCACCGAGGCCGCCACCGCCGTCGCCGGCTGGGCGGCCGCCCACGTCCCCGATCTCCCGCTGATCGCCCGCGTCCGGCCGGAGAACCTCGCCTCCCGACGTGTCGCCCTGCGCGCGGGCCTGTGTCGGGCGGAGCACCTGGACGGCGAGGGTCACGACGGCTACGACCTGATCTTCGCGAGCCGCCTGCCGTAGGACACCGAGGCCGCCCGACCCGTCCGGGGTCGGGCGGCCTCGGCGTGTCCGGGAGTAGGTCCGGGCGCGTGTCCGGGGTGGTTCCGGCGTGGGGCGTCCACCGTGGGGTCTCCGGGGCGAGTTGACGTTCGCACAGGCGCTCGGCGCGGGCGAACTGTTGTGTTAGGTTAGGCTTGCCTAATCTTGCTGGTCGGAGGGATGTCCTGTGCAGCAACAGTCCGAATTCGCCGGTGCCGTCGCGATGGTCACCGGGGCCGGGCAGGGCATCGGCGCGGCCGTGGTGCGGGCGCTGGTGGCCGAGGGGGCCGTCGTCGCGGCGGTGGACCGCAACCCCGAAGGGCTCGAGGCCCTGGTGGCCGAGGTGCCGTCCGCGCACCCGTATGTGCTGGACGTCTCCGACGCTCGGGCGGTGGACGGGACCGTGGAGTCGATCGAGGGCCAACTCGGGCCTATCGGCACGCTGGTGAACGTCGCAGGCATCCTGCGCACCGCCCCGGTCATCGAACTCGCCGACGGGGACTGGGCGGACACCTTCGCCGTCAACGCCACCGGGGTCTTCCACGCGAGCCGCGCGGTCGGCCGACGGATGGCGGCCCGCGGGCGCGGGGCTGTCGTGACCGTCGGGTCCAACGCCGCCGGGGTGCCGCGGGCCGGGATGGCCGCCTACGCGGCGTCCAAGGCGGCGGCCACCATGTTCACCCGCTGCCTGGGGCTGGAACTCGCCCGCTCAGGGGTGCGGTGCAACGTGGTGTCGCCGGGCTCGACCGACACCGAGATGCAGCGCGCGCTGTGGGGCGAGGATGCCGAGGCGGCCGAACGCCGGGTCATCGACGGCGACTTGGGAGCCTGGCGGGTCGGCATTCCGCTCGGGCGGATCGCCGCGCCCGCCGACATCGCCGACGCGGTGGTGTTCCTCGCCTCCGACCGGGCGCGGCACATCACCATGCACGACCTGTACGTCGACGGCGGCGCGACCCTGCGCGCCTGAGCCCGCGCGACTGACGCTGCGTGTCTGACCCAGCGTGCCTGACTCTGCGCGCCTGAGCGGCACGCCGCCGGCCCTCCTCCTGCCTTCCGAAGAACCGTCCCAGACTGGAGAATCCGCCGTGACCACGGTGCACCACGCCCCTGCCGGGCCGATACCCGCCGGGCTCGACGCCCCGGCGACCGCCCTCGCCGCGGGCCCGGACCACGCCGTCATCGGCGCGGCCAGCGGACTGCTCGGCCAGTACCGGGCCGGCTCCGACGAGGCGTTCTTCGCCTCGCCGACCCGCACCCTGCTCGGCTCCGGCGTGCACGCCCGGGTTCCGCAGGACGGGCGGCCGCTGCCGGTGAGGGTCGCCGAGACGTTGGCCGAGGCGGGTCGGGCCGGGGTCGAACGGCCGCTGGTGGTCGGCGCGGTGGCGTTCGACCGGGACAGCCGGGTCGAACTCGCCGTCCCCGCCCGGGTCCGTACCGCCGGGGCGCTGCGCGACGACCCGCTGATCGCCCTGCCCGCGCCGCCGGCCGAGCGGATCGACTGGCGGATCCACCCGGTGCCCGCGCCGGAGGCGTACGGCGCGGGCGTCGCGGCGGCCGTCGAGCGGCTGCGCGGCGGGGAGTTGAGCAAGGTGGTGCTGGCCCGCACGCTGGAGCTGAGCGCCGCCGAGCCGATCGACCTGCCCGCCGTCCTGCAACGGCTGGCCCGGCGCGACCCCGGCGGTTACACCTTCGCCGTCCCGTCCGGCGGCGGCCGCACCCTGATCGGCGCCAGCCCCGAACTCCTGCTCTCCCGGCGGGGAACGGCCGTGCTGGCCAACCCGCTGGCCGGCTCGGTGCCGCGCGGCGAGGACCTCGGCGAGGACGTCCGGCGCGCCGCCGCGCTGCTGGAGTCGCCCAAGGACCTGCACGAGCACGCCGTCGTGGTGGACGCCATCCGCGAGGCGCTGGCGCCGTACTGCCGCACCCTGGAGGTGCCCGAACGGCCCACTCTGGTACGGACGGCGGCGATGTGGCACCTGGCCACCACCATCCGCGGCGAGCTGGCCGACCCCGCGGTCTCCGCCCTGGAGCTGGCCTGCGCGCTGCACCCCACCCCGGCGGTCTGCGGCACGCCGACGGACGTGGCGCGCCGGGTGATCGGCGAGGTCGAGCCCTTCGACCGCGGCCTCTACACCGGCATGGTCGGCTGGGAGGACGCGACCGGTGACGGCGAGTGGGTGGTCACCATCCGCTGCGCCGAGGCGGAGGAGCGGACGCTGCGGGTGTACGCCGGCGCCGGCGTGGTCGAGCAGTCCCGGCCGGAGGCCGAACTCGCCGAGACCAGCGCCAAGTTCCGCACCTTTCTGGACGCCGCGGGGGTGGCCCGGTGACGCCGCTGGACGGGTTCACCCCGTACCCCGCCGAGTTCGCCGAGCGCTACCGGGCCGCCGGGTACTGGCGCGGCGAGACCTTCGGCCGGATGCTGCGCGAGCGCGCCGCCGCGCACGGCGAGCGGATCGCCGTCGTCGACCCGGGCGGCCACGCGGTGGCGGCGACGGAGCGGCGCTGGACGTACGCCGAACTCGACCGCCGGGCCGACCGGATGGCCGCCGGACTGCGCGCCCGGGGCATCGGTTCCGGGGATCGCGTGGTGGTCCAACTGCCCAACGTCGCCGAGTTCTTCGAGGTCGTCTTCGCGCTGTTCCGGATCGGCGCGCTGCCGGTCTTCGCGCTGCCCGCCCACCGGTACGCCGAGATCGGGTACTTCTGCTCCTTCACCGAGGCGGCCGCGTACGTGGTGCCGGCCGTCGAGGGCGGCTTCGACTACCGCGAACTCGCCGGCCGGGTACGGGCGGAGAACCCCGCGCTGCGGCTGGTGCTGGTGGCCGACGATGACCCGGGGGAGCACGTTCGGCTCGCGGACGTGCCCTGCGACCCGCCCGGCCCGGAGGCCCGCGACGGGGAGGCCTGTGACCCGACGGCCTGTGACCCGACGATCTCCGGCGGGGAGCCCGAACCCGGGGACGTCGCGTTCCTCCAGCTCTCCGGCGGCAGTACCGGCGTGCCGAAGCTGATCCCGCGCACCCACGACGACTACATCTACTCGCTGCGCGGCTCGGTCGAGCTGTGCGGGCAGGACCAGGACAGCGTGTACCTGTGCGTGCTGCCCGCCGCCCACAACTTCCCGCTCAGCTCGCCGGGTTCGCTCGGCACGCTGTACGCCGGCGGCCGGGTGGTGCTCTGCCCGCAGCCCGGACCGGAGACGGCCTTCCCGCTGATCGAGCGCGAGGGCGTGACCATCACCGGGCTGGTGCCGCCGCTCGCGCTGCTCTGGCTGGACGCCGCCGAGCGCGGCGCCACCGGGTACGAGAGCCTGGAGGTGCTGCTGGTCGGTGGCGCCAAGTTCAGCGAGGAGGCGGCCCGGCGGGTGCGGCCGGTGCTGGGCTGCACGCTCCAGCAGGTGTTCGGGATGGCCGAGGGACTGGTCAACTACACCCGGCTGGACGACCCGGAGGAGCTGATCACCAGCACCCAGGGCCGGCCGATCTCGCCCGACGACGAGGTCAGGGTGGTCGACGACCAGGACCGCGACCTGCCCGACGGCGTCACCGGCCACCTGCTCACGCGCGGCCCGTACACCATCCGCGGCTACTGGAACGCGCTTGGGCACAATGCCGTCTCCTTCACCCCGGACGGCTTCTACCGCACCGGGGACCTGGTCCGGCGCACCCCGACCGGCCACCTGGTGGTCGAGGGGCGGGCCAAGGACCAGATCAACCGGGGCGGCGAGAAGGTCGCCGCCGAGGAGATCGAGAACCACCTGCTCGCGCACCCCGCGGTGCACGACGCCGCGGTGGTGTCGATGCCCGACCCGTACCTGGGCGAGCGCACCTGCGCATACGTGGTGCTGCACGCCGAGCACCGTGAACAGCCACCGAGGAGCGTGGAGTTGAAGCGGTTCGTGCGCGAGCGCGGGCTCGCCGAGTTCAAGGTGCCGGACCGGGTCGAGTTCGTCGAGGCCTTCCCGGCCACCGGGATCGGGAAGGTCAGCAAGAAGGACCTGCGCGCCGCGATCGCGGCCTCGGTGACCGGCCGCTGACCACCCGCCGGCCGCCCGCTGTCTCCCTCCCCACACGCCATCCCGCCTTCCGTCCAGTTAAGGAACACCACCGTGGGCCTGCCACGCATTCCCTCCTATCCCATGCCCGCCGCCGAGGAACTGCCCGCCAACCGGGTCGCCTGGACCGTGGACCCGGCGCGCGCCGTCCTGCTGGTGCACGACCTGCAGAACCACTTCCTGGACGCCTTCGCCGCGGAGGCCGCTCCGGTGCCCGAACTCCTCGGCAACGTCGCGTCGTTGGCCGAGGCGGCGCGCGCCGCCGGCGTCCCCGTCGTGTACTCGGCGCAGCTCGGCGGGCAGAGCCCGGCCGAGCGCGGGCTGCAGCAGGACTTCTGGGGCCCGGGCATCCCGGACGACCCGCGGGCCACCGCGATCGCCGGGGCCGTCGCCGCGGCACCTGGCGACACCGTGCTCACCAAGTGGAAGTACAGCGCCTTCGTGCGCACCGAGTTGGAGCAGCTGCTGCGCGAGCAGGGGCGGGACCAGCTGGTGATCACCGGCGTGTACGCGCACATCGGGGTGCAGGCCACCGCCTGCGACGCCTGGATGCGGGACGTCCAGGCCTTCGTGGTGGCCGACGCCGTCGCCGACTTCGGCCCGGCGGAGCACCGCGGCGCGCTGACCTGGGTGGCCGGGCGCTGCGGGATGGTCACCACGGCGGGGGCCGTGCTCGGGGCGCTGGGGTCGGCCGCGGGGTCGGCCGCGGGGTCGGTGGCGGAGCCGGCCACGGAGTCGGCCGCCTCGAACACCGAGGGTGAGTACGGGACTTCGGAGCTCGAAGGGGTGGGCGGAAAGTGACGGGCATGGGCTTCACGGTGGAGCGGATCCGGGCCGAGGTCGCCGACCTGCTCGGCGAGGACCCGGCGGAGATCCCGCTGGACGAGAACCTGGTCGACTGGGGGCTGGACTCCATCCGGCTGATGACGCTCGCCGCGCGCTGGCAGCAGGAAGGCGCCGACGTGGCGTTCGTCCGGCTCGCGGAACGCCCGGCGATCGAGGCCTGGGTCGAGCTGCTGGGCGCGGCGTGATGGCGGCGGGGGTGGACGAGGCGGTCCGGGACGTGGTCCGGGACGTGGCCCGTGGGGCCGTGGTCCGTGGAGCCGTGCCGCCCACGGTGTCCGAGCTGCCTCCGCTGCCCCGCCGTACGGTGAGGTACCCGGCGACCACCGTGGTGGGGCCGGTCGAGGCGCAGGCGGCCCGGACGCCGGATGCGCCGGCGCTGGTGCTCGCGGACGGGGAGACCGTCAGCTACCGGGAGTTGAACGCCTCGGCCAACCGGCTGGCGCGCGCCCTGGCCGCCCGCGGGGCCCGCCCGGGCGCGGTGGTCGGCCTGGCGGGGTTCTCCCGCCCGGCGGAGCTGCTCACGGCGCTGCTGGCGGTGGCGAAGTCGGGCGCGGCGTACCTGCCGCTGGACCCGACGGACGCGCCCGGGCGGCGGGAACGGCTGCTCGCGGAGAACGTGCCGGTCTGTGTGCTGGGGGAGGGGATCGCGGGGGCGGTGACCGGGCTGGAGACGGACCACGAGCTGCCCACCGACCCGCCCCGGGCGCTGACCCCGCAGCACCTGCTCTGCGTCGGCTACGGTCCGGGCGGGCGCCCGACCGCCGTCCGGCTCACCCATGCCGAGGCGGACCGCCGGGTGCGGGACCTCCAGGCGGCCCACCCGCTCGGGCCGGGCGACCGGGTGCTGCAGCTGGGTCTGCCGCTCTGGGAGTACCTGTGGCCGCTGCGGACGGGCGCCGCCGTGGTGCTCGTCGACCCGGGGCAGGAGGGCGAGGTCGGGGCGCTGGTGCGGGAGCTGGGGGTCACGGCGGTGCGGGTGGCGCCGGGAGCGCTGCTGGGCGGGTGAGGACGGGTGACGACTTTCAGCGAACAGAAGTCGGCGAACAGATTTCAGCGAACAGATTTCATCATCTGTTCGCTGAAAGTCGTCGGCTGTCACCCGTCGGTCAGCGCGGCTCGACCGCCGCCGCCCGCACCGCCAGGTCCGCCGCCGTCCAGGCCATCCCCACCGCGCCGTCCAGCACCGCCCGCTCCGCCTCCGCGCCCAGCGCCGCCTCGGCGAACGCCGCCTCGTGCGGGGCGCAGGCGCCGCCGGTGATGTCCAGCACCGGATGGATCGACGGCACCGCGTGCGACACGTTCCCCATGTCCGTGCAGGCGAACGGCCCGCTCTCGACCGGCTCCGGCCGGCCGAGCGCCGCCGCGTTGGCCCGCCACAGTGTCAGCAGCCGGGGGTCGGAGCGCATGTCCAGGTAGTCCGGCTCGGGCCGGGTCAGCTCCACCTCGCAGCCGGTGGCGAGCGCCCCGGCCCGGAAGCAGTCCTCGACCCGGGAGCGCAGTTCGGCGAGGTCCTCGGCCGCCGAGGCGCGGATCTCGTACTCGGCGCTCGCGCTGTCCGGGATCAGGTTCGGCGCCGTCCCGGCCGCCGTGGTGATGCCGTGCACCCGCCACTGCGGCGGGAGTTGCTGGCGCAGCAGCCCGATCGCGACCTGGGCGACGGTGAGCGCGTCGGCGGCGTTGCGTCCCCGGTGGGGGTCGAGGCTCGGGTGGGCGGCGCGCCCGGTGTAGCGGACGGACAGCGTGCCGAGCGCGAAGGACCGGAAGTCGGCGACCTCGACGGGGCACGGGTGGACCATCATGGCCGCGTCCACGCCGTCGAACGCCCCGGCTTCCAGCAGCAGCGCCTTTCCGGCCCCGCGTTCCTCGGCCGGTGCGCCGATCACCCGGACGGTGAGCCCGAGTCGGTCCGCGAACGGTGCGAGCCCGAGTGCCGCGCCGAGGCCGGCGGCGGCGATCAGGTTGTGCCCGCAGGCGTGGCCGAGGTCGGGCAGCGCGTCGTACTCGCAGACCAACGCGACGGTGACCGGCCCGCTGCCGAGGCGCGCGTCGAACGCGGTGGCCAGGCCGTGGGCGGGCGCGGTGACCGAGTAGCCGTGCGCGCGCAGCAGTTCGGAGCACCATGCGGCCGCCAGGTGCTCCTCGAAGGCGGTCTCGGGGTGGGAGTGGATGCGGCGGCTGAGCGCGAGCAGTTCGGACCGGTGGGCGTGGACGTGGTCGCGCACGGCCTGCTTGGCCTCGGCGAGAAGGCCGGTCGAGAGGCCGGTCGAGAGGTCAGCCGAGGGTACGGTCGGCGGCTCGGTCGGGGGCATGGGTGGCGTCTCCGGGTTGTCAGGGGCCCGGCCCTACGGGGCCGTTGACCGGATCATATGAAGTTAGATTAGGCTAACCTAAGTAAGGCGTTCCGGATCCCCGAGGAGCTCTCCACCCCATGCCTGCCGTCGAAACCCAGATCGCCGACCGCCAGACCGCCGACATCCCGCTGCTCGCCGCCCAGTCGGCCATCTGGTACGCCCAGGCCCTCGACCCCGCGAGCCCGGTCTACAACACCGGCGACGCCGTCGAGATCACCGGCCCGCTCGACGAGGACCGGTTCGAACAGGCGCTGCGGCAGGCGGTGGAGGAGGCGCAGGCGCTGAGCGCCGTCGTCGTGACCGGTCCGGACGGCACGCCCCGCCAGCGGCTGCGTCCCGGCCGACGCTGGCCGCTGCACCGCCTCGACCTGCGGGCGGCCGCAGACCCGGCCGCCGAGGCCGAGACCTGGATGCGCGCCGACCTCGCCCGACCGGCCGACCTCGCCGAGGGCCCGCTGTTCACCCACGCGCTCATCCGGCTCGCCGAGGGCCGTCGGCTCTGGTACCGCCGCATCCACCACCTCGCCGTCGACGCCTACGCGTTGACTCTCCTCGGTGAGCGGGTCGCCGCTCTCTACGCGGCCCGCACCACCGGAGTCGAACCCGCTCCGAACCCCTTCGCCGGACTCGCCGAGACCGCCGCCGAGGAGGCCGCCTACCGGGAGAGCGCGGAGTACGAGGCCGACCGCGCCCACTGGTCCGCCCGGATGGCCGACGCCGACACCCCGGCCACCCTCCCCGGCACCCCCGAAGCCGCCACCGACAACACCAGCGCCGACAGCACCCCCGCCGAAACGATCCGCCTCACCGCCGACCTGCCCCCCGGCACCCGCGAGCGCCTGGAGCGCGCCGCCGGCGCCGTCCGCGCCACCTGGGCCGAGCTGCTCCTCGCCGCCACCGCCGGCTACCTGCACCGCCTGACCGGCACCCAGGACGTCGTCCTCGGCCTGCCGCTCGCCAACCGCCGCGGCCCGGCCGCCCTGCGCACCCCCGTCGCCACCGCCAACGTGCTCCCGCTGCGCCTCGCCGTCCGCCCCGCCGACAGCGCCGAGGCCCTGCTGCGCGCCGTGGTCCGAGAGCTGCGCGCCGTCCGCCGCCACCAGCGCTACCCGCTGGAGGAACTGCGCCGCGACCTCGGCCGCACCGGCGACCGTCGCGCCCTGTTCGGCCCGATGGTCAACATCAAGGCCTTCGAGAGCGACCTCGACCTGGCGGGCCTGCCCGGCACCGTCCGCAATCTCGCCGCGGGCCCGGTCGACGATCTCGCCGTGAACGTCTCACCCGGCTCGGACGGCGCGCTGCGCCTGGTCATCGACGCCGACTCGGTCCGCTACGGCGCCGCCTCCCTCGCCACTCACCGCGACGGCCTGCTGCGCTACCTCGACGCCCTCGCCGATCTCCTGCTCACCGACCCGCGGACGCCGATCGCCCGGATCGACCTGCTCGACCCGGACGACCTGCGCCGCGCCACCGAAGGCCGTACCGAGCCCCCCGTCGAGCGGACCGTGCCCGAGCTGTTCGCCGCCCAAGCGGCCCGCACGCCGGGCGCCGTCGCCGTCCGTTGCGGCTCAACGGCCCTGACGTACAAGCAACTCGACCGCGCCGCCGACCGCCTCGCGCACCGCCTGACGGCCCTCGGAGTCCGGGCCGGCGCACCGGTCGCGATCGCCCTGCCGCGTGGTACCGACACCCTGGTCGCGATGCTCGCCGTCCTCAAGGCGGGCGGCGCCTGCGTCTCCCTCGACCTCGCCCACCCGGCGCAGCGCCTGGCCGCCGTACTGGCCGACGCCCGCCCGGTCTGCGCCATCGGCACCGCCGCGGCCCTCGCCGGGCTCGACCTGCCCGCCGACCTCCCCACCGTCCAGCCGGGGGAGGCGGGCCCCGAGCCCGCCGACCTCCCCACCCTCCGGCCGGGGGAGGCGGGCCCCGAGCCCGCCGAAGCCCCGCCCGCACCCCGACTCCACGACCCCGCCTACGTGTTGCACACCTCGGGATCCACCGGCCGCCCCAAGGGCGTGGTGGTCACCCACGCCTCGCTGGCCAACCTGCACGCCGGTCTCGGCGAGGACCACATCGCCCCCGCCGTGCGCCGCACCGGCCGCGACCGGCTGCGCGTCGCCCACAGCGCCTCGTTCGCCTTCGACGCCTCCTGGGACCCGGTGCTCTGGATGGTCCACGGCCACGAGCTCCACCTGCTGGACGACGCCACCTACCGCGACCCGGCCGCGCTCGCCGCCCACCTCGACCGCGAGCGCATCGACTACCTCGACCTCACCCCCTCCTACCTCGAAGTCCTGCTCGCCGAAGGCATCCTGGACGAGGGCCGGCACCGCCCGTCCGTCCTCGTGGTCGGCGGCGAGGCCACCCCGCCCGCCCTCTGGCAGCGACTGGCCGCCGTCCCCGGCCTGTATCCGGTCGACCTCTACGGCCCGACCGAGACCACCGTCGACGCCTACGCCTGGACCCCGGGCCCGGACGGCACCCCGCGCGGCCGGGTGGTGCGCGGCTCCCGCGCCTACGTCCTGGACGGCTCGCTGCGCCCCGCGCCCGACGGCGTCACCGGCGAGCTGTACGTGGCGGGCGCCTGCCTGGCCCGCGGCTACCTCGGCCGCCCCGACCTCACCGCCGAACGTTTCCTCGCCGACCCGTTCGGCCCGCCCGGCGGCCGGATGTACCGCACCGGCGACCTCGCCCGCCGCCGCCCATGGGGGTCCCCCCGGCCGGAGGCTGGGGGAAGCACCCTGGAGTTCCTCGGCCGGGCCGACGACCAGGTGAAGATCCGCGGCTTCCGGATCGAGCCCGGCGAGATCGCCGCCGTCCTCGCCGAACTGCCCGGCGTCGCCCAGGCCGTGGTGATCGCCCGCCCCGGTCCGCAGGGCAAGCGCCTGCTCGGCTACGCCGTCCCGGAGAGCGGCAGCACGCCCGACCCGGACGGGCTGCGCGCCGCGCTCGCCGCCCGGCTGCCCGCGCACATGGTCCCGGCGGCCGTCCTGCTGCTGGACGAACTGCCGCGCACCGCTCACGACAAGCTCGACCACCGTGCCCTGCCCGAGCCGGCCGCCGTCACCGAGAGCGCCGCTGCGGGCACGCCCCAGGAGGAGCTGGTCTGCGGGCTGTTCGCCGACGTCCTCGGCCTGCCGCAGGCGCCCGGCCGGGACGCCTCCTTCTTCGACCTCGGCGGCCACTCGCTGCTCGCCGGGCGCTTGGCCGCCCGACTGCGCGACACCTTCGCCACCCCGGTCGGGTTCGCCGACGTGTTCCGGCAGCCGACCCCGGCCGGCCTCGCCGCGCTGCTCGTGGAGGCGTCCGGCGGGGGCGCGGAGGCCGAGCGCGGACCCGGCCCCGTTCCGGTGCCGCGCACCGAGCGGATGCCGCTCTCGCCCGCCCAGCGCGGCCTCTGGTTCCTGCACCGCCTCGAAGGCCCCAGCCCGACCTACAACATCCCGCTGGCGCTCACCCTCACCGGCCCGCTCGACCGGCACGCCCTCACCCTCGCCCTCGGCGACCTCGTCGCCCGGCACGAAGTCCTGCGCACCGTCTACGGGGAGGAGCCGGACGGCACGCCGTACCAGCGCATCCTGGCACCCTCGCCGGTCGAACTGCACGACGGAACGGGCGGGTTGGAAGAGATCGTCCGGTACGCCTTCGACCTGTCCGCCGAACCTCCGCTGCGCGCCACGCTGTTCGCCGGGCCCCCCGCACCGGCCGGACCCACCCCGTCCGCCGGGCCCCCCGCACCGACCGGACCCACCCCGTCCGCCGGCGGCCCGCAGCGGAACACCCTGCTCCTGCTGCTGCACCACATCGCCGGCGACGGCGCCTCCACCACCCCGCTGCTGCGCGACCTGGCCGCCGCCTACACCGCCAGGGCCGCCGGGCGCGAACCCGGACTCCCCGCGCTCACCGTCCAGTTCGCCGACCACGCGGTCTGGCAGCGCGAGCGGCTCGGCACCGCCGACGCGCCCAGCCCGCTCGCCGTCCGGCAGACGGAGCACTGGCGCGCCGCGCTCGCCGGGCTGCCCGACCAGCTGGAGCTGCCCCTCGACCGCCCCCGCCCGGCCGTCGCGGGCCACCAGGGCGCCACCGTGCCCTTCGCGCTCGGCGCCGAGGCGCACACCGCCCTGGCCGGGCTCGCCAGGGCCGCCGACAGCACCGTCTTTATGGCCGTCCAGGCCGGGCTCGCGGCCCTGCTCACCCGGCACGGCGCCGGGACCGACATCCCGGTCGGCACCCCGGTGGCCGGCCGCGAGGACGAGGAGAGCGCCGCCCTGGTCGGCTACTTCGTCAACTCGGTGGTGCTGCGCACCGACACGTCCGGCGACCCCACCTTCCGCGAGCTGCTGGCCCGGGTCCGCGCCGCCGTGCTCGACGCGCACGAGCACGCCGACCTGCCCTTCGACCGACTGGTCGAGGAGCTCAACCCGGCCCGCTCGCTCGCCCGCCACCCGCTGTTCCAGGTGATGCTCGCCTGGCAGAGCCGCCCGGACGAGCGAATCGCCCTGGGCGGCGGCCTCACCGTCGAGATCGCCGCCATCCCCAGCGGCACCGCCAAGTTCGACCTCACCCTCAACGCCGGCGAACTGCCCGGCGGCGGCATCGGCGGCTTCCTGGAGTACCGCACCGACCTCTTCGACACCGCCACCGTGGCCGCCCTCGGCGAGCGCCTGACCAGACTGCTCACCGCCGCCGCGAGCGCCCCCGACACCCCGATCGGCCGGCTGCCGCTGATCGGCGAGCAGGAGCGACAGTGCGCCCTGGTCGAGTGGAACGGCACCCCCGTCGCCTCGACGAGTCCGAGCGTGACCCTGCCCGAACTGTTCGAGGCGGCAGCGGCCGCCAACCCGCGGGCCATCGCGGTCAGTTACCGGGACGAGCAACTCGACTACACCGAACTCGGCGCCCGCGCCGACCGGTTGGCCCGGCTGCTGGCCGCCGAGGGCATCGGCCCCGGCACCATCGTCGCGCTCGCCCTGCCGCGCTCGCTCGAACTCGTCGTCGCCCTGCTGGCGGTGGCCAAGTCCGGCGCCGCGTACCTGCCGCTCGATCCCGACTACCCGGCCGACCGGCTCGCCTACATGCTGGCCGACGCCGCCCCCGCCGCGCTGCTCACCGACCGCGCCACCGCACCCCGGCTGCCCGCCCACCAGGTGCGCCGACTCCTGGTCGACGGACCGGAGTCCGAGCAGTACCCGGCCGTCCCGCTGGCCCAGCACGAGCGCACCCGCCCGCTGCGCGCCGAGGACACCGCGTACGTCATCTACACCTCCGGCTCCACCGGCCGCCCCAAGGGTGTGCCCGTCACCCACCACAACGTGGTCCGGCTGTTCGGCGCCACCGACCACTGGTTCGGCTTCGGCACCGAGGACGTGTGGACGCTGTTCCACTCCTACGCCTTCGACTTCTCGGTCTGGGAGCTGTGGGGCGCTCTGCTGCACGGCGGCCGGCTGGTCGTCGTCCCGCACCTCGTCAGCCGTGACCCGGCGGCCTTCCTGGAGCTGCTCGCCCGCGAACGGGTCACCGTGCTCAACCAGACGCCGTCCGCCTTCTACCAGCTCAGCGCCGCCGACCGGGACCGCCCCGGAAGCGAACTCGCCCTGCGCTACGTGGTGTTCGGCGGCGAGGCGCTCGAACTCGCCCGGCTGGACGACTGGTACGACCGGCACGCCGAGGACGCGCCCACGCTGGTCAACATGTACGGCATCACCGAGACCACCGTGCACGTCTCGTACGTCGCCCTCGACCGGGCGAGCGCCGCCGCCGGAAGCAGCAGCACCATCGGCGTCAACATCCCCGACCTGCGGGTCTACGTCCTCGACCAGCACCTCCAGCCCGTCCCGCCCGGCGTCACCGGCGAGATGTACGTGGCCGGGGCGGGCCTGGCCCGAGGCTACCTGGGGCGCCCCGAACTGACCGCCACCCGCTTCGTCGCCGACCCGTACGCCGAGCTGTTCGGCGAGCGCGGCACCCGGATGTACCGCTCCGGGGACCTCGCCCGCCGTCGCGCGGACGGCGTGCTGGAGTACTTCGGCCGCGCCGACCAGCAGGTCAAGCTGCGTGGCTTCCGGATCGAACTCGGTGAGATCGAGGCCGTGTTGGCCGCCCACCCGGCCGTCGCCGACGCCGCGGTGGTGGTCCGGGAGGACGTGCCGGGGGACAAGCGGCTGGTCGGCTACGCGGTGGCCGCCGGTGCCGCCCCGGACGGACCGCCGCACACCGGCGCGCCGGACGAGCTGCGCGCCCACGCCGCCGCCGCACTGCCCGCCCACATGGTGCCCTCCGCCGTCGTCCTGCTCGACCGCCTCCCGCTGACCGCCAACGGCAAGCTCGACCGCCGTGCCCTGCCCGCCCCCGAGGCCCCCGCCGCGGGCACCGGCCGCCCGCCGCGCACCCCGCGCGAGCAGCAGCTGTGCGAACTGTTCGCCGAGGTCCTGGGACTGGCGTCGGTCGGCGTCGAGGACGACTTCTTCGCGCTCGGCGGGCACTCGCTGCTGGTCGTCCGGCTCGCCGGGCGGATCCGCGAGGTGCTCGGGCTGGAGGTCGGCATCGGCGCCCTGTTCCAGGCGTCCACCGTGGCCGCCCTGGACGCCGCCCTCGCGGCGGGCACGCCGGACACCGACGCCCTGGACGTACTGCTCCCGCTGCGGCCCGCCGCCCCCGGCCGGCAGCGCCCGCTGTTCGCCGTCCACCCGGCCGGCGGTCTCAGCTGGTGCTACACCGGCCTGATCCGCAACCTGCCCGGCGAGGTGCCGATCTACGGCCTCCAGGCCCAGGGTGTCGGCGCGGCCACCGCCACCCGGCCGCTGCCCGTCACCCTGGAGGAGCTGGCCGCGCACTACGCCGACCGGCTGCGCGAGGTCCAGCCCGAGGGTCCGTACCGGCTGCTCGGCTGGTCCACCGGCGGGATCATCGCGCACGCACTGGCCGTACGGCTGCAAGAGCTCGGCCAGGACGTCGAGTTGCTGGCGATCCTGGACGCCTACCCCGCCGAGGGCTTCCGCGAACTGCCCGTCCCCGACCAGGCCGAGGCTCTGGAGGCGCTGCTCACCATGGGCGGCTTCGGGCCGGAGGACCTGGACGGCCGCCCGCTCGAACTCGGCGCCGTCACCGAGCTGTTGCGCCGCGAGGGCAGCCCGCTCGCCGGGCTGGACGAGGCGACCGTGGCCGCGCTGAACCGGATCTACCTCAACACCAACCACCTGGTGCGCGGTTACGACCACCGCCGCTTCGACGGCGACGTGCTGTTCTTCCGCGCCACCGTCGACACCATCGACGACACCCTGGTGCCCGAGCTCTGGAAGCCGTACGTGTCCGGCCGGATCGCCAACACCGATGTCGCCTGCTCCCACAAGGACATGACCCTGCCCGCCCCGATCGCGCACATCGCGAGCGTGATCGCCGACCACCTCGCCGCCGACCGTCCCGCCGCCGACCCGCGCAAGACCCACGATGGAGAAGACCACCGATGAGTGACGCCCCCGCCAACCCCTTCGACGCCGACGGCGAGTTCCTCGCGCTCGTCAACCCCGAGGGACAGCACTCCCTGTGGCCCGCCTTCGCCGCCGTCCCGGCCGGCTGGGACATCGCCCACGGCCCGTGCGAGCGAGCGGCCGCCCTGGAGTGGATCACCGTCAACTGGACCTCCCTGTGACCCCTCCGGCGGTCCAGGCCCCGGCGCGCCCCCTGCTCGCGGGGCGCGCCGCGGTGGTGGTCGTCTACACGGCCGCGATGTGCATGAACGGCCTGGACTCGACCATCGTCAACCCGGCGCTGTTCAGCATCGCCGAGGACTTCGGACGGCCGGTCTCGGCGGCCAACGCCGTGGAGACCGCCTTCCTGGTCGGCCTCGCCCTCGGCCTGCCGGTGGCCGGCTGGCTGGGCGACCGGTACGGCGTCAAGCGGATCTTCCTCGGCTCCCTCGCCGTCTTCACCCTCGCCTCCGCGCTCTGCGCGGCGGCCCCCGGCCTGGGCGCGCTGTCGGCCGCCCGGGCCGTCCAGGGCGTGGCCGGCGGGCTGCTCACCCCGGTCGGGATGACCCTGCTGTTCCGGGCCTTCGCCCCGCACGAGCGGGCCGGCCTGGGCCGCATCCTGATCGTCCCGACCGCGCTGATGCCCGCCCTCGGGCCGCCGCTCGGCGGCTTCCTCACCGAACACCTGTCCTGGCACTGGCTGTTCCTGGTCAACGTGCCGATCGGGGTGGCCGCGGTGCTCATCGGGCTGGTCGGCCTGCGTAGCGAGGAGGAACCGCCGGCCGGCCGCTTCGACACCACCGGCTTCCTGCTCGCCACCCCCGGCCTCGGCCTGCTGACCTACGCCCTCGGCTTCGGCCCGGCGCACGGCTGGACCTCCCCGGGTGTGGCCCTCGGCGGGCTGCTCGGACTGGCCCTGCTCGGCGCCGCCGTGCGGCACCAACTGCGCACCGCCGAACCGCTGGTGGACATTCGGCTGCTGGCCGATCGGACGTTCGGCGCGGCGAGCTGGCTCGCCCTGCTGACCTCGGCCGGGCTGATGGGCGCACTGTTCGTGCTGCCGCTGCTCTACCAGGCGGCGCGCGGCGCCTCGGCCCTGGAGGCCGGGCTGAGCGTCTTCCCGGAGGCGATCGGCCTGATGGCCGCCTCGCAGGTGGTGGACCGCCTGCTGCCCCGCCTCGGCCCGCGCCGCCTCGCGCTGCCCGGGCTGCTGCTGGCGGCGGCGGTGCTGGCCGCCCTCGGCTTCGCGGAGAACCCCTGGGCCGTCAGGGCGTTGATGTTCGGCGTCGGCCTGATCCTGGGCACAGCGGTGCTCACCGTCCAGATCGCCGGCTTCGCCGACGTCCCGCCGCCCGCGATGGGCCGGGCGATGGGCCTGTTCACCATCCTGCGCACCCTCGGCGGCGCGCTCGGCATCGCGGCCACCGCCGCCCTGCTCGGCGCGCTCGGCGACGCCACGGGCGCCGGCCCCTACCGCCTCGCCGTCCTGCTCACCGCCGCCCTGGTCGCCGCCGGCGCCCTGTTGGCCGCCCGGCTCCCGGCCGAGGCCCCGGGCCCGCCGCCGGAGGACTGAGGCCTCAGCCGGTGGTCCGCCCGGACGCGCGCCGCGGCCGGGCGGACAGCCACCACACCGCGCCCAGCAGCAGCGCTCCCGGGGCGATCCCGGCGACCGTGCCGACGACGGCCGTCGGGGCGCCGCCGAGGGCCAGTGCCAGTCCGCCGATCCAGCACAGTGCCATCGCGGCGCTGAGGACGCGCAGCGCGGGCCGCCGCAGGAGGGCGGCGAGATCGAAGGTGCCGCCCGGCGTCTCCTCCCGGCCGCCCCAGCGCTGCCCGACCCCGACGACTCCGAGGAACGCGGCCACCGAGAGCACCCGCACCGGCACCTCGAAGGCCAGCGGCAGGGCTCCCGCGCCGGCTTGGAGGAGCACCAGCCCGACACCGGCTCCGACGGACCGGGAGGTTCGTTCAGTCGACATGGGGGCAAGTCTGGGGCCTGGTCCGATCGTTCGACAAGCCGTTTCGAGCAGTCTCGGGAACGGCGATCTCTCCGCGCCCGAGGTCGGTTCCGTCCGCAACCCCGGCCTCAGCTACCTGCCCGAGGACGTCACCGAGTTGGACCCGGCCCGGCTGGTGCCTATTGGGACTGAGCGGCCTCGGGTCCCGTGCCGTGGGCGACCTCGGCGCAGGCGCCACCCTCGGTGCCGCTGTGGCTGGACTTGAACCAGGTCAACGCGTTGTTCATGACGCCTCCGACATCCGAGAGGCTCAGCCGACCGGCCAGAGGATCAGGTCGTCCAGCGGGTACCGGCGCGGCCGGTCGCCGAGTTCGGCGACGGCGGCCCGGAGCTGCTGCAGGTGGGCAGGGGTGAGCTGGAGCGGGGGCTCCTCGGGCTGGTAGGTGGCGCGGATCGGGTAGTCAATGCCCGGCTCACGGGTCATCTCGATGTGGCAGCCGAGCACGTGCGTCACCGGGTGGTTCTCGGCGAACGCGACCAGCCGCTCGACGGTCCGCCCGAAGGCCGGCCAGTCGGTGATGTAGATCCGCCCCGGGTAGACGGTGTCGCCGGTGAGCAGGAAGCCGGTCCACGGGTCGTAGTAGGTGACCGACGCCTGGTCGTGTCCCGGGGTGGCCAGGCACTTCAGCACCCGACCGCCGCCGAGGTCGACCAGGGCCACCGCCTCATCGTCCCGGTCGAAGCCGAAGTACGGCCAGGCCGCTTCGAGTTCGGGACCGACCAGGGTGGTCGCCGGCCGGTCGGCGAACTGGACGTCGCCGGCGAAGTGATCGTCGTGCGGGTGGGTGTGCAGGACCAGCAGCGGGTACTCGCCACCGGGTCGGGGGTTGCGGGCGAGCCACTTCTCCACCAGCTCGTCGACCGTGGAGCGCAGCGGGAAGTACGCGGCCTCGGCCGTCCCCCCGGTGTCGATCAGCACCGCCCGTTCCGTCCCGAACAGCAGGAACATGAACGGCGCCTCGCAGTGGACCGCCTTGTTCTGGCGCAGGATGACGGTGTGCTCGTCGTACTCGTAGACCTGGATGTCCGGGTCCGTGTTGTGCTTCGCGGACGGAGAGCCGTGGATCCACCGCACGTCCAGCGGACGGGCGATCGGAGTACCGGCAGCGGACATGAGGTCTCCAGAGAGTGTCGTCTTGGCAGGCCGGGGCCGACACCGCCGCACCGTCCCCGGGACGCTAACACGGCCGGGGGCGGCCTCAGCCGGCCTTGGGAGAAGTGCTCCCGGCGAACGCGACGAAGTCGGCCCACACCTCGGGAGCGAAGGCGAGTTGGGGGCCGGCCTTGTCCTTGGAGTCCCGGACGTGGACGGTGCCCGGGGTGAGGGCGACCTCGACGCAGGCGCCGCCCTCGCTCCCGCTGTGGCTGGACTTGAACCAGACCAACTCACGACTCACTGATCCTCCACCAGCGTGTTGATGAACTCGGCCGACTTCTCCGGAGTGAGAGCCTGCCGGAGGATCCTTTCATGACGTTGGCTCAGCAGCTGCACCTTGTCGGCGTCCGCGTGCAGCCGCCCGCCCGTCTGTCCCTCTTCATAGGCGATCCGCTGGTGTTCGGGCAAGTCCAGGAGGATGAGCGGTCCTTCCAGACCGGGGTGGAAACCCTTCGAGGGAACGATCTGGATGACGACGTTGCGTTGCTTGCCGATGGTGAGGAGGTGTCGCAGCTGCTCCGCGTGGGCTTCTTCCGTGCTGAGGCGACGATGTAGGACGGCTTCTTCGATCACGAAGTTGAACGCCTTGGTCTGGATGTTCAGCAACCGCTGACGTTCAAGGCGAGCAGCCACCCGCGCTGCGACGGTCTCGTCGTCCAGTGGAGGCCAACAGCCATCGATGATGGTCCTGGCCGTCTCCTCTGTCTGAAGCAGGCCGGGAAAGAGCTGGTTCTCGTACCAGCTTATGGCCACCGCCTCTTCCTCGTTCCGAATGTACTCCTCGGCAAATTGTGGATACTTCTCCGGTTTCAGGAACTGCGTTCCCGCCACCAGAATCCCTTTCGCGTCGCACAGGTCGTCCGCCACCTGCAGCATGTGCTGCGACGGCTTTCGCCGTCCCGCCTCCATCGATCGCAGGCTCTCGATGGTGTACCCGGCCTCCTCCGCCAGGGTCTCCCGGCTGACGCCGGCGCGGGTCCGCCACAGCTTGATCTGGTTGCCGCAGTACCGCCACGACATCGGCGGCGGCATGGTGGGCAAGGACGCTTTCATCGCAGACCCCCAAGGTCATCCGGTGTGGGCTCCGACGCTAGACGCCCGGTGGCCTGGAGGTACGCGAATCAGCCCGAAACCATCCCCCCGGGTGACCCCAGCAGATGCGCCAGCCCGTCCGCCAACCCGCCGCGCCAGCAGGCGTAGTCGTGGCCGCCGTTGAACTCGCGGTAGGCGAGGTCGTAGCCGCGGGCCGTGAGCACGTCGCGCAGGTGGCGGTTCTGGGCGAGGAGCATCCACTCCTGGAGGCCGACCTCGATCCAGAAGCGGGCCGGGCGCCGTTCCTCGGCGGCGAAGCGGCGGGTGAGCCACTCGCTGCCGGCGTCGAACTCGGTCTCGTCCGGCCACCAGAAGGACCCGGACTGGCAGAGCGCGTTGCCGAAGCGCTCCGGGCGGCGGTAGGCCGCGTAGGCGGCGGTGAGACCGCCGGCGCTCTGGCCGGCGACGACCGTGCCCGAAGGGTCGGTACTCGCGCCGAACTCGGTTGCGGCCCACGGGAGGAAGCGGTCGGCGAGGAGGTCGACGAAGGCCGGGTTGCAGCTCAGGTCGTCCGGCCGCTGAGGGCCCATGGTGTGTACGAGCAGGGCGACGGTGGGCGGGATGGCGCCGTCCGCCGTCAGGTTGTCGAGGGTGTCGCCGACGGACAGCGCCTCGCCCCACATCTCGCCGTCCAGCAGCACCGCGACCGGGTACGGCCCGCCGTCCGCGCGGTGCCCGGCCGGGAGGTGGACGTCCACCCGCCGACCGGCCGCCGTACGGGCGAGCGTCCGCCCGCGCGGCACGCCTTCGCGCCGCCGTACGTACGGTTGCGCGGGTGCGGCGGGCAGGCTGAGCACCGACGAGGGGTGGCGGCCGTCGCGTGCGGGCAGCCGGGGCTCGCGGTCGTCCGGGTCGGGGCGGGCGTGGTCGAGGACGCGCAGCCAGTCGGGGCGGGTGGTGCCGGGGGCCTCGCCCCGGAACGGGTACAGCTGGTAGGAGGCGCGGTGGTCCGCGCGCAGCCGGTAGGTGATCGACCATGTCCCGTTGATCTGACGTTCCATCAGATGTGGTGTCAGGTCCCCGGCGTGGCGGTCCTTGTCGGTGACGGTGTGCAGGAGGGCGAGCACGCCGTCGCAGTCCCCGCCCCGGTGGGTGAAGGTGACCAGGCGGTAGGCCGGGTCGGTGGGGTCGGGTGCGATCAGCGGGGAGCGGGTTTCCACGGTGGGGCCTCCAGGAGTGGTCATGCGGGGCTGCCCTTGCGGCCGAGCAGCACCCAGAGCAGGAAGGGACCGCCGAGGACGGTGGTGACGATGCCGACGGGGATCTCCACCCCGGCGAACAGCACCCGCCCCAGCGTGTCCGCGAGCACGACGAGCAGGGCGCCGGTCAGCGCGGAGCCGAGCACCGGCACCCGCGCGGGCCCGGCCAGTCGCCCGGCGATCACCGGCGCGGCCAGTGCCACGAAGCCGACCGGCCCGCAGACGCCGACCGCCAGCCCGGCCAGCGCGACGGACAGCAGCAGGCAGGCGAGCCGGACCCGGCCCGGGTCGACGCCGAGCGCGGAGGCGACGCTGTCGTCGAAGCGCAGCACCGCCAGCCGCCGGGCCACCGCCAGCGCGATCGGCACCAGCACCGCCAGCCCGATCAGCGCGGGCGTGGCGACGGCGAGGTCCCGCCCGTTGAGGCTGCCGTTGGTCCAGATGTACAGCGAGCTCGCCGAGTTGAGCGAGCGCCGGGCCATCGCGACCTGGATGACGGCCGAGGCGAACGCGGACATGGCGAGCCCGACCACCAGGACCCGGTAGCCGCGCGCGCCGAGCCCGCCGGAGGCCAGGGTGACGACCAGGACGGCGACCAGCGCGCCGAGCGGTCCGGCCCACCAGGCGCCGAAGGTACCCGCGGTGCCGGCGGAGATCAGCACGGCGGCCGTCGCGCCGTCGTTGACGCCGAGGAGTTCGGGGGTGGCCAGGCGGTTGCGGGCAAGGGTCTGGGTGAGGCAGCCGGCCAGGCCGAGGGCGGCCCCGGCGGCGAGCCCGGCGACGATCCGGCCGAGCCGGAACTTCTGCACCAGCAGCACGTCCAGCCGGTCGCCGTGGCCGAACACGGCCTGGAAGGTGCGGGCGAGGTCGAGTTCGCTCTGCCCGGCGTGCGCCGAGACCACCACGGTGGCCAGCAGCGCGGCGGCCAGGCCGAGCGAGGCCAGCAGGGCCCGGTGCGGCAGCAGCAGCGACCAGGTGCCGTACCGCAGCGCCAAGTCCGGCTTGGGTGCGGCAGCTTCGCCCCGGCGGGCGGCGGGCGGCGCGGACTCGGCGGGGGCGGCCATGGACAGCGCGGCGGAGCGCCGCGAGCGGACGATCGCGATCAGGGCCGGGGCGCCGATCAGTGCGACGATCACCGACACCGGGGCCTCGAAGGGGCGGGCCACCACCCGGGCGAGCACGTCGGCGCCGGTCAGCACGGCGGCGCCGGACAGCGCGGCGAGCAGGGTGAGCCGCCCGACCCGGGGGCCGGCGACGGCGCGGGCGAGGAAGCCGGAGAGCAGCCCGAGGAAGGCGACCGGCCCGGCCAGCGCGACCGCGGAGGCGGTCAGCAGGGTGACGGCGACGGCGACGGCGGCCCGGATGGCGCCGGGCCGGTGGCCGAGGCCGCGGGCGAGGTCGTCGCCGAGGGCGAGTGCGGTCAGCGGCCGGGTGGTGAGGGCGGCGAGCAGGAACCCGGCGCCGAGCACCGGGGCGAGCTGGCGCAGTGTCGTCCAGCCCTCCACCCCGGCCAGCGAGCCGAGCACCCACACCCGGTACCGCTCGTACGCCTCGGGGGAGTTGACGATCAGCACATCGGTGAGCCCGCGGAAGATCGCCGCGACGGCGGAGCCGGCGAGCACCAGCCGCATCGGCGAGCCGCCGCCCCGGGTGCTGGCGACCAGCAGCACCACGGTGCTGGCGAGCACCGCGCCGCCGAAGGCGAAGGCGAGGTAGCCGAAGGAGGTCTGCACGCCGAGCACGGCGATGCCGAGCACGACGCCCAGCGAGGCGCCGGCGTTGACGCCGAGCAGCCCGGTCTCGGCCAGCGGGTTGCGGGTGACGGACTGCAGCTGCGCCCCGGCGACGCCGAGCGCGGCGCCGACCAGCAGGGCGGTGAGGGTGCGCGGCAGCCGGAGGTCGCCGACGACCAGGGCGAGCCGGCCGTCGGCGCGGGCACCGTCGCGGTTCAGTAGGTAGTCCAGCACCCGGCCGGGGCCGACCTCGCCGGCGCCGATCGACAGCGAGAGCGCGGTCAGGGCGAGCAGCAGCACCACCGCCGCCGTGACGGTCGGCCAGGTGGGGCGGGGGCCCTCCGTGCGCTGCCCGGGCCGCCTGGGCCGCCTGGGCCGTCGGGGCCGTCGGGGCTTCGGCGCGGTGGCGGGGGGCGCCGGGGGCGCCGGGTGGACGACGACTTGCGACAATGTCATAAGGTAAGGCTAACCTAATGATCGAGCCCGTCCGTGGGGCACCCCCGCTCCGTCGAGCTGCCCGGACCTCGCTCAACTCCCGTACCACCATTGCCCCGGAGGCCCCCATGCCGTTCGCCCGTCGCCCGCTCAGCCCCGTCCGCCGCCGTGCGGCCCAGGCGCTGGCCGTCACCGGGGCGGCCGCGCTCCTGCTCACCGGCTGCGGCTCCTCCGGGTCCTCCTCCTCGGGTTCGTCCACGGCAGCCTCCCCGGCGGCGGACGCGGCCGGCGGCGGCAAGGGTGGCAGCGGTGACAAGCGGACCGTCAAGGACGCCACCGGCAAGGCCGTCGAGGTTCCCGCCGAGCCCAAGCGGATCGTCACCCTCACCCAGGAGGACCTGGACGCGGTGCTCGCCCTGGGCGTCAAGCCGGCCGGCATCACCAACGGCCAGGGCCTGGCCGAGCCGCCCGCGTACCTCAAGGACAAGGTGCAGGGCGTCCCGGTGGTCGGCAACCTGCTGCAGCCCGTGATGGACAAGGTGATCGCCGCCAAGCCGGACCTGATCCTGGCCGGCGACATGCAGGACGAGCAGGTGCTCAAGCAGCTGCGCGAGATCACCCCCGCCACGCTGGTCACCATGGCGCCCACCGACGACTGGAAGCTCGCCTTCCGCGGCATCGGCAACGCCGTCAACAAGCTGGACCAGGCCAACAAGGTGATCGGCGACTACGAGGCCAAGGCCGCCAAGGCGGGCGGCGAGCTCGGCAAGAACAAGGGCGCAGCCGTCTCCATCGTGCGCTGGAACCCCACCGGCCCGAGCTGGATGGAGAAGAAGCAGTTCGCCAGTGGCGTCGCCCTGGACATGGGCCTGACCCGCCCGGCCGCCCAGGACAAGGACGGCAACGCGCACAGCCCGGCGCTCAGCCTGGAGAAGCTGGGCGAGATCGACGGGGACTGGCTGTTCCTCTCCACCCTGACCGACGACGGCAAGGCCGCGCTCAAGGACGTCCAGTCCAAGTCCGCCTACCAGGAGCTGGGCGCGGTGAAGAACAACCACACCGTCACCGTGGACGGTTCGGTCTGGTCCACCCGGGGCGGCCCGCTCGCCGCCGACGTCGTCATCGGCGACTTCTCCAAGGCGCTGGGCGGCAACTGAGCGCGCGCCGGGCGAGGGGGAGACTGCCATGGAGTTGACGATCGAGGGTCTCAGTGCCGGCTACGGGCCGGGGCGCCCGGTGCTCGGCGGCGTCGACCTCACCGTACCGGCCGGGCAGGTGGTGGCGGTGGTCGGCCCGAACGGCTGCGGGAAGTCCACCCTGCTGCGGTCCGTCGCGAGGCTGCACCGGCCGGACGGCGGACGGGTCCTGGTCGGCGGCGAGGACGTGTGGCGGCTGCGCCCGCGCCAGGCCGCCCACCGGGTCGCGCTGCTGCCGCAGAGTCCGCAGGCCCCGGAGGCGGTCACCGTCGCCGGGCTCGTCCGCTACGGCCGCCACCCGCACCAGGGACTGTTCCGCCAGTGGTCGGAGCAGGACGAGCGGCTGACCGCCGAGGCGCTGCGCGCCACCGGCGTCGAGGACCTCGCCGACCGCCGCCTCGACCGGCTCTCCGGTGGGCAGCGCCAGCGCTGCTGGCTCGCCATGGTGCTCGCCCAGGACACCCCGGTGGTGCTGCTCGACGAGCCGACCAGCGCGCTCGACCTCGGCCACGCGGTGGAGGTGCTGGAACTGGTCCGCCGGGTCGCGGCGGGCGGGCGGACGGTGGTCATGGTGCTGCACGACCTCGCGGCGGCCGCCCGCTACGCGGACCTGCTGGTCGCGCTGCGGGACGGCGCGGTGGTGGCCTGCGGGCCGCCGCGCGAGGTGGTGGACGCGCCGCTGGTGCGGGCGCTGTACGACATCGACAGCCATGTGCTCGCGGCGCCGGGCGACGGTGCGCCGGTGATCGTGCCCCGGGCGCCGCTGGGTTGAGGCGCCGCCGGGTTGAGGGGCCGGGGGCCGGGGGGCTGAAGGACGGGCGGGGCGGCTGCGTGGGGGCAGCGGCCCCGCCTTTCTTCGCTTCTTCGATCACTCGTTCGAGTGGTTTGAATTCGCCATGTCAGGGCCCGCGTTCACCCCGCCCGTCGCGTTGTCAGTACCCCTCGCTACGTTCCTCGCATCGCTGGTCAGCAAGGCGATCGACAGGTGTTTCCCTGGTGGGAGGAGTACGGCCGTGGCATGGGTGGAGACGGGCGCGGGAGGGTACCGCGTCGCGCTCGACGGGGACGGCAGGGTGGTGTGCCGCAACGCGGCGGGCCGCGACCTCAAGTCCCTACCGTCGAAGCTCGGTGACGACCCGGTGGTCACCCAGCTCAAGCAGCTCGCGGAGTGGCTGGCCGCGCACGAGCGCGGCTGCCTGGAGGACGTCGAGCGCTGGATGGTCCGCTCGCTGCCGGTGCCCGCCGCCGTGCTCACCGCCGTGTGGCCGGACGACGCCTGGCAGGGCGTCCTGAAGGACCTCGTGGTCACCGCCACGGACGGCTCCGTCGCCGGCTTCCTGCGCGGCGCCGACGCCGAGCGCGGCCTCGGCCTGGTCGACCTGGACGGCGACACCGTGCGCCTCACCGACGGCGAGGTCCTGATACCGCACCCCGTCCTGCTCCAGGACCTCGACGAGCTGCGCGAGTTCGCCGTCGAACTCGGCGTCTCCCAGCGCGTCCAGCAGCTCTACCGCGAGGTCTGGCACCGGCCCGCGCAGGTGCCGGCCGGCACCGAGGTCACCACCTACGCCGGCGGGCGCTACCGGGAACTGCGCGAGCTGGTCGGGCGCAGCAACCGGCTCGGCTGCCGGGTCCGCGGCGGCTCCGCCGTCCAGGCGGTCACCGAGGGCGGCCGCACCGTCGAGGCCCGGGTCTGGGTCGGCGACTACTACGAGTACGACGAGTGCGAGACCGGCGCGCTCAGCTGGGCCGGCCCCGACGGCCGCGCCCTGCCGCTCACCGAGGTCGGACCGGTCGCCTGGTCCGAGGGCATGCGGATGGCCGCCGCCCTGTACGCCGGCCGCACGATCCAGGGGGACGAGACCGCATGACCACCACCGTGAACCCGACCGCCGCCACGCCCGAGGAACTGCTCGACGCCGGGGCCGTGCTCCCGCCCGGCACGCTTCCCGACGCCGGCCGCCCCGACAGCGCCGCCGACGTCCTCACCGCCCGCACCTACACCCACCCCGCGCTCGACGGGCGCCGGATCGTCCGGCTCGTCCCCGGCTCCCTCGGGCAGGCCGAGGACCTCGCCCTCGACTTCCTCGGCCTGGCCCCCGAGGCCGCGCCCGCCGAGGTCGGCCAGGTCCGCCAGGAGGCGCTCGGCTTCCCCGCCTGGGCCCTGGTCCACGACCCGGCCAACGGCCACCACGCGCTCGCCCTGGTCAAGGAGATGGAGCGGCTCGCCCGCCAGGCCGCCTCCAAGCCCGGCGCCGCCAAGGACGGCTTCGACGAACTGGCCGTGCGCCTCGGCCGGGCCGTCCCGCACTTCCTTCCCACCTTCTGCGAGGAGGTCGGCCGGATCTTCCTGCGCCACGAGAACCGGACCTACGCCGCCGCCTGGTTCGGCAAGGCCCGCGAGGCCGAACGCACCCACGGCCTCACCGTGGACGAGGAGCGGCTGCGCGCCGTCTTCCTGGAGTTCGCCCTGGCCGGCGCGCTCACCGTCAAGTCCCTGCGCCAGTACGTCAAGGAACTCGCCCAGCGACTCGACCCGCTGACCGCCTGGCAGCGCTTCCGCCAGCTGTGCACCGAGCGCTCCGCGGCCGGCATGGCCCCGTACGCCGGGGTCGCCGAGGACGCCCGCGCCCTGATCAGGGCCGCCGGACTGGACCGCGCCGAGCACGAACACGCGCTGCTCGCCGAACTGCTGGACTCCCCGGCGGTCAACCGGGCGCCCGGCGCGTTCTGGAAGTCCTGGCACGGCGCGCTGGTCGAACTCGGCCGCGCAGACGCGGCGGTCCGCACCCGCCTGCTGGAACTGCTGCCCGACCCGGCCTCCACCGACCCGGCCCCGCACGACACCGCCTGGCTGGAGCTGCTCGCCGAGACCGGCGCCGAGGAACTGCTCACCGGCCCCCGCCCCGAGGGCGCCGAACCCGCCGCCGCCTGGCTCCAGCGCTGGTGCAACCACCACGGCCGCGGCTGGCGCAGCCGGCCCAGCTGCCCGGCCACGCTCGCGCTGGCCGGCCGGATGGCCGAGCGGCTGAAGGCCGACGCCGTCCCGGTCGACCTCCACACCGGCATCCGCGGCAGCCACACCCGGATCGACCTGCTGGACCAGCTGCTGGCCGCGGGCGTCCCGGTCGCCGACCCGCCGTCCGGCCTCGGCCTCGACCTGCGCGAGTGGGTCGCGCAGTGCGGCCCCGACAGCCCCGCCCTCACCGCCGTCGCCGCCGACCAGCGGTACCGTCCGCTGCTGCGCCGCGCCACCCCGGGCGCCTGGGAGACGGCCGTCAAGCGGCAGGCACCCGCCCTGCCGGTGCTCAACGAGCTGTTCGCCGAATGGGCCGAGGAGCGCGTCGAGGAACTGTCCGCCGCCCGCGGCCTGGCCGGCGCCGCCGACCTGGTCCGCTCGATCGGCCAGTACCGCACGGCCGTCCGGACGGTCGCCCCGGCCGTCGCCGAGCGGATCGCCGCCCTCGACGTCACCACGCTGCTCACCGACGCCCTCCGGGCCGGCATCCTCGACGAACTCGGCTGGCCCGCCCTGGAGGAGGCGCTCGGCAAGCTCGCCGACCCGCCCGCCGCCGACGCCCCGCAGCACCCCGTCCCCAGCCTGGGCGTCGCCGGCCTGGACGAGCTGGTCATCGAGGACGCCTGGCCGCAGCTGATCCTCTCCCGCCGCGACCGGGCCGTCGTGGTCGGTCCGGAGGGCATCCTGCTGGAGCACACCCTGCGCACGCCCGGCCCGGCCGCCCGCACCAGGCTGCGCCTGGTCGACGGCGAGCTGCTGGTCGCCTGGCGGCACGAGGGCAAGCAGCTCGCCTACTGGTCCAGCCGCCCGGACGAGCAGTTCGAGCTCGAGGGCCAGACCATCGCCGGCTACTACTACGGCAACCGGGATCCCGAGGCGCCGTCCCTCCAACTGCCCGGCGGCGGCCGCACCACCGGCGAGCGCCCGCTGCACGCCGGCGACACCCGGATGCCCCAGGAACACCGCGTCCTCGGCGACGGCACCGGCTACTGGACGCAGCGCCGCACCTCCGAGGGCGACGCCGTCCTGCGCGAACTCGACCCGGCCACCGGCACCCTGGGCCGCACCGCCGAACCGCCGGTGATCGCCGCCACCGCCCCGGCCGGCCGGCTGGTCCACCGCAGCACCTGGCTGCTGCCGTTCCAGCCCGGCCTGGAACGGACCCCGCTCGGCACCGACGGCACCGTGCTCGGCAGCTGGGCCCGGGTCGAGCCCGGCAAGGCCGTCACCACCTTCACCGCCGACGGGCAGCGCATCGTGGTGCCGCTGGCCGGTCAGCGCACGGACACCGTCCCGGTCGGCCGGCTCAGCCTGCCCGGCGCGGCCGCGCCGGTGGTCAGCCACGCCTCCGGCGACCACTTCGCGCTCAACCTGCCCGACCTCACCGGCCGCGCCGACCGCACCACCGACCTGCGCCCCTGCCGCTCCGGAGAACTCTCCGCCGCCGGCACCCCGCTGATCCCGCCCTACCCGCACTGGCACGCCCTGCGCCCGCGCGACGAGGCGGGCTCCGAGGTGCTGCGCGCCGTCACCGCCGAGCAGGCCGCCCGGCTGATCGACGCCGCCTGGCCGGTCGACGCCGAGCCGGGCCCGGAGGACGAGCGGCGCTGGCTCACCGTCCAGGGCGTGCGCCGCCCGCTCGCCCGCAACGGCGAGGCCCTGCGCTCCCTACCCGTCCAGGCGGTCGGCGCCGCCCTGCCCGGCATCGCCCACCCGCGGCTGCTGGCCGGCGTCGCCGGGCTCGCCCGCACCGCGGCCAACCTGCTCGACCAGGTCGCCCGGTTCCTCCCGCAGCCGGAGGCCGAGCGCCCGAACACGGCGAAGGACACCGAGTGGCGGCCCGACCACGGCCGTGACCACGAACTGCGTGACGCCGTGCGGGCCGTGCTGCCCGGGATCGACGGCCTCGGCAGCAACTGGGGCGAGTCCGAGCAGTGGGCGGTGCTCAACAACCTGCGCACCGTCAGCGCCGTGCTCGCCGCCCCGCCCGCCGCCGCCGGGGAGGGCTGGACCACCCCCGCCACCGTCACCCTGCGCAGCGCCGACGCCCACCACGGCTGGCTGGACCTGCTCGGCCGGCTGCACACCCTCGCCTACGCGGTGGCCGCGCCGTTCACCCAGCCCGCCCACCGCTCCTCGCTGGTCCTGCTGCTCGGCGAACTGACCAGGGGCCCGCTGGCCGACCGCGGCGCCACCCTGCGCGAGATCGTCCTCGCCGAGCCGGTCCCGGCGGCCGCGAACGGCACCGGCAACCGGCAGGCCACCCGCCGCCAGGGCGAGGTGCTGCGGCACGGCGAGCGCACCGTCGTCATCCTCGGCCACC
The DNA here is from genome assembly GCF_043201465.1 of Kitasatospora sp. NPDC048298. Taxonomy (NCBI): domain Bacteria; kingdom Bacillati; phylum Actinomycetota; class Actinomycetes; order Kitasatosporales; family Streptomycetaceae; genus Kitasatospora; species Kitasatospora sp. NPDC048298. The sequence goes on from NZ_JBICYZ010000003.1 coordinate 105,635, forward strand.
GGCGGCAGTACAACGACGGCACGGTCCACTGGCTCGCCGTCGACCACGACCCGAGCGGGGAGTTCGGCCCCGTCGCGCACTTCACCACCGTCGCGGAGCGCGGCACCGAGGAACTGGTCTCCGCCGCCTGGGTCGCCAAGTTCTGGCGGGTCGCCGCGCTGCGCCGCACCATCCCGGTAGACCACGCCCGGGCCGAGGCCTTCAGCGCGCTCACCGGCATCGGCGCCGCCCGCGCCGCCCTGCTGCTCAGCCCGCCGTCCGGCCTGCTGCACTGGAGCTCCGTCGCCGTTCCCGCCGAACTCGGGCTCAAGGCCGGCGAGTTCAAGGCCGCCCGGTCCTGGCTGTGCGGCCACGACCACGCCGGCCTCGCCGCGGTCTGGGGCGCCCTGCTGCCCGCCGACCCGAAGACCCTGTGGACGGACGGCCCCGACCTCACCGCCGGAGCCGAGGAGTGGATCCGGCGCTTCGGACGGCTCGTCACCCTCCCCGAGGAGGCGCTGGCCACCGTCCAGGGCGTGTCCATCGACACCGTCGAGGCGGTGCTCAACTCCTCCCGCACCCCGTGGCTCACCCGACGCACCGGCTACCGGATCACCGAGGAAGGCGGGTCCGGCCCCCGGCTGGTCCCCGAGGACGCCTCCGCCCTCCCCGACAACGGCGCGCTGCGCGACACCGTCGAGGCACTGCGCTGGCTCGCCTACCACCTGCCCGCCGACAGCCCGCTGCGCCCACTGCTGCCCACCGCCGCCACCGCGCTGCGCGACCGGCTGGCCGACCCGGAGCTGCTGCTCGACCTCCACCTGATCAGCACCGTCAAGGGCGCCCCGCTGTCCGCCGTCCTGCGCACCCACTTCGGGCTGCCCGCCGAGGGCGGCGCCGACCCGGACGGCCTGGTCCGCTGCGGGCCGGCGCTCATCCTGGCACCGCACCACGAGAAGTACGAGCGGGTCTGGCTGCGCCCGGCCGCCCTCACCGGCCCGGACGACCCGCTGCTCGAACTGCTCGACGGGCTCTCCGACAGCTACTGGTACTCCGTCGAGCGGCGTGCCATCGAGGCCGTGCTGCGCGGCGAGCCGCAGCAGCTGGCCTCCGCCGCCGCGCCGGCCGGCGGCGAGGGCCCGGCCTGGCTGCAGAACCCGCGGCTGTCCGTTCCCGGGCTGGTCGCCGAGGTGTCCCGCACCCACGGCCTGGGCGAGGACGCGGCCACGCTCTACCTCCAGCTGCTCGCCCTGCCCGACCCGACCGACCGCAACGCCGCCCGCTGGACGGGCTGGAAGCCCGCCCGGTTGAAGAAGGCCCGCGCCGAACTCGCCGCCACCGGCCTGGTGCTGGAGGCCAAGCGCGCCCGGGCCGGCCGCAGCCTCTTCCTGCCCGGCGGCTGGCAGGAGGCCAAGTCGCCCGCGCTGCCCGCCGAGACCTGGAAGGCCGCCCTGTACGACCTGCCCACCCACCGGCCCGCGCTGGTCACCCTGCCTGTCCCCGAGCTGTTCACCCGGGCCTGGCAGCGGACCGTCGACGGCGACACCCCCGGTTACGAAGAGCTCCAGACCAGCAAGCGCAGGAAGGCCCGCCGATGAGCACGACCACCACCACCGCCCCCGCCGCCGCGGACCGGCAGACCGTCCCGCCCGAGGAGAAGTACGCCGCCGAACTGGAGTTCCTGGCCGCCCACGACAGCGGCCCGCGCCCGCCCGGCTGGCACCTGACACCGCGCGCCGTGGTCACCTTCGTGATGGGCAGCGGCGGCGAGAAGCTCAAGGCCGGGCGCAAGGGCCTGGTCATCGAGCCGAAGTTCGTCGGCGAGCGCGCCCTGGTCGAGCGCTGCGTCGTCACCCTCGCCGGGGAGCGCGGCCTGCTCCTCGTCGGCGAGCCCGGCACCGCCAAGTCCATGCTCTCCGAACTGCTCGCCGCCGCCGTCTGCGGCACCAGCGCGCTCACCGTCCAGGGCACCGCCGGCACCACCGAGGACCAGCTCAAGTACGGCTGGAACTACGCCCTGCTGCTGGCCAAGGGGCCCAGCCGCGAGGCCCTCGTCCCCTCGCCGGTGCTCACCGCGATGACCACCGGAGCGGTCGCCCGGGTCGAGGAGGTCACCCGCTGCCTGCCCGAGGTGCAGGACGCCCTGGTCTCGCTGCTCTCGGAGCGGCGCATCGCCGTCCCCGAGCTGGCCGGCACCCCGGACGGGCAGCTGCACGCCGCGGCCGGCTTCACCCTGATCGCCACCGCCAACCTGCGCGACAAGGGCGTCAGCGAGATGTCCGCGGCGCTCAAGCGGCGGTTCAACTTCGAGACGGTCGGCCCGATCGGCAGCCTCGCCGCCGAGGTCGACCTGGTCCGCCGCCAGTCCACCGCCGCCGTGGCCCGGGCCGGCGCCGCCTACGCGGTGGACGACGCCGTCCTGGAGGCCCTGGTCACCGCCTTCCGCGACCTGCGCACCGGCCGCTCCACCGAGGGCTGGGACGTCGAACGCCCCTCCACCGTGATGAGCACCGCCGAGGCGGTCTCCGTCGCCACCTCGCTCGGCGTCAGCGCCGCCTACCTGCCCGACGGAGGGGACCTGCTCGGCCGGCTGCCCGGCCAGCTCCTCGGCGTCGTCCGCAAGGACGAACCGTCCGACGCGGGCCGGCTGCTCGGCTACTGGGACGGCCCGGTCCGCCGCCGCGCCGAACAGGGCGCCGCCACCTGGCGCACCCTGTGGGACCTCCGCTCGGTACTGGAGGCCTGATCCCATGAGCAGCGCGGAGATCCACCGCCCGGAGGACACGGACCGCGAGGTCCGGGCCGAGGCCGACCGGCTGGCCGCCTCCGGCACCGGCCGCCCCGGGCCCTACCTGATCGGCGTGCGCCACCACGCGCCGTCCCTCAGCGCGGTCGTCCCCGCGCTGCTCGACGCTGCCCGGCCGCAGGCCGTCCTGGTCGAGCTGCCCGCCGAGTTCCAGCCCTGGCTCGACTGGCTCGCCGACGAGGCCACCCAGGCCCCGGTCGCCCTCGCCGCGGCCCCGGCCGGGGCCGGCGCCGGGAACGCGGCCGGGGACGCGTCCGGGCTCGGGGAGGCGGCCGGGCCCGCCTTCTACCCGTTCGCCGACTTCTCCCCGGAACTCGCCGCCCTGCGCTGGGCCCGGCGCAACGGAGTGGAGGCCATCGCCTGCGACCTCCCGCTCGCCCACCGCGCCGCCCGCACGGCCGAACGGCGACACACCGACGCCACCCCGGACGCGCCCGGAGTCGCCGACGCGCTGCGCCACCGCCTCACCGGACGGGACTCCGACGAGGACCTGTGGGACCGCCTGGTCGAGACGGCCGCACCCGGCTCCACCCCGGAGGCCGTCCGGCGCGCCGCCCTGCTGGTCGGCTGGGCGCTGCGCCGCGACGCCGAGACCGGCCCCGGCGTCGACCCGTACGACCTGCGCCGCGAGGCCTGGATGCGGGCCCGCATCCAGGCCGCGTCGGCCGGCGGGCGCCGGGTCGCCGCCGTGATCGGCGCCTTCCACGCCCCCGCCCTGCTCGACGGCCCGCTCGCCACCGAGGAGCCGCCGCACCCGGACGACCCCGGGCACGTCCTGTCCCTGATCCCGTACACCTACCCGCTGCTCGACGCCCGCTCCGGCTACCCGGCGGGCATCCGCGACCCGGAGTGGCAGCACACCGTCCTGGACGCCGGCGGCGACCCGGAACGCCTCGCCGAGGCACTCACCACCACCGCCGTCCGGATCTGCGCCGCCCTGCGCACCCAGGACCACCCCAGCGGCCCGGCCGACGCCCGCGAGATCGTCCGCCTGGCCGGGGACCTCGCCCGACTGCGCGGCCACGCCGCCCCCGGCCGCGGCGAACTCGTCGAAGCGGTGCAGACCGTCCTCGCCCAGGGCGAACCCCTCGGCCGCGGTCGGGCCGTCGCCCGCGCCCTCGAACAGGTCCTGGTCGGCACCCGCACCGGCCGTCCCACCCCCGCCGCCCCGCGCAGCGGACTCGGCCCGGCCGTCGAGACCCTCCTCGCCGACCTCGGCCTCCCCGGCCCCGCCGACCCAGGCCCGCGCGAACTGCGCCTCGACCCGCTGCGCAGCGACCTCGACCGCCGCCGAGAGGTCCTCCTGCACCGCCTCACCGCCTGCGAGGTCCCCTACGCTGAGGCCGTCGCCACCACCGGCGCCGGCGGCACCGAGACTCTTGGTACCCGCTGGCGCCTGCACTGGACGCCCGCCACCGCCGCCATGCTCACCGTGGCCGGCACCCGCGGCGTCACCCCCGCGCAGGCCGCCGAAGGCGCCCTGCGCGCCCGCCTCACCGACCAGCCGACCCCGCGCGAGATCATCGACGGTCTCACCGCCGCCGCCTCCTGCGCCCTCCCCACCCTCGCCGAGACCCGCCTCACCCAGCTCACCACCGTCCTCCCCACCTCCGCCACCCTCCCCGATCTTCTCGACGCCCTGGCACTCGTCGACCGCCTGACGGCGGGCCACTTCCCTGGCTACACCCCGGGGGGAGGGGAGGCGGTGGCCACCGCCAACGGCGGTGCCGTCGCGGCCGGAGACGGCGGGACGGCTTCGGCGCCTGCCGCCCCTGCCCGCCTCGCCCTCGGGGAGCGGCCCGGCCGCGCCCCGGTGGGAGGGACGGAAGCGGCCGGCGAGGCCGCCGGCGATGGTGGGGCGGTGGCGGCGCCCGGCGCGCTTGACGGCCCCGCCCTCGCGGAGCGGCCCGGCCACGCCCCGGTCGTCGGGGGCGCCGCGGCCGGGAACGGCGCGGTGGTCGGCACGCCCGGCCCCGGTGCTACCGAACCGGCGGGCGGTGCTGGGAAGGCCGCCGGAGGTGGCGTCGACTCCGCTCTTCGCGGCTCCGCCCCGGCCCCTGCCGGAACGGGCGCGACTCCTGCCGGCGGCCGTCCCACCCCCGCAGGAGACGCTCACCCGGGCACCGGCCCCGGCGCGCCGTCCGCACCGACGGGCCGGCCCGTGCTCGCCGCGGCCGGAGAGGTGCTCACCGTCGCCGCCGTGCGGCAGTTGGAGGGGCTGGGCGGGTCGGACGACCCACAGGACGCTCGGGCGCTGGTGGAACTGGTGCGGCGGGCGGACCGGCTCGGTGGGGTGCGGCTGGCGTACGTGCTGGCCGAACTCGCCGAGCAGGGGAGCCCGTTGGTGCGGGCTGCGGCCGGTGCGGTGCGGGTACTGCTCGGGCAGGAGCCGGCCGAGGCCCTGGGCGGCCGGGCCGCCTCCTGGGTGGACGGTGCGACCGGGCCGGAGGCACGCCACGCGCTCGGGCGGGCACTGGTCGGTCTGCTGACGGCTGCGGAGGGCCTGTTCGACTCCGCGCCGCAGGCGTTGGAACCGGTGCTGGAGCGGGTCACCTCGCTGCCCGACGAGGCCTTCCTGGACCGGCTGCCCGCACTGCGCGGCGGGTTCGACACCCTCAGCCCGGCCGCCCGGGACCGACTGCTGGCCCTGGTCGAGGAGCGCATTGGCACCCGGCTCGCCGCTCTCCCCGAGGAGGCCGGCCCCGCCGTGCTCGCCGGCTGGGTACGCGCGGACCTCGCGGCGCGTGCGGCACTCGCCCGTCGCGGCCTCCTGTCCCCGACACCCGTGGAGCCCCCGGTCGCCGCGCCGCCGCCCACGGCCACGTCCACGGAGCTGCCGGCCACCCGTCCCCCCGCCGTGACCACCCCGCCGCGCACCCTCGCCCCCGCCGAGCGCTGGCGGCTGCTCCTCGGCCGCCCGGGCAGCGGCGGCCTGAGCAGCCGTGGCGCCCGACTCGCCACCGCCCTGGACGAGTTGTACGGCAGCGGCCACGGCGAGGGTTCCGGCCCGGGCGTGGACAGCCGGGGTGGCAAGGGCGGCCGCGAGGCCCCGTACCCCGGTGTGAGGGAGTGGGCCGAGGAGTTGGAGTCGCTGTTCGGCCCCGGCGTGCGGGAGGAGGTGCTGGCGGCCGCCGTCGCGCAGGGCCGTACCGACGTCCTGGAGGCGATCGACCCGTCCGCCGTCCGCCCGTCCGTCGACCTGCTGCGCACCGTGCTGGACCACGCGGGCGGTCTGCCCGAGGCCCGGGTGGCCCGGCTGCGCCCGCTGGTGCGGCGCCTGGTGGACGAGTTGAGCCGGGAGCTGGCCACCAGGCTGCGCCCGGCCCTGACCGGGATCGCCGTGCCGCGCCCGTCCCGCCGCCCGGGCGGCGGGCTGGACCTGGACCGGACCATCCGGGCCAACCTCGCCACCGCCCGTCCCGCGCCGGACGGCGGCACCCTGATCGTGCCCGAGCGCCCGGTCTTCCGGACCAGGGCGCGGCAGGCCAACGACTGGCGGCTGATCCTGGTCGTGGACGTCTCCGGGTCGATGGAGGCCTCCACGGTGTGGGCCGCGCTGACGGCCTCGATCCTGGCCGGGGTGCCCTCGCTGAGCACCCACTTCGTGGCCTTCTCCACCGAGGTCCTGGACCTCACGGAGCGGGTGGACGATCCGCTGAGCCTGCTGCTGGAGGTGAGGGTCGGCGGCGGCACCAGCATCGCGAAGGGGCTGCGCTACGCGCGGGAACTGGTGACGGTGCCGTCCCGCACGCTGATCGCGGTGGTCAGCGACTTCGAGGAGGGCGGACCGGTCGGCGGGCTGCTGGCCCAGACCCGGGCGCTGGTGGACTCCGGCGTGCACCTGCTCGGCTGCGCGGCGCTGGACGACACCGGGACGGCCCGTTACTCGAAGGCGGTCGCGGGCCAACTGGTCGCGGCCGGAATGCCCGTGGCGGCGTTGAGCCCGCTGGAACTGGCCCGCTGGGTGGGGGAGAAGGTGCGATGAGTGTGACGGCACGGACGAGCGACTGGCCGGGCGTGCGGCCCGAGGTGGTCGCCGAGGTGGTGGCCGGGCTGAGCGCCCGGCTGCAGAAGCGGCTGGACGGCGCGGCGGCGAAGCTGGCGGAGCGGCCGGTGGTCCGAGAGGGCGACGAGTGGCGGGTGGAGGTGGACGAGGAGACGGTGCTCGTGCTGCACGCCCCGGGCGGGGTGGTCGCCGGGGAGGCCGACGTCCGCTGCGGCTGCCTGCTCGCCCCGGCCTGCGTGCACCGGGCCGCCGCGGTCACCCTCTGCCCGCTCGCCGAGGCCGAGGCCGAGCCCGAGCCGGCGCCCGGGCCCGGGTCCGAGTCCGGGGCCGAAACCGGGACCGAGCCCGGGGCAGCGCCCGAGCCCGGGGGCGGCACCGCGACGGCACCCACGGCGGCGGCCGCCGAGTCGGCCGACCGGCCGGCTCCCACCCCGCTCACCGCCGTCGAGCTCGAAGCCGTCCGCCACCTCCACCGGGCCGCGGCCGCCGTGCTGGCCGCCGGGGTCAGCGGGGCGGGCGCCGTCTCCCAGGCCGAACTGCTGCGCGCGGCCCACCGGGCGCGGCTGGCGGGCCTGCACCGCCCGGCAGCGGCCGCCGTCACCGTCGTGACCCGGGTCCGGGCGGCGCGTTCCGGCGCGCCCGACCACCGGCTGGTCGACCTGGTGGCGGGCCTGCGCGAACTGCTCGGCCTCACCACCGCCCTGGCCGCCGGTGCCGCCCCGGTCGTCGAGCTGCGCGGCACCGCGCGCCAGGCCTACCGGGAGGAGGGCGGGCTGCGGCTCTACGGCCTGTTCGCCGAGCCGGTGCTGACGGCCACCCATGCCGGCGCGGTCAGCTGGGCGGTGGACGCCAACGGGCGTCTCAGCACGATCGCCGAGGTGATGCCGCATGACGACGCGGCGGCCGCCGCCCCGCAGGCGGTCGGGGCCGGCAACCGGACGGTCCGGCTGGGCGACGCCGCGCTCAGCCACCGCGAGTTCAGCCGCGCCGGGCTGGCCGTCCAGGGCGCGACCAGGTCCACCGGCGGACGGCTGGGCGCCGGCGCCTCGGTCCGGGCGGTCCGGGCGGCGGGCACGGCGTGGACGGCGGAGCCGGCCGCTCGGCTCTGGTCCGAACCGGTGCCCGCTCAGGTGGCCCGGGCGCTCGCGGCGCAGGAGTTGCCGTACGAGAGCCGCCCGGCCGGGAGCGACCTGCTCTTCCTGGACGTCACCCTGCTGGGCACCGCCCCCACCGGTCCGGGCGGGACGCCGCAGCTGCTGGCGCGCTGCACGGCGGGGGCGTCGGCGAGCGGGTCGGCGGGCGGGCCGCTGGGTGGCCCGGTGGTCGTCCTGCGCCCGGCGCACGAGCACCCCGACCTCCCCTTCCGGGCGAACCTCGCGCTGCTCGCCACCACGCCCGGCCTGCGGCTGCGGGTGATCGGCCGTCTGGAGCGCGCGGACCGTCCCGAGCTGTGCCTGCTCGCGATCGGCACGCCCCCGGACGACCCCGGCCCGCTCTCCCGGCCCGTGGAGCGGGCGGACCGGGTCAACCTCGGCCTCGAACGCCTCCAGACCGCCGACCTTGCCGCGCCCGCGACGGCCTCCGCCACCCAGGCCGACCCGGTGGACGCATCGACGGCCCAGCCGACGGCCCCGGCATCGGGCCCGGTGCCGTACGGCCCGCCCGTGCATGTGCTCGCCCGGCGGGTCGAGCAGACGGTCACCACGGGGCGGCACGCCCTCGCGCCGAGCGAGGCCTCGGCAGCGGCCGACCGCGCGCTGCTGCGCGCCGCCGGGCTGGCCACCGCCGCCGAACTCTTCGACGGCCTCCGGGCCGGCGCGGCCCACCGGCAGCGCGACGTCTTCGGCCGGATCGTCACGGACGACCACGAGGCCTTCGCCACCGCCTGGTTGACGGCGGCTTCCTACACCGAGGAACTGGCCACGGCGCTGTGCGCGGCGGCCTGGTCCGAGGAGGAGGCGGCCGGGGTATAAGTCGAACTATTTGCACAGAATGGTATTCCGCGCCAACTGGCATACTTGTCAGAGGAAGACGAGGAGACGCGGAACGAGACCTCGTACGACACCGCGCACGGGGCCTCGTCGGGCACAGGGCACGAGCAGCGCGACGGAAGGGTAGGCGAGTCATGGGAATCCGCGACGATGCGGCCGAGATCCGGGCCCGCGGCTGGCGGACGCTCGCCGCGCTGCACGGCATGATCGACACCGCGCTGGAGAAGGCGCTCCAGGCCGAGTTCAAGCTCTCGGTGGTCGAGTACACGGTGCTGGAGGCGCTCTCCCGCCAGGACGGCTGGCACATGCGGATGCAGCAGCTGGCCCGCGCGGCGGCGCTCAGCAGCAGCGCGACCACCCGACTCGTCAGCCGCCTGGAAGACCGGGGCCTGCTCGGCCGCTACCTCTGCGCGGACGACCGGCGCGGCATCTACACCGAGCTGACGCCCGAGGGGCGCGACCTGCTGACGGCCGCCCGCCCGGTGCACGACGCCGCGCTGGAGGCGACGCTGGCCGAGGCCACCGAGGTCCCCGAACTGGCGCCGCTGGTCGAGTCGCTCGCCGACCTGCACCCGCTCCACGCCGACGCCTGAGCCCGGGGCGGGCCCGCAGAGACGGCCTGCCCCGGCCGGACCAGCCCGCCCGGCGGTACCTGGACCGCGCTCATCGGCAGGGCCGGGGCGGCGACGGTCCGTCTGGGCGTCACCGCGGGTCCTCGGACTCCCGGACGGCGGGGGCTTCCCCGGGGGCTCGCGGCGGGATCGAAGGTGCGGGGAGCGCCCCGTGCACCGGCGCGGTGGCGCCGTGACCCACGGTGGGGCCGCCCGACAGGTCGTACATGCGGGGCGGCACGGGCCGGGGAACGACCACGGCGCCGGGCAGTCCGGGGATCTCGGCGCCGACCGGCAGGCCCCCGTTGTCGGGCGCATCGGCACGCACGACGTCGACAGCGGCGGTCCCGCCGCCGTCCGTGGCGTACGGGGCGCCGAAGGGCCCCGGAGCCCCCTGGCCCCCGTCCGGCCGTCCGCCCGTCCCCACGGTCGTCGCGTCCGACGGATCCCGCCCGAGGCCGTCGTGCCCGGAACCCGCCCCCGCCCCCGCCCCGGAACCCGCCCCCGAACCGGAAGCCGACCCCCAACCGGAACCCGAACCGACACCAGCCCCGGCTCCAGGACCGGCCCCAGACCCGGCCCCAGACCCGACTCCATGCCGGAAGCCGCCCCCCGCACTGCCGCCCCCCGCCCCTGGACGCGCGTCGGACGCCGGAGCCCGGGTGATCCGGGCCCCCGACGGCAGCCCCGGCACCGCGGCCGACTGCGGCGGCTGCCCGGCCCGCTCCAGCAGCGCCGAGGGCACCAGCACCACGGCCCGGGTGCCGCCGTACGGGGACGGCCGCAGGGAGACCCGGACGTCGTGCCGGGCGGCCAGGCGCGCGACGACGAACAGGCCGAGCCGCAGGTCGTCGCCGAGCGCGGAGACGTCCAGCTCGGGAGGGTCGGCCAGGTACTCGTTGAGCCGCCGGTGCTCCTCCTCGGTCATGCCGAGCCCGCGGTCCTCGACCTCGACGGCCAGACCCGTCGGGACCTCCTGCGCGGAGACCTGCACCTGGGTGTACGGCGGGGAGAAGGTGGTGCCGTTCTCGATCAGCTCGGCGACCAGGTGGATGACGTCGGCGACGGCCTGCCCGTCGAGCGAGACGCGCGGCACGCTCTGGACGACGACCCGGGAGTAGCTCTCGGTCTCCGAGACGGCGCTGCGCAGCACGTTGACCACGGGCACGGCGGTCCGCCAGCGCCGGGCGGGCAGGGCGCCGCCGAGGATGACCAGGTTCTCGGCGTTGCGCCGCATCCTGGTGGCCAGGTGGTCGACGGCGAACAGTTCGCGCAGCAGTTCCGGGTCCTCGTGCTCGCGTTCCAGCGCGTCCAGCATGCTGATCTGCCGGTGGATCAGGATCTGGGTGCGCCGGGCGATGTTGAGGAAGACCTTCTTCGTCCCCTCGCGGCCCTGGGCCTGGTGGATGATGGCGGCGACCGCGGCCTGCCGGGCGGTGGCCAGGCCCTCCGAGGCCTGCTGGAGGTCGTCGCCGCCGCGCCGGGAGGGTGCCCAGGCGGTCGGGGCGGCCACCTGCTCCCCGGCGCGCAGCCGTTCGACGACCTCGGGGATCTCCTGCCGGGCGAGCGCGACGGTGTCGGCCCGCAGGTCGGACAGCCGCGCGGACAGCGTCCAGGCGGTCCGGACGCCGCGGAACAGGCTGATCAGCACCACCGCGGCGACGGCCGCGCTGCCGGCCAGCAGCGCGGTGCGCTGTCCGGAGTCGCGCAGCAGGTAGACGGCGTAGCCCCAGGCGGCTGCGAGGCCCAGGCTGGGGACCAGCGCGAGGGAGAGGAGCGGGCCGCGGAGTGAGCCGGACCGGCCGGCGCGGTGGCCCGTGCGGCGGGCCGGTATGCCTGGCATCTGATTCCTTGCTGCAGGGCCGCGTCGCGGGAACCGGGACGCCGGTCCGGACCGGTGGGTCCGAGCGGCGGTTCGACCCCGTACGGCGCGGCCGGGCTTCAGGGCGTCGAGGCCTGGGCTGCCGGAGCCGGTGACGTGCTGTCACTGGCCCGGCGGGGTGCAGCGCGGCCGCCGACGGCACGGAACGCTATCAGCCCGAGTGTCGTCGATGAACATCAACTGGCCCGGTACGAGGGCCTGATGGCGCCGTGGCGGCGCTCGTGCCGGACGCTCCGCCGACGCGACGCCGCAGCTCACGGCCATCGGCCCGGTCGAAGCGGCGGTCCCCGGAGGTCGGGTGAGGCCCCCGGGGAGAGGCCGTCAGGAACAGGTCAAGTACCGCTCGTGGCGGGACGGGCGGACGGGTCTCAGCCCGCGAGTGGCATCGGCAGCACCCGTCCGCCCTGTCCCGGCGGCTTCTCCACCGGGGCGTCCCGCTGGGCGGCGAGTTCGCTCCAGGCCCAGCTGGTCAGGTCGGACAGCTCCGCCGACCACTGCTTGCCGTACGTGCCCGAGGCGAACTGCCCGAGCCGCAGCCGCTGGACGTCGGAGGTGCCGGCCGGCGGGTAGACGTGGGTGGCGTCCCTCAGGTAGCGCTCGATGCCGAACTCGGGCTGGAGTCCGCGGGCGGCGTGGATCTCCATGGCGTTGCGCGCGGAGTCCAGCGCGTACTCGGTGTTGATGAGCTTGGCGTTCATCAGCTCGGCGTCGCAGGCGCGGCCGTGGTCGAGCAGGTGGGAGGCGTGGTAGGCGGCGAGTCTGGCGGTCATCAGCCGGGACTGCATCTCGCCCAACTTGAGCATGATGTTGGGAAGTTGGTTGATCGGCTGGCCGTACAGGACGCGCCCCTCGGCGAACCGGACGGTGTCCTCGACGATCGCGGTGTGGATGCCGAGCGCGACGGCGGCGAGGTTGATCCGCCCGTAGAGGGTGGAGGAGGAGTAGGCGACGTCCAGGCCCTGCCCCTCCCGGCCGAGCCGGTTGGCGGCCGGGACTCGGCAGTCCTCCAGGAGGATCTCGCCGAAGCTGAAGCCGTGCAGCCCGCTCTGCGACCCGGGGGAGCCGGTGCGGAACCCCACGCGGTCGCTCTCGACCAGGAAGGCGGACAGGCCCCGGCTGCCCCGGCCGGTGCGCAGGACCACGCCGTGCACGTCCCCGATGTGGGAGTTGCCGACGAAGCACTTGCGGCCGTTGAGCACGTACTCGTCGCCGTCGCGGACCGCGGTGCCGGTCATCCCGAGCACGTGCCCGCCGGACTCCGGCTCGGTGACGGCGATGGTCGGCAGGCACTCTCCGGAGGCGAACTTCGGCAGCCACTTGCGGCGTTGGGCCTGGGAGCCGTAGTGGAGGACCTTGGCCACGCCCAGCTGGGAGGCCTGCGCGATCGAGCCCGCAGCCCCGCTGACCCGGGCCAGCTCCTCGATGATCACGGTCTTGGCGACGTGCCCCAGGCCGAGGCCGCCGAACTCCCGCGGGATGGTCACGCCGATCCAGCCCTGGCGGGCGATCTCCCGGGCCAGCTCGAACTCGATCTTCCGTTCGGACTCCATCCTGGTCACCCTCGGACGCACCTCCTTCTCCGCGAAGTCACGGACCTCGGCGCGAAGGTCCTCGTGACGGTCGTCGGTGAAGTAGTCCATCGCCATTGCTCCGGTCCTCTCGATGCGTGTGGTGCCGTGCCTCCGTCCGTGCCGTCGATGCCGCTCCGGCGACGCCCTCGGGGGGCGGTGGGGGTGCGGGAGTTCCGGCCGGTCGCCCCGGTGCGATCGGCGCATGCGTCACGGGGCGGTGTCCCGGCGACGGGCGCCGTCCGTGTCTTCGGCAGGGCTCATTGTTGTATGGGGCACCGGGGCATCCCAGAGTCGATCTTGGATTGGCGGGATTCGGTCCGTCCCCGCCGGGAGGGGTTTCGCCCGGACCTCGGACGGGAATCGAACTTCGCTTCCGTGACGGTCCGTCGACCTGTCGTTCACGTGCGGTTTTGACAAGCCATCGGCAAGGCCCAGGAACGCCCGATCGAAGCGGTCCAGCCGTTCTGATGTCTGGTTACATGTGCGCCATGACTGATGTGATGAGCACTCAAGGCCAGTTCCCGGGTGCCTCCGGGGAGTCCGCGCGAACCCGCAGGCTGCGCGGCCTTGGGCTCAACGACCCGTCCGCGGACGAGGCCTTCGACCGCTTCGCCCACCTGGCAGCCAGTATCACGCGCGCTCCCATCGCGATGGTCAACTTCATCAACGACGAGCGCCAGATGTTCCGGGGGCTCTACATCCCGCCAAGTTCGGCCGACGCCCCGGCCGAGGACGGGTCGTCCTGGGCGGACCGTGGCATCGCCTTCGACCTCCCCAGCCGCGAGATGCCGCTGAGTCACGGCTTCTGCCCGCACGTGGTCGCCCAGCGTTCCCCCCTCGCCCTCGACGACATCCTCGCCTACCCCCGGTTCGCCGGGAACCCGGTGGTGGACGAACTCGGCGTCCGCGCCTACCTCGGCGCCCCCCTCGTCGACGACACCAACACCGTCATCGGCACCGTCTGCGTCCTCGACCGGGAACCCCGGCAGTGGGGGCGCGAGCGGCTGCGCGACATCCAGCACCTCGCCGAGGCGCTGCTCTCCGAGATCCGGCTGCGCGACAGCCTGCTCGCCCAGCGCCAGGAGATGTTCGCCGCCTTCGACGGCTCGCCGTTCCCCATCATGCTCACCGAGGGCCCGGGCCAGGAGATCCGGTACGCCAACGCCCAGCACGCCGACACCTTCGGCGCGCCGACGGCCTACGGGACGATCGGCGCCGCGTACCCGCTGCTCGGCGCGGCAGGCCTCGAACAGACCGTCGTCGAGGCCTACCACACCGGTCGCACCGCCGTCCTCGACGACGTCCGGATCCAGTCCGCCCGCCCGGACGCCCAGCGCGGCCCACAGGTCTTCAGCTTCACCTGCACCCCGCTGCGGGCCGCGCTCACCGGCCGGATCAACGGTGTCCTCACCGTCGGCATGGACATCACCGCCCGCTCCCGCACCGAGGAGGAGCTCGGCACGCTGGCCGCCCTGCTCGTCGACCGGCTCCAGCAGAGCGGCGCCTCCGTGCCCGGCCGCTCGGCCATCGCCGGCGAGGCCGGACCCCGCCTGCCCGGCTGAACCCCGGCCGGTGCGGACCGTCCACCACCGTGGCGGGCTCCTCTCACCCCCGTGGAGAGGACCCCGCCACGGTGCCGCCATGATGTCGTCCGGGGCCGGGAGTTCACCGGGAGCCCGTCGGAGCCGAACCCCGCCTGATCCCGTCGGAGCCGAACCCCGCCTGATCCCGTCGGAGCCGAACCCCGCCTGATCCCGCCCGAGCCGAACCCCGCCTGAGCCCGCCCGAGCCGAACCCCGCCTGAGCCCGCCTGAGTCGGAGCCCGTCCGAGCCCGCCGGGCCCGCCGTCCGGGCCGAGCGGGTGAACCGACCCCGTACCGCCGCCCCGACCGGCCCCGCGCCCGGGGTCCCGGGTGGTAGGCATGGGCCGCATGGACTGGTTCGCCGCCCCCGACTACTGGCTGAGCCGACTGCTCGTCCAACGCCTGCTCGCCGCCCTCTACCTGATCGGATTCCTGGCCGCCGCCGCGCAGTTCCGCGCCCTGATCGGCGCCGACGGCATGCTGCCCGTGCCCCGGTTCACCGCCCGCGTCCCGTTCCGACGGTCACCCGGCCTGTTCCACCTCCACTACAGCGACCGGTTCTTCGCCGCCGTCGCCTGGAGCGGCGCCGCCCTCGCCGCCGCCGTGGTGGCCGGGCTCGGCGACGCCGTCCCGCTCTGGGCGTCCGTCCTGCTGTGGACGGCGCTCTGGAGCCTCTACCTCTCCATCGTCAACGTCGGGCAGACCTGGTACTCCTTCGGCTGGGAGTCCCTGCTGCTCGAAGCCGGCTTCCTCGCCGCGTTCCTCGGCAACGCCGACACCGCCCCGCCCGCCCCGGTGCTCTGGCTGATGCGATGGCTGGTCTTCCGGGTCGAGTTCGGCGCCGGACTGATCAAGCTGCGCGGCGACAGCTGCTGGCGTGACCTGACCTGCCTCCAGTACCACCACGAGACCCAGCCGATGCCCGGACCGCTCAGCTGGTTCTTCCACCACCTGCCCGCCCCGCTGCACCGGGTCGAGGCCGCCGCCAACCACGTCGTCCAACTCGTCGTACCGGTCTGCCTGCTGCTGCCGCAGCCGGTCGCGAGCTACGCGGCCTGCGCCGTCCTCGCCACCCAGCTCTGGCTGGTCGCCTCCGGCAACTTCGCCTGGCTCAACTGGCTGACCATCGCCCTCGCCCTCGCCGCCGTGCAGCCCGCCCGCCTCGGCCTGCCCGTCCACGCCCGCGCGTACCCCGGCGCGCCGGTCTGGTACGAGGCGCTGGTGATCGCGCTGACCGCCGCCGTCGTCGTGCTCAGCTACTGGCCGGTGCGCAACATGCTGTCCCGCGGCCAGGCCATGAACCGCTCCTTCAACCGGCTGCACCTCGTCAACACCTACGGCGCCTTCGGCAGCGTCAACCGGCTCCGCCAGGAGGTGGTGGTCGAGGGCACCGACGAGGCGGTGCTCACCCCGCACACCGTCTGGCGCGAGTACGGCTTCAAGGGCAAGCCCGGTGACGTCCGCCGACGCCCGCGCCAGTTCGCGCCCTACCACCTGCGGCTCGACTGGCTGATGTGGTTCGCCGGCATCTCGCCCGCCTACGCCCGCCCCTGGTTCCTGCCCTTCGTCGCCCGCCTGCTCGCCGGCGACCGGGCCACCCTGCGCCTGCTGCGCCACAACCCCTTCCCGGATGCCCCGCCGACCCACGTCCGGGCGACCCTCTACCTGTACCGGTTCACCGATTGGCGCGAACTGCGGGAAACCGGCGCGTGGTGGCACCGAACCGCGCTCAGCGAGTACCTCGCGCCGGTCGATCTGCGGGCCCTCGGCCGCGCCGGGTACAGGCCGCCGCCCGGCCGGCGGGGCCCGGCGGGAGGCCGGGGCGTCCGGGAGGTGCCGCTGGAACGGTTCCAGCGGCCCGGCCGCCGGTCCGGCCGCCGGTCCGGGCCGTCCGGGCCGTCCGGCGGGGGACGGCGCGGGTCCCGCGGAGAGAAGCCGTGAGCAGCACGGACACCCGTCCGGAGCAAGGACGGACCAAGGACGGACCGCCGTGCGGACCACCCGTACGGACCGCCCGAGTGGCGGCCAGGCGAGCGGTATGGCATACGACACCCGCCCATCCGGGCGGTGGGTGCGTGCAAGGCTCGAACGGGCACCCGTATTCTGGGCGTCCACAACCGGCAGCCCGACCGCGCGCCCCCCTTGCCCCGCCTCAGGGGCGACCCCGCGCACCCGGTCCGCCGCCCCCTCGCCGCCAGCCCCGCCGTCGTCGCCCAGAACCGGACCTCACATGACAGTGCTTCACTCGCGCAACGCCGACGCAGCCGACCCGGCGGACGTCGCCGACGCCGCAGACGTCAAGGACCCCCAGGACGCCGCCGCGGAGCCCGACCTCCGCGAGGACCTCGGCCGCTACGCGGAGCTCGGGGCCTTCACGCTCACCGCCGAGACCCACGCCTGGTACGCGGCCGTCGACACCGTCGCCACCCCCGAGGACGCCCGCGCCGCCTCCACGGCCCTCGCCGAGCTGCGCGGCAGCGACCTCCAGCAGACCTGGGAGGCCGTCGCCGCCCTCGCCGCCGACGCCAAGCTCGAAGAGCCCGACACCGTCGCCAAGACCGCGCTCCTGGTCGAGATGCTCCAGCGGGTGCACCGCACCTCCGGGACTCTCTTCCCCGCCGCGTACGACGCCGACCTCGGCGCCCTCGCCGCCGCCACCGCCGACAGCACCTGGCGCCGCGAGAACGGCGTCAAGCTCTCCTGGCTGCGCGGCCGCTCGCTGCGCAAGCAGGCCGTCGCGCTCGCTACCGACCGCCGCATCCGCCGGGAGGACCTGCACGAGGCCCTCACCTCCGCGGAGATCGAGCGCCGCGCCTGGGCCGCGCTCGCCCCGGTCGGCACCCTCCCGCGGGTGCCCGCCGACGGCGCCCTGGTCGACCGCACCGCCCAGGCCTTCGAGGCGATCAACACCGGCCTGCGCGGCCTCGCCCGCCTGCTGCCCGACCACGACCTGGACGGGCTGCCCTTCGCCGAGCTGATCGACCTGGTCGAGCGGCTCGCCGCCGACGAGGGCACCCTCTACCGCCTGCCCACCATCCGCGGCCTGCGCGCCGGGCTGGAGGAGGCCGGCCTCGCCGACCTGCTCGCCGAACTCGCCGCCGCCAAGGCCGACCGCCGCGCCGCCGAGGCCGCCTACACGGCCCGCCAGGCGCTCGCCGGCGGGCAGCGGGACGGGCTTGCCGAGCAGGCGGCCGCTGCTGCGGTCGAGGAGACGGTGGTCGAGGAGCAGCCGGGTACCGAGGAGACCGCGGAGGCGGCGGCCGAGACCGTGGTTGAGGTCAAGGTCGAGGCCGAGGTCGGCGCCGAGGTCGACGGTGGGACCGGTGCCGAGGAGGCTGCGGCCGAGCAGTCCGGGACCGACGAGCCGGGGATTGAGGAGCCGGTCGCCCGGGCTGACGCCGAGGCGGCTGCCCTGCAGGCGCTGGCCGCCGGGCAGCGGGACGGCCTCGTGGAGGAGGTCCCGGTCCTGGTGACGCCTGTGGCGGAGTCGGCCGACGACGCTGCTGCGGCGACTGTGACCGAGGCTGCCGAGGCCGACGTCGTGGCGGAGGTCGAGGTAGAGGCCGGGGCAGAGACGGCGTCGGACGCGGGTGCCGCTGATGACGAGCCGTCGGCGGCGCAGGCCGAGGAGGAGACGCCGGTCGGCGTGGTCTCCCTCCCCGCGCCCTCCCCGGCGGCCGACGACCTGGTGGCCGCCGCGACCGCCGCTCTGGCCGAGGCCGCGGACGAGCCGGCGGCGGAGATGGAGCCGGAGGGCGCCCCGGTCACCGAGACCGCCGAGGTCGTTGAGGTCGTAGAGGTCGAGGAGACCGCTGCCGAGGTCACGGTCGAGGAGCCGGCCGTCGAGGACACGGTCGAGCCGGTGGTCGAGAACGAGCCTGAGGCTGTCGTCGCGGAGCCCGCCGTGGACGAGCCCGCCGTCGCGGTCGAGGAACCGGTCGTTGAGGTCGAGGAGGCCGCTGCTGAGGTCGCGCCGGCGGCCGAGACCGAGGCCGAGCCTGAGGCCGTAGCGGCGGATCCTGTCGCTGAGGAGTCGGCCGAGGTCGAGGTTGCCGATGCGGCTGTCGAAGCCGTCGAGGCTGAGGTTGAGTCGGTCGTTGAGATCGGGGCCGAGGTCGTTGTCGAGGCTGATGAGGCTGCGACCGAGGCCGCTGAGGTAGTCGCCGAGGTCGAGCCCGAGGTCGTCGTGGTGGAGCCTGCGGTCGAGGAGCCGGCGGTTGAGGTCGAGGAGGTCGCGCCGGCGGCCGAGACCGAGGCCGAGCCTGAGGCCGTAGCGGCGGATCCTGTCGCTGAGGAGTCGGCCGAGGTCGAGGTTGCCGATGCGGCTGTCGAAGCCGTCGAGGCTGAGGTTGAGCCGGTCGTCGAGACCGAGCCCGAGACCGTTGTCGAGGAGCCCGTCGCCGAGCCCGAGGCTGTTGCCGTAGAGGTGGCGGAGCCGGTCGTCGAGGCAGAGGAGCCGGTCGTCGAGGCCGAGGCTCCCGCCGCCGAGCCGGAGGCCGAGGCCCGTCCCGCGAAGCCGGACTTCACGCCCGGTCGCCCCGTGACCGCCTACTCCGCCGAGGAACTGCTCGCCGTCGTGCGGTGGGTGGACGGTGACGGTGTCGAGCGGAGCGACGAGGAGCTGCTGCGGGCGGCCATGAAGGAGCTGGGCTTCGCCCGCCTCGGCCCCCGGATCAAGGAGGCGCTGGGCGCCGCCGTCGCCGCCGCGCGCGGCTGACGACGTACGGCCGCAGGGCCGGGGGCCCGGGACGCGAGCACGCGTCCCGGGCCCCGTCGTGTTCCGGGGGTGAAGCGGTGCCCTCCGTCAGCCGGGCTTGATGGTCGCGAGCTGTGCGAGCAGCAGCACCAGCCGGTACGCCTCACCGAAGTCGGCGGCGCCGAAGGCGACCGTCCGGCCGCCGCCGGCGCGTGAGACACCCGGCACAAGTGTCGCGAGGTCGACCATGAACGGCGCGGAGAGGTCGACCTCGACGTCGAGCGGTCCGACGAGGGCCAGCGGGGGAACGTCCGCGCGCCGTGTGACGGCCTCGGCGGCCGCACGGCGCAGCCGTTCCCGTGCCTCCTCGGGATGGAGGGCGACGGCGGCGCTCTGGCCCAGGGCCTGCTTGACCGCGACGGTGACCGCGGAGGGGAGTAGATCACGCAGTTCGGCGCAGGCGCGGTCGTCGCCGCTGAGCAGGACGACCGGTACGCCCAGGTGCCCGGCCATGGCGGTGTTGAGACCGATCTCGCCCATGGAATGCCCGGTCACGCGCACGTCGAGGATGCCGTCGTTCATGGTGTGTGCCAGTACGGCCGGGCCGCAGCCGGCCCGGGCGTGGTAGCCGACGAGCAGAACCGCGTCGGTCCGGTCGTCGAGCCCACCGAGCATGCCCAGCGGACGTGGCTTGCCACGCACCAGGCAGGCTCGTCGGTCGAGTTGCTCCGGCAGCAGGTTGCGGAACGGCCCGTGCGCGTCGGCGACCCACACCTCGGCCGCGGGGTCGGCGTCCAGCACCCCGGCGATCACGCTGTTCGCCTCGGCCGTCGCCATTGCGCGACCGCGTACATAGTCGTAGTGATCCGGATTCGTCTCGGTGGGATGCACGATCCCCGAGATGCCCTCCATGTCGACGGAGATGAGAACCTTCATGCCTCGGGGAGTCTAGGCGCCGCCCGTGCCACCAGGACCGAGCGGGTGGTCGAGGGCCCGCCGAAGCACGGCCGGGGCGGTCACCAGCGACGGCCCGTACCAGGTCAGGTGCCGTCCGCTGACCAGTGCCGCCGGTGTGTCCGGGAAGGCCTCCGGTCCGTCCTCGGCCGTGAACCGGTACGGCTCGTCCGGTAGGACCACCAACTCCGGCCGACAGGCGATCAGTTCGGGAAGCGGGACGGCGGGGTAGCGCTCGGGGTGGTCGGCGTGGACGAGCCGCAGGCCCAGCCGGCGCAGCAGGTCCCCGGCGAAGGTGTCGCTCCCGAGGACCATCCACGGGCGGCGCCAGATCGGCACGACGGCCCGCGGGCCGTCGGCGTCCGGAGGAGTGCCGCCGCTGCCGACGGGGGCCCAGGCCGCCTCCGCCTCGTCCAGCCAGGCCGGGCGGGGCAGCCCGCAGGCGGTGGTCAGCAGCCGGTCCAGGGAGCGGAAGGCGTCGTCCAGGGTGCGGATGTCGGTGACCCAGACCGGGACGCCGGCCGCCCGCAGCGCGTCCAGGTCGGGGCGCCGGTTCTCCTCGTCGTTGGCGAGGACGAGGTCGGGTGCGAGCGCGAGGATGCGCGGGACGTCCGGGTTCTTGGTGCCGCCGATCCGGGTGACGGACAGGTCGGCGGGGTGGCTGCACCAGTTCGTGGCGCCGATCAGCAGCCCGGGTGCGGTGGCGGCGACCGCCTCGGTCAGCGAGGGCACCAGCGAGACCACCCGGCGGGGCGGGCGCGGCCCGAGCCGGACGGGGAGGTCGAGGTCGTCGCGCGGGGCGGTGGGGGCGGCCATCCGGCCAGCCTACGTCCGGCTCCCCGGCGAGGGGGCGCGCCGCCGACGACCGGTCGCGAATCGCGGGGAACCGGCCGCCCGGGCCGTCCGACTACCTGGTCCGGGTCCGCAGCACGGGCCCTGGCACGCACGAGCACCGAGTGCCAACGCTGAGCACCAAGCACCAAGCACCAAGCACGCAAGCACCAAGCACCAAGCACCGAACACGATCGCCGAGCGCGATCACCGACCAGGAGAGAGTTGTCATGCGCCCTCGCGTCGTCTGCGGAATCGCGGCCGCCGTCGCCCTGTTCGCCACGGCCTGCGGAAGCGGGACCGGGGGCGGGCAGAGCGCCTCCGTCACCGTCCAGCCCGCCCCCGGTGGTGGATTCCCCGTCAAGGTCGCCGACTGCGCGGGCAAGGAGACCACCATCGCCAAGGCGCCCGCCAGGATCGTCACCAGCAACGCCTCCAGCCTGGAGCTGCTGCTCCGACTCGGCGCGGGGGAGCGGGTGATCGGCACCGGCTTCCCGCCCGGCAAGGGCACCCTGCCCGCCGACCTCGCCGAGCAGGGCGCCAAGGTGCCGGCGCTCGGGGACAAGGGCATAGCCAAGGAGAAGCTGCTCGGTTCCGGAGCCGACCTCTACGTGGACACCTTCGGCGCGATGCCGATGATGGGCGGCGGCGCCACCGGACCGAGCGAGGAGGAGTACGCGGCGGCCGGCATCCAGCACGTCTACCTGCTCTCCACCGCCTGCGCCGGGACACCGAAGGCCGCCAAGGCGCCGCGCACCGACCTCGCCGGGATCGAGGAGGACGTCCGCCGGCTCGGCGCCGTCACCGGAACCGCCGCGCGCGCGGAGGAACTGGTCGCCGGGATGGAGAAGCAACTCGGCGAGGTCCGCACCGCGCTCGCCGCCGTACCGGAGGCACAGCGGCCGAGCTACTTCGTCTTCGACTTCGACGCCGGCACCAAGCAGCCGGTGGCGGTCTGCGGCCGACAGGTCGCCAACGCCGTGATCAGCCAGGCCGGGGCGCGCAACGTGTTCGCCGACTGCGACGCCGACTTCAAGCCCGGCTCCTGGGAGGACGTGGTCGCCAAGAACCCGGACTGGATCCAGCTGGCCGTGCGCAACCGGGGCAGCGAGGAGGCCACCCGCAAGGCCTTCGACGAGGCCGAGGCCTTCCTGAAGAGCTTTCCCGCGACCCAGGGCCTGAAGGCCGTCCAGGAGGGGCACTTCGTCCGGCTCGGCTCCGAGGTGACCACCATCGCGGGGGTCCGCAACGCCGACGCCGTCCGGCAGATCGCCGCCACCGTCCACCCGGACCTGGTCAAGAGCTCCGACCTCGCCAAGAACGGGCAGTAGCCGGTGACTTCGGCCACCGCCCGGAAGGAGCGCGGCGACACCCGCCCGGCCCGCACCCTGCGGGCCGGGCCGCTGGCCGCCGTCCTCACCGCCGCCCTGGTACTCGCGCTGACCGCCGCCGTCTCACTCGGCTCGGTGGACGTCCCGCCCGGCGAGGTCTGGTCGGTGGTCGCCCGCCGACTCACCGGCCGGGCCCCCGAACCCGGCACCCGCGACCTCATCGTCTGGCAACTGCGCGTCCCACGCGCCCTGTTGGCCGCCGTGGTCGGCGCCGGACTCGGCCTGGTCGGCACCGCCGTACAGGCCCTGGTCCGCAACCCGCTCGCCGACCCCTACCTGCTCGGCATCTCCTCCGGCGCCTCGCTCGGCGCGGTCGCCGCCATCGTCCTCGGCACCACCCTCGGTCTCCAGCTCTCCTTCGGCAGCGCGCTCGGCCTCACCGTCTCCCTGGCGGCGTTCGCCGGCGCGCTCGCCGCGTTCTCACTGGTCTGGCTGATGGCCCGCCGCGGCGGCGGCTTCTCCCCGCTGCGCCTGGTCCTCGCGGGCATCGGCATCGCCCAGTTCCTCGGCGGCATCACCAGCTACCTCGTCCTGCAGACCCGCGACGAGCAGCAGACCAGAGGCGTGCTGTTCTGGCTGATGGGCAGCCTCGGCGGCGCCGTCTGGGCCCAACTCGCCCTCCCCACCGTCGCTGTGGCGCTCGGACTGGCGCTGCTCCAGGCCCGCGCCCGGGGGCTCAACGCGATGCTGATGGGCGACGAGACGGCCGCCGGGCTCGGCGTGGACGTCGCCCGGCTGCGCCGCGAGGTCTTCGTCGTCACCAGCGTGCTCACCGGGGTGCTGGTCGCCGTCTCCGGGGCGATCGGCTTCGTCGGACTGATGGTGCCGCACGTGTGCCGACTGCTGCTCGGCGGCGACCACCGGCGGCTGCTCCCGCTGTCCGCGCTGACCGGGGCGCTGCTGCTGGTCGTCGTCGACACCGTGGCCCGCACCGCCCTGGACGGTCAGGAACTGCCGATCGGCGTGGTCACCGCCGTCCTCGGCGCCCCCACCCTGCTCTACCTGCTGGACCGACGACTGGAGCGCAGTTGAGGATCGCCGTCGAGGACCTGAGCGTCGCCCTGGCCGGCCGGACGGTGCTGGCCGGGGCCAACCTGATCGCCGAGGAGGGAGAGATCGCCGGGCTGGTCGGGCCCAACGGCAGCGGCAAGTCCAGCCTGCTGCGCACCGTCTACCGGCACCTGCGGCCCAGCGCGGGTCGGGTGCTGCTGGCCGGGCGGGACCTGGCGGAGCTGCGGCCCGCGCAGTCCGCCCGGCACATCGGGGCGCTGCCCCAGGAGCGCGGCGGGGACTTCGAGTTGAGCGTCCGCGAGGTGGTCGCGATGGGCCGCACGCCCTACAAGCGGGCCTTCGCGGCGGACGACGCCGAGGACCACCGGATCACCGCCGAGGCGCTGGAACGGGTCGGCATGGCCGAGGCCGGCGACCGCCGCTTCGCCCAACTGTCCGGCGGCGAGAGGCAACGGGTACTGCTGGCCCGGGCGCTCGCCCAGCAGCCGGACGTCCTGGTGCTGGACGAGCCGACCAACCACCTGGACGTCAGGCACCAGGTCGAACTGCTGGCCCTGCTCCGGGAGCAGCGCCGCACGACCCTGGTGGCCCTGCACGACCTCAACGCCGCCGCCTCGGTCTGCGACCGGCTGCACGTCCTGCACCGCGGCGCCCTGGTGGCCTCCGGGGCGCCGCGCGAGGTGCTGACCTCCGGGCTGCTGGCCGAGGTCTTCGGGGTACGGGCGGCGGTGGTGGAACACCCGCTCACCGGCGACCCGTTGATCGCCTTCGACCACCGTGCCCCGGCGGCGGACCCGGCCACCGCTCCCATTCGCTGACCTGCGATGAGCCACCTGCGATGAGCCGACCTGCGACGGGGTGACCTGCGACGGTGTGACCTGCTTCGAGCTGACCTGCGATGATGAGCCCATGGCCGTCATCCCCGTCGAACCCCGTCCGCTCGACGACTCCGAGCGGGCCGTGCTGGAACACCTCCTGGCCGCGGACTTCGCCGGGGCGCCGGCGCTGCGCGCCCAGCTGGACCGGACGGAGGTGACGGCCGTCTGGGGCGCCGGGTCGGTGAGCGTCGACCTGCGGGTGCGCGGGCTGGAGCGTGACCCCGCTCCGGCGTTCGTGCCCCTGCCGGTCGACGCGCCCGTCCACGACGACTCCGGTGAATACGTCGGCGAGCTGCTGGTGTGGGCCGAGGGCGGCGTGACCCTGTCGGCGCTGGAGTACGCCTGGGTCACGGACGAGATGCCGACCGTCCTGCCGACCGTCGACCGGATCCGCGTCAGGGCCGTGGGTGGGGCCGTGGGCGGGGCCATGGGGAGCGGCGGGGCCGACGGCAGGGCCGGGTAGCGCAGGGGCCGCCCCCGGTGCCACCCGGCCCGCGCGGGCCGGCGAGGCGTGCCTCAGCAGCCCTCGTAGTGGCTCGGCCTGCCGTCCCGCAGCACCAGTCGGCCGAGTCGGGCGGCCTCGTCGTTGCGCAGCAACTCCCGGTCGCCGCCGGTGCGGTGGAGCACCGCGGAGTGCCAGGGGGTGGTCCAGGCGTCGGCGGACGCCAGCAGTCGGATGCCGAACTTGGACGCCCCGGCCGGCTGCGGGTGGATGGAGAGCCGGACGGCGCGCGGGTGGTGCTCGGCGATCAACTCGCCCCAGGCACGGCTGCGTTGGATCACCCCGTAGGCGCGGCGGCGGCACTCCCGCTGGAGGGCGGAACGGGTGCCGGTGAAGCCGATGGTGTCCTCGGTGAGGAAGCGGGTGATGCCCCGGTAGAGCCGCAGGGTCTCCTCCTCGGTCAGCACCTGCTCGCGCAACTCCTCGACGCTCGGCGCGTACTGGGCGTGCACCCGGGCGCGCTTCTCGTCGTACGGGAGGTCGTCGAGGACGGCCCGCAGGTCGAAGGTGTCGAGGTGGGAGAGGCCCTCGTGGGTGATCATCGCGGTCAGGGCGTCCGAGTAGGCGTCTATGTGGTCGTCCGGGACGTTGATCAGATCGCCGAAGATGTGCCCGTCCGAGCAGATCAGGATGCGGGCGCCGGGCGCGTGCAGGCGGCCGATCTCGGCGCAGAGCCCGTCGAGGAAGGTCAGCGACAGCCGTTCGCCCTCGTCCGGCAGGTGGCCGAGCACCTTCGCCGGGTTCGGCGACTTGCAGGGGAAGCCGGGCAGGGTGAGGACGATCGGCTCGCCGGCGGTGATGAAGTCCGCCAACTGTGCCAGCTGGAGCGGGAAGTGCTCCGGGCCGGCGTCGAACTCCGGGTCCGAGGCGCGACGGTGTGGCAGCAGCAGGCCGAGGACGCGGGCGGCGAGGGCGGTGGCGCCGGCGCGGGTGCCGGGGCCGTCGGGGGCGTCGGGGGTGATGACGGCAGGGGCGGTGCCGACGGGCGGCATGGCGGGTCCTCCAGGGAAGGTCGTGCGGGGTGCGGGGTGCGGGGTGCGGGGTGCGGGGTGCGGGGCGCGGCTCCGGGCGGGTGGAGCCGGGTGGCGGGACGCGTCCGGGTCAGCGGCGGTGGTCGTAGGCGACCGGCAGCCGGCTCACCCCGCGCGCCAGGACGGCGGGGACCCAGGTCAGGTCAGCCAGACCGTCGCCGGGCGCCTCGGCCGGGCGCAGGCCGGGCAGTCGGGTGAGCAGGGTGGCGAGGGCGATCTGGAGTTCGGCCCGGGCCAGCGCGGCGCCCGGGCAGAAGTGGATGCCGTGGCCGAAGGCCAGGTGGGCGTTGGGCGTGCGGTCGAGGTCGAGGCGGTCGGGCCCGGGGAACTGCGCCTCGTCGCGGTTGGCGGCGCAGAGCGAGACGATCACCGAGTCGCCCGCCGGGACGGTGGTACCGAACAGGTCGCTGTCCTCGGCGAAGAACCGCCAGGTGGTGAGCTCGAACGCGGCGTCGTGGCGCAGCAGTTCCTCCACCGCCCGGGCGAGCAGGCCGGGCTCGTCGACGCCCTCGCGCAGCCGGGCGAGCTGCTCGGGGTGGCGCAGCAGGGTGACCAGCATGGTGGTGATCTGGTTGGTCACCGGCTCCTGCCCGGCGACGAGCAGCTGGAACACCATGGAGTCGAGTTCGGCGCGGCTCAACTCGCCCGCGTCATGGGCGGCGACGAGTCGGCCCAGCAGGTCCTCCTGCGCCGCCCAGCCGGGCTCCCGGCAGTCGGCGCGCTTGCGGGCGACGACGTCGGCGATGTACGTCTGGAGGCCGCGCAGCCGCGCCTCGTACGCCGGACGGCCGGGGTCCTGCGGGCCGACCGGCGCGACCACCTTGCCCCAGTCCCGGTCGAAGCGCTCCGCCAACTCGGCTGGCAGTCCGATGACTTCGGCGAGCACCCGGAAGGGGTAGTGGGCCGCGAAGCCGGCCACCAGGTCCACGCCGCCGGACTCCGGCAGCTCGTCCACCAGCGCGTCGGCCAGCTCCCGGAACCGGGGGCGCAGCGACTCCACCCGGCGCGGGGCGAAGGCGTCCAGCACGAGCCGTCGCATCGAGGTGTGCTTGGGCGGGTCCTGGTGGAGCAGGTGGACCTGGAGCTGGGAGTGCTGCGGCTCGGGCATGATCGACGCGAGCCGGCGCCAGTTGTCGTTGCCCAGTGCGTGGTTCTTGCCGAGACGGGGGTCGTTGAGGGCCGCGTGGGCGGCCCGGTAGCCGGTGACCAGCCAGGCGTGGATGCCGCTCGGGAACTCCACCCGGTGCACCGGCCCGGCCTCGCGCATCCGCTGGTAGAGGGGGTACGGGTCGCGCTTGTACGCCTGGCCGTACAGCGGGACGGGGGAGGGGAACCGGTCGTACCCGTACGGGCAGCCCGGGACGTCGTCGGCGGCGGAGGCCGGGCCGGGGATCGTTTCGGTCATCGGGGATCCTTCGGTGCGGTGCGGGTCGGGGGTGGTGCGGGGCGCTGTGTCGCGGTGTGGGTCGGGGGGTGGTGTGGCGTGGGGCGGTCAGGGCGTGGGGCGGCGGTGCAGCGCGAGCAGGGCGACGGCGGTGGCCGCGACCAGTGCGGCCAGCGCGATCCCGGCGCGGGTCCCGGTGACGGTGCGGTCGCCGGCCAGCGCGGCGGCGGTGGCGAGGGCCGGGCCGAGGGCGAAGCCGAGGCTGCGGGCGAGCTGGACGGCGGAGCCGGCGGTGGCGAGCTTCCCGGGCGGGGAGGCGGACATCACCAGGGCCTGGGTGGGGCCGCCGTTGAGGCCCATCCCGGCACCGGCGAGGGCGAGTCGCGCGGCGATCTCGGCGGCGGACCAACCGGCGTCCAGCGGGACGAGCAGGGCCAGGCCGAGGGTCGTGACGGCGGCGCCGGTGAGCGCGGTCGGGCGGGCGCCCCAGCGGTCGGCCAGCCGGCCGCCGACCCGGCCGGCCAGCACCATGCCGAGCGGGAACGCCAGCATGGTGAGCGCGGTGGCGGTGGCGCTCTCGCCCCGGGGGCCGCGCAGATGCTGGGCGAGCAGGTAGTGGCAGGCCGCGAAGCCGGCGGCGAGCGCCAGTACCGAGGCGTTGACCCCGGCGGTCCCGGCGGCCCGCAGCACCTCGGCCACCGGCCGCCCGCCCGGGCGGCGCAGCCAGAGCAGCACCAGCGGCACGGCGGGCAGGGCGAGCAGCAGCCACCCCGGCGCCTGTGGGGCCAGGGTGAGCCCGAGCAGGACGGCGGCCACGGCGGCGCCGATCAGCCCGGCGTCGCCGAGCGAGGACCGGTCGGGCGGCCGCAGCCCGCCGCGACGCGGGGCACGGCGCCACACGATCAGGACGGCGGCCAGGCAGACCGGCAGCTTCACCAGGAAGATCGCCCGCCAGCCCAGGTGGTCCAGCAGCAGACCGCCGACCACCGGCCCGGTGACGGCGCCGAGCGGACCGAGCGTCGCGGGCACGCTCATCGCCCGGCCGCGCAGCTCGGGCCGGACGGAGGTCGCGGCGAGCACCGGCATCAGGACGAAGAGCACGGCCCCGAAGGCGCCTTGGAGCATCCGGGCCGCGATCAGCCAACCGGCCCACGGGGCGCAGGCGGCCAGCACGCTGCACAGGGCGAAGCAGCCGACGGCGAACAGCAGGGCCGAGCGGGTGCCGACCTGATCGAGCCACCGCCCGGCGGGCAACAGCAGGGCGACGAGCGGGAGCTGGTACCCGAGGACGGCCCACTGGGCGACCCCGGGGGAGACGTGCAGGCCGGCCGAGATGTCGGTGAGCGCGAGGTTGACCACGTTCATGTCGAGCATCGCGACGAACGACAGCAGGCCGGCGGCTACGACCAGGCTCCAGCGGTCGACCTGTGGTTGACGCTCCGTCAGGGATGGGGCGGCCGGGGTTGGTTGTGCTGTCACGAAGTCCCTCCGTCTCCCGTGCTGCTGTAGCGGACACCGCCTCGGCGGCGGGGTCCGGTACAGCAGTCGGTGGCGCGGGGGCTCCAGTTCCGAACACTTGGGGGATTTCTTCCCCGGGGGTCGACAGCCGACGGCTTTCAGCGAACAGATGACAGATAACAGATTTCGAAAGTTGTCATCTGTTATCTGCCATCTGCCATCTGTTCTCCGTCGGTCCCCGCTCAGCAGGCGGTCGCGAGCTCCCCGGCCTCGGCGGCGCGCAGGCGCGCCACCAGTTCCTCCCGCGCCCGGGCGACCCGGGAGCGGACGGTCCCGACGGGACAGCCGGCGACCTCGGCCGCCTCGGCGTAGCTCAGGCCGACCACCTGCGTCAGCACGAAGGCCTCCCGCCGCTGGGCGGGCACCCGGTCGAGCAGGTCGCCGAGCGCGATGCCGTCCTCGAACCCGGCCGTCGGCACGCCGATCTGCCGCTCCGCCGCCTCCTGCCAGTCCGGCAGCGCGGCGCAACGCGGCCGGGCGGCGGCCATCCGGTACCGGTCGATCACCGTGCGCCGGGCGATCGACAGCAGCCACGTACGGGCCGAGGAGCGCCCCGCGAACGCGGGCAGGCCGCGCAGTGCGCGCAGGAAGGTCTCCTGCGCGAGGTCGTCGGCGGACTGCACGTCCGTCAGGTGGGCGACGAAGCGCCAGACGTCCCGCTGGGTCGCCCGGACGAAGGCCTCGACGTCCGCCGCCCGTCCGGAGCGGGCGGTCAGCGCCAGGGCGGTGAGCTGTTCGTCATCCACGGTGGCCCCCCACCTGGCTGGTCCCGGCGCCACGGCCATGCGGGACGATGGTCCTATGAGATGCGCGCAGTTTCGTACGGCTCTGTCCGCCCGGCTCGACGGCGAACCGGGCGGCCTGTCGGAGATCCGGCTGGACAAGCACGTCGCGCGCTGTGCCGGCTGCCGGGAGTGGCTGGACCGGGCCGAACGGCTGCGCGGTCGGGTACGGGCGGGCACCGGCGACGGCCCCTCGCCCGAGTGGTCGGCCCGACTGCTGGCCCGGCTGGGCGAGGACCGGCCGGGAGGTCGCGCTCCGGACGGCCCGCAGATCGCCGAGCAGTAGGCGCGGTCGGCGAGGCCGGCGAGCCCGGGGGAGCGGCAAGGGCGGGACGGTGGCGCCGGCCGCAGCCGGTCCGCCGTGGAAGTCAGGCATGGAAGGTCCCGAGGGGAAGGCGGGGAGCGGTGCCGCGCAGCGCGGCACCGTCGGCGTCCATGGGCAGCCGCGCGGCGCGCCGGGTCCCCTGGGGAGGCACGGCGGCGGACGCGGGCCCGCACCCTGGCGGCACGACGGCACGAGGCGCGGCCGTACGGCAGGGCGACCTGCCCGTCGCGAGAGTTTTCCGGCGACCGGAAGCGGCCGGGAGCGGGAAGAGGGAGCGGCGGGCGCGTCAGCAGGCGAGGGCGAACGCCGGCGGCCCGCGCCGGACCACGGCATGCGTCAGCAGCACCGAGCGGGGTGGCCGGGCCCGGTCGTCGGCCGGGCGCGGCGGAGCCGGGGCCCGGTAGCCGAAGGGGTGCGCGAAGAGCGCCAGCAGCGGGAGCAGCAGAGCCCCTGCGACCACAGCGCCGAGCGCGCCGAGCAGCTCGAAGAGCCGGACCAGCGCCGCGTCACCGCGCCAGAGCAGGAGCGCACACGCCAGCGCGGCGAGCACGTGGGCGGCGGTCATCCCCGGCGACATGCCGTGGGACATCCCGTGCGCCATGTCGTGCGCCGGTCCGTGCGCGGGCGTGCTCACCAGATCCTGCGCCGGGCCGTACGACCCGGCGCCGTGGAACGTGCCGTCGGGCATCACGTGCTGCCCGTCGGGCATCCCCGGCATCCCGGCCATCCCGGTCATCCCTGGCAGGTCGGTGTCCGTGCCCGTGGCCCCGGGGGCTCCGTGGCGCGGCACCGCCGTCGGCCGCAGGCTGCCGGCGGTTGGTGGGACGTCCGGGTCGATGCCCGCCATCCGCGCCAGTTCGACCGGGGAGAGCCCGCCGGGCGCCCGGTCGGGATTGCAGAGCAGAAGCGCGGCCCAGTCCGTGGTGGCGAGCCGGCCCAGACTGCCGCCTCCTCGGGAGATCGCCCCGGCCTGTTCGAACAGCTGGTGCAGCGCGGTTTGCGCCACGACCATCCAGAGGCTGATCACTCCGAGCCCGCGCCGCTTCCCGGCGAGCAGCCAGGTCAGTCCGAGGACCGCCCCGAAGCCGCCGGCCAGTGCCGTCGGCGAGACCCCGGATCCGGCCATGGCGACGTGCGCGGTGGCGGCCATCGCCACGCACAGCGCGGCGAAGACCACGGCGCGCAGCAGGCGGATCCGGTCGGTCATCACGATGGCACTCATCGTCGCACCCGCCCTGCCCGGTCCGTACCGCACCCTCCGGTGATGGCTGGTTCTATGCCGTGAGACCATGCCCGGCCGCCGCCCCGCGACCCGTCCGCGACCCGTCCGCGACCCCGTCCGCGACTCCGCCCGACCACGGCCAGGCCCGGCCCGTCGGCTCGGCAGGCTGAACCGAACAGCTGCTCGTACGACCATCGGGACGGTTTGACAGCACGTATCCCCATGCTCACTTAATGTGCTCAGTCCAGCACGGTGTGTATGTGAACGATGCCGTCCAGCAAGCAGGGAGGTCCGGTCTTGGAGACCCCGACGGATACAACGGATGCCTCGGCGCCCATTGCCGACAGTGCCGAGTCCGCTGCCCCCGCGGAGCCGACCGTCCCGCAGCGGGCGAAGGTCCCGGAACAGGCGAAGGCCCCGGTCGAAGCGGCGGACCGCGGGGAGCGGGCCGTGGCCGCCGAACCGGCCGCAACTGTCGGGGCCGCCGGGTCGGCCGACCCTGTCGGGACGACCGAAGCCGCCGGGACGGCCGATGCCGCCGGGACGACCGACGCCGCGGAGACGGTCGAAGCCAAGGAGTCGGCCGAGCCCGCAGAGCAGGCCGACTCACCCGAGTCCACCGTGCCCGCCGACGCGGCTGCCCCCGCCGACGAGGCCGAGTCCACGGATCCTGCCGACGCGGCCGAGCCAGCCGCCGACGCGGCTGCCCCCGCCGACACAGCCGACCCGTCCGCCGCGCTCGCGTCCGCGAACCCGGAGGAGGCCCCCGCCCCGCCCGAGGGCGCCGACCTCGCCGACCCCCGTTTCTGGCAGCTGCCCGCCCCCGCCCGCGCCGCCGCCTTCGCCGAGCTGCGCAGCCGCCCCGCCCCGGTGTTCTTCGGCGACCGCGCCACCGGCCGGGGCTTCCACGCACTGGTCCGCCACGCCGACGTGGTCGAGGCCAGCCGCACCCCCGCTGTCTTCCTCAGCGGCCCCGGCGTGACCACCCCGGTCCCGGCGCGCTGGGTCCGGCTGCTGTTCGGCGACTCGATGGTCAACCTGGACGACCCCCGTCACGCCCAGCTGCGCCGGATCGTCTCGCGCGCGTTCACCCCGCGGCTGCTCGACCGGGTCGAGGAGGACGTCCGACGGATCAGCAGCGAGCTGGTCGACCGGATCGAGCGGGAACGGCCGGAGGACTTCGTGGCCGCGGTCGCCGCCGAGCTCCCGTTCCAGGTGATCTGCACCATGATGGGCATCCCGGAGCGGCAGCGCCGCGTCATCCTCGACCTGGTCAACCGCAGCTCCGAGGACATCGGTGTGGCCCGCCCGCTGCGCCGTCGGCTCCGGGTGCCCGGGCGCGGACTGCGGGCGCTGGCCCGGATGCAGGGCATCGTCGCCCGGATCGGCCGCCGGCGCCGCCGCCGGCCGGAGGACGACCTGATCTCCGCGCTGGTCACGGCGGACGTGGACGGCCGCCGGCTCACCGGTCGGGAGCTGGGCGCCTTCTTCAGCCTGCTGCTGGTCGCCGGGGTCGAGACCACCCGCAACGCGCTGGCCCACGGCCTGCACCTGCTGACCGTCCATCCCGAGCAGCGCGCCCTGCTGCTCGAGGACCTCGACGGGCGGCTCGAAGGCGCGGTGGACGAGATCGTCCGCCACGCCGCGCCGATCATCCAGTTCAACCGGACCCTCGCCGTCGACCACGAGCTGGGCGGCCCCGGCGGCCCGCTGCTGCGCGCGGGCGAGAAGGTCGCGCTGTTCTACGGCTCGGCCAACCGTGACGAGGAGGTGTTCCCCGAGCCGGACGCCTTCGACCTCACCCGCACGCCCAACTCCCACCTCGGCTTCGGCGGCGGGGGCCCGCACTACTGCCTCGGCGCGCACCTGGCCCGGCAGGAGATGACGGCGCTGTTCCGCGAGCTCTTCACCCGCCTGCCCGAGGTGCGGTCGGTCGGCGAGCCGCAGATCGTCCCGTCCAGCTTCGACCACCGGGTCCGCTCGCTGCGCTTCACCTTCTGAGGTTCGGCGGGCGGGACGAAGCCGCTCCGGGCGCCGATCAGGACGAAGCCGTTCGGAGCTCAGAGCAGCACGACGTCGTTCCGAGCCCCGGGCAGGACGAAGCCGCCGCTAGTCGGTCGGCTCGCAGACGGCGTGGTCGTGTGCGAACAGCACCCGGTGTGGCGCGTGCTCCGCCATCCGGTCGAGCCAGGCCCGGTACCCGGGCAGCGGCGCGGCCACGCCGTCGCGGGCCGCCCGCCGGGCCAGCACCGCCTGCCCGTACTCGGAGGCGAAGTCGTACGCCTGCCCGGCCAGCAGGACCGGCCCGCTGCCCGGGCGGTCGACCAGCAGCGACTGGTGGCCCCCGGTGTGGCCGGGGGTGGGCAGCACCCGGACGCCGGGCCAGACCTCGGCCTCGCCGTCGAGCTCGCGGTACTCGGCGCCGGGGAAGTCGACCAGCGCGTCGATGGTGTACCCGCCGCGCCGGGCGGCGGCCAGCTCGCCCGCCTGGACCAGGACGGGCGTGCCGGCGAACAGCGGGTTCCCGCCGCAGTGGTCGAAGTGCAGGTGGCAGTTGACTACCAGGTCGATGTCGGCGACGGAGACCCCGGCCGCGGCGAGCGCCTCCGGCAGCGGTCGGCGGACCGGGCGGTAGTGCGCCTCGGTCTCCGGCTCACCGCCGCCGATCCCGGTGTCGAACAGCAGCAGCCCCTCCGGGCGCCGGACCAGGTACGCGAGCACCGGCTCCACGCGCGGCTCCGGGCCGCCCACCTCGGCGGCCGGCCGGACGATGTACCCCAGGTCGAGACGGCGGATCACGCGCAATTCAGCCCCCATGTCGCAGTGCGTCGCTCGGCCCCGTACGTGCGGCCGCACGGGCCCCCGGTTCGCACCCTACCCGCCGACCGGCAGCCCCCGGTCGGCCTTCACCTGCTTCATCGTCAGGTGGGAGTTGACCTGCGCGATGCCCGGCAGACCGGACAGCACGTCGGTGATGAAGCGCTCGTACGAGGCTATGTCGGCCACCGCGATCCGCAGCAGGTAGTCCGGCTCGCCGAAGAGCCGGTGCGCTTCCACCACCTCCGGCAGCTCGGCCACCCGGCGCTCGAACTCGGCGACCGTCACCTGATCCTCGTGACGCATGGTGATCGTGACGAAGGGCTGGAAGCCGCGCCCGACCGCCGCGCCGTCCAGCATCGCCCGGTAGCCGCGGATCACTCCGTCCTGCTCCAGCTGGCGGACCCTGCGCAGGCAGGGGGAGGGGGTGAGGTCCACCCGGGAGGCCAGCTCGGCGTTGGTCAGGCGCCCGTCCTGCTGGAGCTCGCGGAGGATTCTGCGGTCGATTCGGTCCATGGCGCAACATTCTGCCAAAACACCGCTCCTACCAGCGCGAAGTCGCCATCGCGTGCCAGCCCGATCCGGCTACCTTCAGTGACCGCACCGGCCGACCGCCGGGCCGAACCGCGACGAGCACGACAGGCCACGCCCACGCCCATGGACACCCACGCCCTCCTCCTCTTCCTCGGAGTCGACCTCCTGCTGGTCTGCACCCCGGGCCCCGACTGGCTCTACATCGCCGCCCGCGGCCTCGGCCAGGGACGCCGTGCCGCGCTGACCGCGGTCGGCGGGGTCTGCGCCGGGTACGCCGTCCACACCCTGCTGTCCAGCGCCGGCCTCGCCGCCGCGCTGCGCGCCGTCCCGGCCGCCCTGCCCGTACTGCGCCTCACCGGCGCCGCGTACCTGCTGGTGCTGGCCGTCATGATGCTGCTGGCGCTGCGCAGGGGCGGGGGCTCCTCCGCCCTGGCCGAGCCCAAGCCACAGCCCACCGCGACGGTGCTGCGCCAGAGCATGCTGACCGCGCTGCTCAACCCCAAGGGCCTGCTGCTCTACCTCTCCCTGGTGCCGCAGTTCGTCGACCCGGACGCCGCGCTGCCGGTCGGCGGGCAGGTGCTCGCGCTCGGCTCGCTCAACGTGCTGGCCTGCGCCGTGGTGTACGGGCTGGTCGCGCACGCCAGCGGGCGGCTCGGCGGCCGCTTCGGCGGCAGCCCGCGGGCGGCCCGCCGGATGACCGTGGTCTCGGCGGTGCTGCTGATGCTGGTGGCGGGCGTCACGGCGACCGCCTGAGAACGGGAGCACAATTCCCGGCATGACTGATCGTCCGTTGCCAGAGGGAACCGCCGGAGCGACCGGAGCGACCGGAGCGACCGGAGCGACCGGAACCGCCGGAGTGCCTGGAACCACCGGAACGACCGGACCTGCCGGAACGACCGGAGCCGCCGGAGCGGCCGGAACCACCGGGTCCGTCGACCGCCCGACCGCCCACGCCTGGGCGGCTCTCGGCGGACCGCCCGAGCTGTTGGCGCGGGTGGCCTTCCGCGGACCGGAGGACGTCCTGCCCTCCGGTCTCCCGGTGCGCCGGCTCGCCCGGACCACCGTGGCCGTCTGCTCGCTGGCCGCCGCCGAACTCGCGGCCCACCGCACCGGCGCACCCGTCCCCGCCGTCCGGGTGGACCAGGGGGCGGTCGCCACCGCCTTCGTCAGCGAGCGGCACCTGACGGTCGACGGCCGCACGCCCGTCACCTTCGCCCCGCACTCCGGCTTCTGGCGCACCGCCGACGGCTGGGTGCGCACCCACGCCAACTACCCGCACCACCGCACCCGGCTGCTCTCCGCCCTCGGCCTCGCCGCCGACGCCGGGCCCGAGCAGCTCGCCGAGGTGCTCGGCAGGCTGCCGGCCGAGCGGATCCAGGAGCGCGCGTACGAGGCGGGAGCGCTCGCGGTGGCCGTCGCGCCGGTGAGCCCGACCGTGCACCCCCTCGTGGAGCATCTGGAGGTCGAAGCCACCGCCGGGGTCGGGACCACGGCAGGGGCCGTACCGGCCCGCCCGCTCGGCACGGCCCCGCTGGACCGGCCCGCCGCCGGGATCCGGGTCCTCGACCTCACCCGGGTGATCGCCGGACCGGTCGCCACCCGCACCCTCGCCCTGCTCGGCGCCGACGTCCTGCGCGTCGACTCGCCACGGCTGCCCGAGGCCGATGACGCCCACGCCGACACCGGCTTCGGCAAGCGCTCCACCCGCCTCGACCTCGCCACGCCGGCCGACCGCGCCGTCTTCGAGGACCTGCTCGCCACCGCCGACGTCGTCGTCACCGGCTACCGCCCCGGCGCCCTCGCCGCCCACGGCCTCAGCCCCGAGGCGCTGTTCGCCCGCCGCCCGGACCTGGTCCTCGCCCAGCTCTGCGCCTGGGGCTGGACCGGCCCCTGGGCGGGACGGCGTGGCTTCGACAGCCTGGTCCAGGTGGGCGTCGGCATCGCCGCCCACGAGGCCGTCGACGATGCCGCCGGGCCCGACCCCGACGGCCGTCCCGGCGTGCTGCCCGCCCAGGCCCTCGACCACGGCACCGGCTACCTCATCGCCGCCGGCGTCCTGCGCTCCCTCGTCGACCAGCGCACCCGCCGCCCCGGCGGCCGCCACCTGCGCTTCTCCCTCGCCGGCACGGCCTCCTGGCTGCTCCACGGCATCGAACCGGAAGCACCGCACACCGCCTCGCCCGAGCCGTACGACCCCTCCCGGTGGCTCGCCGAGACCGACTCCGCGTACGGGCGGCTGCGCCACGCCCTGCCGCCGATCGGGTACGAGGGGGCTCCCGCCGACTGGTCGCGCCCGCCCGGGCGCTGGGGGACGGACGAGCCGGTCTGGCTCTGACGGCCGCGGGCGAACACTGTCCGAGGCGTCTGGCAGCATCGCCGTCATGACCGCACACGCCACCGACTACACCTGGTTCGGGCAGCACTATCCCGTCCTGCGGGAGGCCTACTGCCTCACCGAGGTCCAGGGGATCTCCGCCGAGGAACTGCTGCGCCGCTTCGACGCGGTGCCCGGCGGGGAGGTGACCGGGCTGGACGCGGCGATCGAGGCCTGGTGTGCCTTCGAGGACGGCGAGGACGGCGAGGACGAGGACGAGGAGGACTGTGGGGGCGAGGAGGACGGTGGGGGTGAAGGCGAAGACGACCGGCTGTTCGTCGCCGTCACCGAACTCGACGGCTGGGCCGTCGCCATCGAGCCGAACGGCTACCTCGGCTGCCTGCACGAGGTGATCGCCCGGCTCGGTGCGGGCGTCCGGCTGGTCTCGCACTTCCGCAACGTCAACGCGGTGGACAAGTTCCACTGGTGGGAGCACGGCATCCAGCGCCTCCACTTCGAGCCGCTCTTCCCCGACCAGCGGAACGGCTCGGATGCCGAGGCCCCGGGCATCCCCCAGCTGCTGGCCGACTGCGGCTTCCAGCTGGAGTCGCAGGAGTTCAAACTGCACACCGAGGCCGCGTTTGCGCTTGCCGAGCGGCTCACCGACGTCCGGCTCGACCCGCACCGGCTGGAGGCCGCGACCTTCCGGATTGGCTACGCCCCGCACCCGCACCCCTGAGCCGCTCCGCACCCCTGAGCCGCTCCGCCCGGCGCCGGGGCCGTGCCCCCGTGGGACACGGCCCCGGCGCACCGGTGTGTGCGGTCAGACCCCCGACGGGATCTCCTTGGCCCGGTGGCGGACCTGGAACGCCGTCACGATCTCGATCAGGCCGAGGATCACCAGCCAGCACCCGGCCAGCACGGCCAGTGCGGTGATCGACCCGGTGGGCCACACCATCAGCAGCACGCCGGCCAGGGTGTTGGCCACGCCCGCGAAGGCCTGCCAGCCGCGGGCGGGCATCAGCGGGTCGGAGATCGCGGCGGCGATCTGGGTGATGCCGCGGAACAGCCAGCCGATCCCGATCCAGAGCGCGAGCAGCAGCAGCGACTGCGCCGCGCTGCGGAAGCAGAGCAGCCCCAGCAGGACGCAGATCGCACCGCTGATGAAGGCCAGCACCCGTAGCGCGGTGGTGGTGTGGGTGCCGAAGGCGGCGACCAGCTGCACGATGCCGATCACCAGCAGGTAGACGCCGAACAGCACGCCCACCACCAGGAGCGTCTCCCGGGGCCAGGCGAAGACCACGATCCCGAGGGCGAGGGAGACGAGCCCGGCGACCAGCAGGACCTGCCAGGCGGCCTTGGCGAGTAGTCCGAGCGGACCCTGGACCGGGGTGCCGTCGGGGGTGACGATCGGAGGGGCCACGGTGGTGTCCTCCTCGGGCTGACGCCGGGCGACGGGTGACGCGTGACGGGCACCGTGCTGGTCGGGTGACACGTTGGTCGGGTGACGCAGGGCGGGCAGGTCGGGTCGGGTCGGCCGGCTGGCGGGCAGGGAACGTACCCCAGCCTCTCCGCCGCCACGGTCGGACCGCGCGCCGGATACGGCCGTTCGGGGGATCCGCCTCGGTCGCCGGAACGTCATCCCCCGGACACTTTCCGTAGATATTGTCTGTCGGTATGACTTCTGAAGGGTGGGGGACCCCTCCGGTCGAGCCGATCAGTCAGCACTACATCGTCTGCGGGGGCAACGCGCTGGCACACCGGCTGGTCCTGGAACTCGTCGAGCACTATGAGGTCCCGGTCGTCGTCCTGGTCGCCGACCGAACCCGCGACCACGCGCCGCAGATCGAGCAACTCGCGGGCGTCGCCGCGGTCGTGGAGTACGCCAGCGTCACCGAGGAGGCACTGCGCGCGGTGTCCATCGGCACCGCGCGCGGTCTCGCCCTGGTCGAAGGGAGCGACCAGGAGAACATCCACGCCGCGCTCAGCGCCCAGAACCACAATCCGGACATCCGCATCGTGTTCCGGATGTTCAACCAGCGCCTCGGTGAGAACATCGAACGACTGCTCAAGAACGGTGCCGCGCTCTCCGGTTCCGCCACCGCCGCTCCGGCCTTCGCCTCCGCGGCGCTCGACCGGCCCAACTCGGTGGAGATCGAAGGGCGTTACCTGCACATCGCGTTCGACGACGACATCACCTCCGACCGGATCTGCGTGGTCGCCGACCAGATCGACCGGCAGGACCTCGGCAGGATCCGGCTGCTGCCCGAACAGCAGGGCGACTCGGCCGAATTCGTCCGTCTCGCCAGCGAGTTCGGAGGCGACGGGCCGATCCGGCCCGGTGGCGTACGGCGCGAACCGGCGCCGACGGACGACCCCGCCGCGGCGCCGGAACCGGGCGGCCGGGCGGCGCTCCAGGTGCTGCGGATCGAACCCCGGGAGCCGATCGACTGGATGCGACGGCTGCGCTGGCGGCTGCTCGACACCATGCGCTTCTTCACCAGCGCCCGGATGCGGCTGGTGCTGCTCACCGCCCTCGTGGCGGTGCTGCTGGCCTTCGGCGTGCTCTGGTACCTCAACCGGAACTTCGGCTGGACCGTCTACATCGCGCTGCTCGACCTGGCCGGCGCCGCCCAGCCGGACCAGCTCGCCGACATCTCCGCCGGGACGGGCACCGGCGGGTTCTGGCAGCGGGTCGCCCAGGTGGTGATCACCATCTGCGGGATCACCTTCGCGCCGGTCGCCACCGCCATCGCGGTCGAGGTGCTGGGCTCCGGTCGGCGCGGACAGCCGCGCAACCCCGGGGCGGGCACCCGGGACCACGTGATCGTCGTCGGCCTCGGCAACGTCGGCACCCGGGTCGCGGCCCAACTGCACGACATGGGCGTGCCGGTGGTCTGCATGGAACGGGACCCGCAGGCGCGCGGCATCGCCGCCGTACGGGCGCTCGGCATCCCGGTGGTGATGGGCGACGGGCCGTTCGAGCAGCAGCTGCGCCGGGCCCGGCTGAAGCACAGCCGGGCGCTGGTCGCGGTCAGCGGGGACGACGCCACCAACCTGGAGGCGGCCCTGGAGGCGCGCCACGGCAACCCCGAGATCCGGGTGGTGGTGCGGCTGTTCGAGGACGACTTCGCCGGCCACTTCTACAAGACGCTGGACAACGCGGCCTCCCGGTCGGTGTCCTACCTGGCCGCGCCCGCCTTCGCAGCGGCGCTGATGGGACGCGAGGTGCGCGGGACGCTGTCGGTGCTCCGGCACGTGCTGCTGATCGCCGAGCTGAAGGTGGAGGACGGCAGCGGGCTGATCGGGCTCAACCGGCACGACCTGGAGGACCCGGGCGGCGTCCGGGTGATCGCCGTGCGCTTCGCCCATGGCGGGCAGCTGCAGTGGAACTTCCCCGACCGCACCCGGCGGCTCGCCCCGGGTGACCAGATCGTCGTTGCCGCCACCCGCAGCGGACTGGCCCGGCTGAACACGGTGGCGGTGGAGGAGGACTGAGCGCGGCGACGGCGACGAAGGCGGGGGCCGGCGGACGGATGACAGCCGACAGCTGTCAGCGGACGGAGTTCAGCTGACAGATTTCAACATCTGAAATCTGTCAGCTGTCATCCGTCATCCGTCCGTCACCCGCCCCTTGCGCTCCCCGGCCGCCCCCGGCCGCCCCCGGCCGCCCCCGGCCGCTCCCCGCGGCCGCCCCTCGCCGTCAGCGGTTCTGGAACTCCGGCGGGCGCTTCTCGGCGAAGGCCGCCATGCCCTCCTTCTGGTCCGCCGTGGCGAAGGCCGCGTGGAAGAGCCGGCGCTCGAAGCGCACGCCCTCGGCGAGCGTGGTCTCGAAGGCGCGGTTGACGCTCTCCTTCATCATGATCGCCGCCGGGGCGGACATCGCCGCGACCGTCTCGGCGGTGGCCAGCGCCTCGGACAGCAGCTGGTCCGCCGGGACGATCCGGGAGACCAGGCCGGCCCGCTCGGCCTCCTCGGCGCCCATCATCCGGCCGGTCAGGCACAGTTCCATGGCCTTCGCCTTGCCGACCGCCCGGGTCAGCCGCTGCGAGCCGCCGATGCCCGGGATCACGCCGAGCTTGATCTCCGGCTGCCCGAACTTCGCGGTGTCCGCCGCCAGCAGGATGTCGCACAGCATCGCCAGCTCGCAGCCGCCGCCCAGCGCGAACCCGGCCACCGCCGCGATCACCGGCTTGCGCAGAGCACCGAGCCGGTCCCACGGGCCCAGCCAGTCGTCCAGGTAGACGTCCGGGAAGCGGTTGCCCTGCATCTCCTTGATGTCGGCGCCGGCCGCGAAGGCCTTCTCCGAGCCGGTGATCACCAGACAGCCGATCTCCGGGTCCCGGTCGAAGGCGGTCGCGGCGGCGACCACCTCGTTCATGAGTCGGGTGTTGAGCGCGTTGAGCGCCTTGGGCCGGTTGAGCGTGATCAGCCCCACCCGCCCCTTGCGCTCGACCAGGATCGTCTCGTAGGTCTCGGTCATCGCCGTCGACTCCCATTTCCGCTGCTCGGCGCCCGTGGGCGCGCCTGACCACCCAACGATCTACGACGCGCCCCGCCTCGCGCCAGTCTTGGTATGCGAGACGCCGGTCACCAGTCGGTGGAGGGGTGTGCGCGTGCCGTCAGAAGCGGACGCCGTGGCGCTCCGCGGCCCGCCGTACGGGACACGGGCAGCCGCTCTCGATCAGCGGGCGGTGGTCGGAGGCGTTCTCGTGCAGCTCCGGCCGGACGTGGTGCAGCGACGGCACCGTCCACACCTCGACCCCGAGGCTCTCCCGGCTCCGCAACAGCGTCCCGTCGCCGGAGGCGGCCACGATCTCGCGGTGGATGCCACCCCGTGCCGGGCCTGACCGAGCGCGTCGCCCGCGGCCGCGGCCCCCGCCATCCTGCCAGACCTCGCGCAGCTCGGCCGGGCCGATCCCACGCACCCGCACACCCCGGTTGGGCTAGGCGTCGAGCAGTCCGAGGGTCTGGAGCGCGCGCAGCGCCTCGCGGAGCGGCGCCTGACCGGCGTTCAACTCGGCCGCCAGGCACCGCTCGACGATCCGCTCCCCGGGTTGCCGACGGCCGTTCGGCAGGCCCTTCGGCAGCAGTTCGCGCACCTGCTCGCCCAGCGGTACCCGGGACAGCGGGTGGCGTCCCCGGCCGGGGTCGATGGCGGGACCCGGTGGTTCACGGCGGGCTCCAGGTGCGCGGGCGGCGGAGGGCCGGGGTCAGGCCAGGCCCAGTTCGTCGCCCTCGCGCGGGGCGAGGATGCGGGCGACGTCCGCCTCCGTCACCTCGGCGAGCGTGCCGGGCCGCCAGCGGGGGTTGCGGTCCTTGTCGATCACCTGTGCCCGGATGCCCTCGACCATGTCGTGGCCCTCCAGCACGGCGCAGGAGATCCGGTACTCCTGGTCGAGCACGGCCTCCAGCGAGGGGAGCGTGCGGGCGCGGCGCAGCGCGGCCAGGGTGGTCTTGACGGCGGTGGGGGAGTTCGACAGGACGGCTTCCGCGGCCTCCTTCGCCTCCGGGACACCGGAGTTCAGCAGCCGTTCGACGATCTCCTCGACCGTGTCGGCCGCGTAGCAGGCGTCGATCCAGGCGCGCTGGTCGGCCAGTGCGGCGGGCGGAGCGGGCTCGGCGTGCGCGGCGACGACGGCCGCCACCTCGGCGGTGCCGCTCCCGGTCGCCGCGGCGGTGCTCCGGCCCAGGGCGTCCAGCAGGTCCGCGATGCGCGACGAGGGCACGAAGTGGTCCGCGAACCCGCACAGCAGGGCGTCGCCCGGGCCCATCGCGGCCGCGGTGAGACCGAGGTGGGTGCCCAACTCGCCCGGGGCGTGGGCCAGCAGCCGACTGCCGCCGACGTCCGGGGCGATGCCGATCCGGGTCTCGGGCATCGCGACGGTGGAACGCTCGGTGACGATCCGCACCGCGCCGTGGGCGGACACGCCGACGCCCCCGCCCATGGTGATGCCGTCCATCACCGCGACGTACGGCTTCGGGTAGCGGGCGATCAGCGCGTTCAGCCGGTACTCGTCGCGAAAGAACGCCCGGGTGCCGGCCCCGCCCGCCTTGGCGTCGT
This sequence comes from Kitasatospora sp. NPDC048298, assembly GCF_043201465.1. Classification (NCBI taxonomy): domain Bacteria; kingdom Bacillati; phylum Actinomycetota; class Actinomycetes; order Kitasatosporales; family Streptomycetaceae; genus Kitasatospora; species Kitasatospora sp. NPDC048298. The sequence goes on from NZ_JBICYZ010000003.1 coordinate 148,318, forward strand.
CGTGCATCGCGCGGATGTCGCCGCCCGCGCACAGGCCGCGCTCGCCCGCGCCGGTCAGCACGACGGCGCGTATCCGGTCGTCCGCGGCCCAGTCGTCCAGGGTGGCGCGCAGGGCGGTGACCATGCCGTGGGTCAGCGAGTTGAGCGCCCGTGGACGGTTCAGCACCAGCCGTCCGACATCGCCGTCCAGGAACGCCCGGACCTCCGTCGTCTGCGCCACCTCTGTGTCCATCGGGTCCGCTCCCGTCCCTCGGCGATGTCGACCTGGTCCCTGTCGGAATCCTGGCGTCCACCGTACCGGGGGCGGTGGGGAGTCCTGATCACCGGGCCGAACGGGCCGGGGCGGGTGCGCGGTCGCGGCTCAGGGCCAGGCGCGCAGGGCGAGTTCGGCGGTGCGGGCCAGGTCGGCGGCGGTGGCGCCGTCCCTGGCCTGCTGGGACATGCCCTGGAGGACCGCGCCGAAGTAGCCGGCCAGGGCCTTCGGGTCGGCCTCGGGCGGCAGTTCGCCGTCCTGCCGCGCTCGGCGCAGCCGCTCCTCGAAGGTCCGCAGGTTCCCGTTGCGCCGCTCGCGCAGCTGGTCCTGGATGCCGACGTCCTGCGGGGTGACGTTGGTGGCCGCGGAGATCACCAGGCAGCCCGCCGGATGCGACGGGTCGGCGTAGACGGCGGCGGCCTCGCGCAGGATGCGGGCGAAGGCGCCGTACGCGGTGGGCTCCTCCGCGAGGGCGACGGTCGCGAACGCGCCGACGGGGGAGTGCCCGTACTCGCGGACCACCTCCTCGAACAGCGACCGCTTGTCGCCGAAGGCCGCGTAGAGGCTGCCGGGGCGGATGCCCATGGCGGTGGTGAGGTCGCTGACCGAGGTGGCCTCGTAGCCGAGCTGCCAGAACAGCCGGGTGGCCGCGGCGAGCGCCTCGGCGCGATCGAAGGCCGGCGGGCGGCCGCGCCGCGGGGGTGGCGTGGGGCCCGTCGTCCCGCCTCCGGACGCCGCTGTCGCCGTGTGCTCCTCTGCCATGCGCCGAATTTTAGAGCACCCACTCAAGAAATGTGTGCTAGCTTCTTTTTTGAGCGGTCGCTCAACAATTATTCGGGGCAGCAGGGGGGCTCGACATGGGCGAGGACAGGCTTCAGGGCAGGACGGCGCTGGTCACGGGTGCCAGCAGGGGGATCGGCCGGGCCATCGCCCGCCGGCTCGGGCGGGACGGCGCCACCGTCGCCGTCGGCTACGCCCGGGACGTGGCGGCGGCGGAGGAGGTGGTGGCGGGCATCCGCGCGGACGGCGGGCGGGCCTTCGCGCTGCCCGCCGCGCTCGGGCGACGCGGCGACGCCGTCGCGCTGTGGGAGGCCTTCGACGCGCGGATCGGCGAGCACGCGCCCGCCGGGGGCGTCGACATCATCGTGAACAACGCCGGGATCGGGCGCAGCTCCGACCTCGCCGGCCTGACCGAGGAGGAGTTCGACGAGGTCTTCGCGGTCAACGTCCGCGCGCCGTTCTTCATCGTCAAGCACGGGCTGGAGCGGCTGCGCGACGGCGGCCGGATCATCAACGTCTCCAGCGGCCTGGCCCGGCTCGCCATGCCGGAGATCATGGCCTACGGCGCCACCAAGGGGGCGCTGGACACCTTCTCGCTCAACCTCGCCCAGCAGCTCGGGCCGCGCGGGATCACCGTCAACTCCGTGGCGCCCGGGATCATCGACACCGACCTCAACGCGGAGTGGCTGCGCGATCCGGAGGCGAGGGCCCAGGCGGCCTCGCTCGCCGCGCTCGGCCGGGTCGGGGCGCCGGAGGACATCGCGGACATCGTCGCGTTCATCGCCTCGGACGACGCGCGGTGGATGACCGGGCGGGTGGTCGACGCCACCGGCGGCTCGCGGCTGTAGGCGGGGCGGGTCGCGGGCGGGCCGCAGGCAGGGCGGACCGTCCGGTCGGAGACGGGCGAACGACTGACAGCTGACAGATGATGAAATCTGTCAGCTGTCAGTCGTCGGCTGCTATCCGTTATCCGTCAGCTGTTGCCCGTCAGCTGTGCCCCGGTGGCCGCAGCCCCGCGGACTCTCAGCCCCGGACCCGCCCCGTGACCTCGCCGAAGCCGATCACGGCGCCGTCCGGCCCCGGCGCGGTGGCGGTGATGGTCACCTCGTCGCCGTCCTCCAGGAACGTACGGGTCGTCCCGTCCGGGAGCTTCAGCGGCTCCTCGCCGTTCCAGGTCAGCTCGATCAGCGCGCCCCGGGTGTCCCGCTCAGGCCCGCTGACCGTCCCCGAAGCGAACAGGTCGCCGGTGCGCAGCGAAGCGCCGTTGACGGTCATGTGGGCCAGCTGCTGTTGCGCCGTCCAGTACATGGTGGCGAACGGCGGCCGGGAGACCGGGTGCCCGTTCAGCCGGACCTCCATCGCCAGGTCCAGGCCCCACGGCTCGCCGCCCCGGTCGTCCAGGTACGGCAGCGGCTCGACGTCGCGCTCCGGCGGCGTGACCCGGGCGTGCTCCAGCGCGTCCAGCGGCACGATCCACGGCGAGACCGAGGTCGCGAAGGACTTGCCGAGGAACGGGCCGAGCGGCACGTACTCCCAGGCCTGGATGTCGCGCGCCGACCAGTCGTTGAGCAGGCAGACGCCGAACACGTGCTCGCGGAAGTCGTCCAGCGCGACCGGCCGGCCCAGCTCGGACGGCGCGCCGACGACGAAGCCGACCTCGGCCTCGATGTCCAGCCGCCGCGACGGCCCGAAGGCCGGTGCGGCGTCGGCGGGCGCCTTGCGCTGCCCGTGCGGTCGCACCACCGGCGTGCCGGAGACCACGACCGTGCCCGCCCGCCCGTGGTAACCGATCGGCAGGTGCTTCCAGTTGGGGGTGAGCGGCTCCGAGCCCGGGCGGAAGATCCGGCCCAGGTTGGTGGCGTGGTGCTCCGAGGCGTAGAAGTCGACGTAGTCGGCGACCTCGAACGGCAGGTGCAGCTCCACCTCGTCGGCCGGCAGCAGCGCCGGCGACAGCGCCTCGCGGAAGGACTCGTCCGTGAGCCAGGTGGTGAGGTCCGCCCGCACCCGGGTCCAGACCGGACGCCCCGCCGCCATCAGCGGGTTGAGCGAGTCCGCGTCCAGCAGCGCCGACGGCGCCCCGGCCGCCCGGGCGGCCGCCCCGGCGTCCAGCACGAAGTCCCCGACGCGCACGCCGATCCGGCGCCGCCCGGGCCGGTCGGCGGCGGTGAAGACGCCGTACGGCAGGTTGTGCACGCCGAACGGCGAGTCCTGGGCGCTGGCGAGCCAGCTGCCGGTGCTGCTGGGGGTGGTGCTCAACGGTCCTCCTGGTGCAGTGGACTGGGCGAGGACAGCAGGCCGAGCGCGGCCAGGTCGCCCAGGGGCTCGGCGATGCTACACGTGCCGAACGCGGTGAACGAGTTGCGGATCACCGTGATCTGATGCTCCGTCAGTTCGCGCACCGCCTTGGCCAGCACCTCGCCGTCGCGCTCCGCCAGCACCGCGGCGGCCGCGGCCCGGTCGGTCTCCTGCGCGGCCAGCAGCACGTTCAGGAAGCCGTGGTGCTCGAAGCCGGTCTCCGGGTCGGTGTGCCGGACGGCGTTGTGCAGCCCGGCCGTGCACTTGTACGGCAGCCCCCGCCGCGCGCAGCCGGTGAGGAAGGCGGCCAGCTCGTCCTCGTCAGGGAACGCCTCGGCGACCAGCCCGCCGGTTCGGAACTTCGCCCGGTACGGGCTGTCCACCAGCGCGTCCAGGACGGCGTCCAGCCCGTCCCCGCGCAGGAGTTCGCGCGGCAGCTCGACGGCGGCCGGGACGTGCGGCGGCAGCAGCCGGTCCAGCGCGGCCACCGCCTCGGCGGCGTCCCGGACGGCCAGCTCGACGCCGGCCAGCTCGAACGACGCGGCGGCGGCGAGCGCCGGGGCGAGTTCGGCGCTGCCCCCCGGCAGCACCAGCCCGACCTTGAGCGGCCGGTCGCCCGCCGCCGCCGCGTCGTCCGCCCCCGCCGAGCCCCCCGCCGCCTCGGCGGGCGTACCCACCGCGGCAGCCGTATCCGCGACCACCGCGGCCAGTTCGCCCAGCCGGCCCGCCCCGCAGAGGAACGGCCCGACCGCCTCGGCGTACCAGGCCGCGCGGTGCGCCCGGTGCGCGGGCACCGCCTCGGCGACCGGCAGGTTCCCCGGGGGGAACACCGCCGCGTCGTCGAACAGCCCGCGGAACAGCTCAGGGATCGCCGCGGGGCCCGGTGCGGGAAGCGGTGCGGAAACCGGTTCGGGCAGCGCGCCCCCCGTGTCCGGCGCGCTCATCGGCCCGGCCCCCGTCCGGCCCAGGTCCAGGCGTAGCCGGCGTCCTCGCCGGCCCGGCCGCCCTCGCCGAGCTCCAGCGGGCGGAAGGTGTCCACCATGACGGCCAACTCGTCGAAGAACTCCGCGCCGATGCTGCGCTCGTACGCCCCCGGCTGCGGCCCGTGGGTGTGCCCGCCCGGGTGCAGCGAGATCGAGCCCTGGCCGATGCCGGAGCCCTTGCGGGCCGCGTAGTCGCCGCCGCAGTAGAACATGACCTCGTCGCTGTCCACGTTGGCGTGGTAGTAGGGCACCGGGATCGCCAGCGGGTGGTAGTCCACCTTGCGCGGAACGAAGTTGCAGATCACGAAGCCGTTGCCCTCGAAGACCTGGTGGGCCGGCGGCGGCTGGTGGATCCGGCCGGTGATCGGCTCGAAGTCCTTGATGTTGAAGGCGTACGGGTACAGGCAGCCGTCCCAGCCGACCACGTCGAACGGGTGGTGCGGCACGGTGTAGCGGGTGCCCGCGATCCCGTTCGGGCCGCGGTGCTTGACCAGCACGTCGACGTCCCCGGGGGCGTCGACGACCAGCGGGCCGACCGGTCCGCGGAAGTCCCGCTCGCAGTACGGCGCGTGCTCCAGCAGCTGCCCGTACTTGGACAGGTAGCGCTTGACCGGGGTGATGTGGCTGTTCGCCTCGATGCAGTACGCGCGCAGCGGCTCGTCGCCCGCCGGCACCCAGCGGTGGGTGGTGGCGCGCGGGATGATCACGTAGTCGCCCTGGTCGACCTCGATCGAGCCGAACACCGTCTCGACCGTGCCGGAGCCGGACTCCACGTACACGCACTCGTCGCCGAGCCCGTTGCGGTAGAGCTCGCTCGGGGCCCCGGCGGCGACGTACGAGATCCGCACGTCGCCGTTGCCGAGGACCAGCCGGCGGCTGCCGACGACGTCCGCGGACTTCCAGTCCTGGTCCGCGAACAGCTCGTGCAGCTTGAAGTGGCGGGGGAGGAGCGGGTGGTTGGGCACCGTGGACTGGTCCGGCAGCTCCCAGGGCACCGCGTTGACCACCGCCGAGGGGATGCCCCGGTGGTAGAGCAGCGAGGAGTCCGAGGAGAACCCCTCCTCGCCCATCAACTCCTCGTAGTAGAGCCCGCCTTCGGGGGTGCGGTGCTGGGTGTGCCGCTTGGGCGGGATGCTGCCCAGCTGCCGGTAGTACGCCATCTCCGTGGTCCTCCTCGACCGTTCGTCAGAGCTCTCCGACGCTCAAGACGCTCACAGGTTGCCGCGGCGGTCCTGCTCGCGCTCGATCGACTCGAAGAGCGCCTTGAAGTTGCCCTTGCCGAAGCCGAGCGAACCGTGCCGCTCGATGAACTCGTAGAAGACGGTGGGACGGTCGCCGATCGGCTTGGTGAAGATCTGCAGCAGGTAGCCGTCCTCGTCGCGGTCGACCAGGATGCCGCGCTTCTTCAGCTCCTCGATCGGCACCCGGACCTTGCCGATCCGCTCGCGCAGCTCCGGGTCGTCGTAGTAGGCGTCCGGGGTGTTGAGGAACTCCACGCCCCGTGCGCGCAGCACGTCCACGGTGGTGAGGATGTCGTTGGTGGCGAGCGCCATGTGCTGGCAGCCGGGGCCGGTGTAGAACTCCAGGTACTCGTCGATCTGGGACTTCTTCTTGGCGACGGCCGGCTCGTTGAGCGGGAACTTCACCCGGTGGTTGCCGCTGGCGACGACCTTGGACATCAGCGCGGAGTACTCGGTGGCGATGTCGTCGCCGACGAACTCGGCCATGTTCACGAAGCCCATGACGCGGTTGTAGAACGACACCCACTCGTCCATCCGGCCCAACTCGACGTTGCCGACGGCGTGGTCGAGGGCCTGGAAGAGGCGCTTGGGCGAGCCCTCCGGGTGGGTGACCCTGCTCTCCGCGACGACGTAGCCCGGCAGGTACGGGCCGTGGTAGCGGGAGCGGTCGATCAGGGTGTGGCGGGTCTCGCCGTAGGTGGCGATGGCCGCGCGGCGCACGGTGCCGTTCTCGTCCGAGACGTCGTTCGGCTCCTCCAGGACGGTGGCACCGGACGCGCGGGCGTGCTCGATGCACTTGTCGACGTCCGGGACCTCCAGGGCGAGGTCGACGACGCCGTCGCCGTGGCGGCGGTGGTGGTCCAGCAGCGGGCTGTCCGGCTGGACGCCGCCCTTGATCACGAAGCGGCAGGAGCCGGAGCGCAGCACGTACGCCTTGCGGTCCCGGCGGCCGGTCTCCGGGCCGGAGTAGGCGACCAGCTCCATGCCGAAGACGACCTGGTAGAACTGGGCCGTCTGGGTGGCGTTGCCGACCACGAAGACGACCGCGTCCTGGGCGGTCACCGGGAACGGGTCGGCGGCGGCGTCGTGCTCGACGAGGCCGACGAGGCGGCGCAGCTGGTCGGCGTCAAGACCGGCCTCGCGCTCCTCGGGGGTCAGCTCAAGGGCGTGGGTCTGCGGGGTCATCGCTCGTTCCTCCACTTCGGGCCTCGCCGTCGAGGCTTCCGCTGGATCGCGACCGCACCGCGAACGGGTGGGCGGTGTGGTTGCGGAGAGCTTGCTACTGTCGGGGGTCTTGGGCAACAGGTCGGATTTTGACTGCTCAATGTGTACAAGCTGATCAGAAAATCCCGCTGTCGGCTGCGCAAAATGTGCTGCTGATCGGGGGTGATGCCCGAAGTCTGTGCAATGGGGCGTTCACGTACTTCCGGGGCCGACGGGGCGCGGGAGGTGCCGGAGGAACCAGTCCGCGGCCAGCTCGGCGACCCGGTCCAGCGTCCCCGGCTCCTCGAACAGGTGGCTCGCGTGCGGCACCACCGCGAGCCCGGTCTCGCAGCGCAGACGGCTGCGGGCCTGCCGGTTGAGGTCGAGCACGGTCGGGTCCAGGGAGCCCACGACGAGCAGCGTCGGGGCGCGGACCCGGGCCAGCGTGTCGGGCCCGGCGAGGTCGGGGCGACCGCCCCGGGAGACCACGGCGCGCACCGCCGGGCCCAGTTCGGCGGCGGTGTGCAGCGCGGCCGCGGCACCGGTGCTGGCGCCGAACAGGCCGAGCGGCAGCGACCGGGTCTCGGGCACGACGGCGCCCGGGCCGGCTCGTTCGGCGCCGTGCTCCCCGCCGGCTCGTTCCGGGCCGTCGTGCTGCGGACCGTCGTGCCCCGCGCGGTCGTGCCCCGCGCGGTCGCGCTCCGCGCCCAGCTGCCGGGCGACGGCCGTCAGCCGGCCGCCCAGCAGCGCCACGTCGAACACGTTCCGCCGGTCGGGCTCCTCGGCCTCGGTGAGCAGGTCGAACAGCAGCGTGGCCAGCCCGGTCCGGTTCAGGTACTCGGCGACGTGCCGGTTGCGCGGGCTGTGCCGGCCGCTTCCGCTGCCGTGCGCGAACAGGACGACCCCGCGCGCTCCGGCCGGGACGGTCAGCCGGCCCGCGAGGCGGGCCCCGGCGACGGGCAGCTGCAGTTCGCGGTCGACCCCGGCGGAGGCGGCGGGCCGGTCGTTACCGGCCGCGGCCAGCAGCCGCAGCACCTCCTCGTCCTCGGTCTGCGAGAAGTCGGCGTAGAACTCGCCGATCGCGTAGAACGGGGACGGCGTGTCGACGCAGACCAGCTCGTCGGCGACCTCGTCGAGCCGCTCGGCCCAGTCCACGGGCGCGACGGGCACCGCGAGCACCACCCGGCCCGCGCCGCGCTCGCGGACGATCCGGCAGGCCGCCCGGGCGGTGGACCCGGTGGCGATGCCGTCGTCCACCACGACCACCGTCCGTCCGCGCAGGTCGGCAGGCGGTCGGTCGCCCCGGTAGCGACGGGCGCGGCGCGCCAGCTCGGCGCGCTCACGCCGCTCCACCTCGGCCAGCTGCCCGTCCGTGACCGACGAGAACCGGATGACCTGGTCGTTCAGCACCCGGACCCCGTCCTCGCCGATCGCCCCCATGCCGAGCTCGGGCTGGTACGGCACGCCGAGCTTGCGGATCACGCAGATGTCCAGCGGGGCGCCGAGCGCCGCGGCGACCTCGGCGGCCACCGGCACACCGCCCCTCGGCAGCGCCACGACCACGGTGTCGGGGCCGGCCAGGTGGCCCAGGCGGGCGGCCAGCCGACGGCCCGCCTCGGTCCGGTCGGCGAAGCGGGTGAAGTGGGTTCCGGTGACGTGCATGACACGGCCTCCGGTTCCACCGTACGTCGTTCCGCTCGGCTCGGGGCGGTCACGGGCAGGGGGCTTGCGGGGTGCGCGCGAGGGGGGAAACCGGTCCGGACCGGGGCGGCCCTCCTGGCGGGGAGGACCGGGAGCGGGCCGGGAACCGGGGGTGGGAGCGGGTCGGGAACGAGGGCGGGAGCGGGCCGGGAACCGGAGATGGGAGCGGGCCCGGGATCGAACCGGGATCCCGGCCGGGATCGCGTCGGGAGCCGTCCGGGATCAGGTCGGGAGCCGGACGGGACGACACGCCCGTGCGGCCGGGACAGTGGGCGGCGCACGGTGGATCGCGTAGGCGGGCCGCAGAGCCCGCCCACGAGCGGAAGGAGCGCCCGTCATGTCGGGCACCGTCATCACCGACCTGCGCCGCCGAGGCACCGTCGACCCCGGCCGCCTGCTCGCCGGACCGCTGCGCGGCGTCGGCCTGCAACGGCTCGACCCGGGCTGGTGCACCGAGCTGGTCGCCGACGGCATCGAGCACGCGATCTACGTCACCGCCGGCTCCGGGCTCGCCGAACTGCCCGAGAACGCCGTGCACCCGGACCACCCGGAGCGCGCCGGGGCCGGCCTGCCGCTGGTCGAGGGCACCGCGGTCGTGCTGCCGCTCGGCTCGCGGACCGTCCTGACCGCCGGAACGGCCGGGCTGGAGTTCTTCCACGCCCTGCTCGCCGTCCCGCTCCCCTCCCGAGGAGGTGACCCCAGGTGATCGTCACCACCGACACCGGCGCGGCCATGGTCCTCATCGGCCCGAACGGCGAGCGCGTACGGATCCGCTCCCTGGCCCGGAGCCCGATGCTCGCCAGCGCCTGCGAGGCCTTCGACCACCTGCGCCTGAGCCCGGGCGCCCACCACGTCCTCCCGGGCCGGCCCGACACCGAGACCGTCCTGCACGTGCTGCGCGGCGCCGTCGTCGTCGGCCGACTCTCCGACGAGCCCGAGCACCTGGCCTCCGAAGGAGACCTGCTGCTGGCCCGCCGCGGCCGCGCCCTGCACCTCGAAGCCGGGCCGCTCGGTGCGGAGCTGCTCTGCCTGACCCTCGCCGTACCCCGGCACTCCGCCGGCACCCGGGCCGCCCTGGCCCGGCGCCGCGCCACCCGCCGGGACCGGCCCTGACCGGTCCCACCAGTCCTCGTCGGAGGAACCCCTCGTGATACTCGTCCCCGCCGCCGTTCCCCGCACCGCGCCCGCGTTCCAGCGGCTGATCGACCCCGAGCAGCGGCCGGCCGTCCGCGCCGGACTCACTGTCGAGGCGCTGCCGCCGGGCGTCCGGGTCGAACAACTCCCTTACGAGTCCGTCGAGTCGGTGACCGTGGTGCTCTCCGGCCGGCTGTTCGCGGCCGGCCGGATCCTCTCCCCGGGTGAGGCCCTGCACCACCGGCCCGGCACCTCCTACCGGCTCACCGCCGTCCGCGGCACACCGACCGCCGTGCTCACCGTCCGCCCCAACCCCACCCGGGCCGCCATCCCGGCCCAGCGATCGGACTCGGCGCCCGCCCGGGACTGGCGCCAGGTCGACGTGGGCACCGTCCGCCTCGACCCGGGCACCACCTGCGGCCCGTACACGGACCGCTCGGCCGACACCTTCCTGCTGCTCCTCTCCGGGGCCGCCGTCTTCCTGGGCGAACTCGGTGAAGTACCGCTGATCCCCGGCGACCTGGTCTACGCCAGGGCGGGCGAGCGGTACGGCCTGCGGGCCGGTCGGCGCGGACCGGCCACCGCCGTCCTCGGCCGCGTCGGCGCCCCCGGCGCCGGAGCGGCACCGGAGCGGGAGGGCGGGCCCACGCGCCTGGGGCAGGCCGATCCGCAGAGTTGAGAGAACAGGGCGACCCGCAAGTCGTCGAGACGGATGACAGATGACGGATGACAGATTTCAAAATCTGTCATCCGTCATCTGTCATCCGTCATTCAGCTGTTCCTGGTCATCGCAGAGCACGGCAGTACTGCCGCCACCTGGGTTCCCCCGTCATCCGGCAGCGACCGGATAGTGCACCGGCCGCCGACCTCCGCCGCCCGTTCCGCCATCGACCGCGTTCCGACTCCGCCGCCACCCGTTCGCAGACGCTGCTCGGCCTGGTACCCCACGCCGTCGTCATGCACGATCAGTGTCAGTTCCTCCGCGTCCACCCGCAGCGTCACCCGCGCTGTTCGAGCTCGGGCATGCCGCAACACGTTGTTGAGCGCCTCTGCCGTGATGCGGTACGCCGTGTTCTCCACTGCCCCCGGCAGGTCCGGTAGTGGATCCGGTGACAGCTCCACCGTCACGGTCAGCCCGGTCCCGCTGAAGGTCTCCGCGAGTCGGCGTACCGCTCGCGTCAGGCCGAACTCGCAGACCGGCGCGGGCCCGAGCCGGTCGGTGATCCGGCGGACCTCCTTGATCGCCAGCCCTAGGCCGTCCGACACCCCGTGCAGTGTGCCCGCGAGCCTGCCGTCGGCCTCGGAGCCCGCACTGTCCACCTGCAGTCGCAGTCCGGCCAGGGCGGGCCCGAGCCCGTCATGGATGTCCCGCCTCAGCCACCGCCGTTCCTCCTCCCGCGCGGAGACGATCTGTTCCCGGCTGGCTCGAAGGTCCTCCTGGAGCCGTAGTGAGGCGACTGCCGGCGAGGCCTGGTCGGCGAGCGAACGCAGGATGTCGACGTCGCTGGCGTCCAGTCGCTGCTCGCCCGAGCGCAGTCCCACGGTCAATGTGCCGATCTTCATCCCGTTATGGAACAGCAGGAAGTCCTGGCCGAGCCCGCCCAGTCTTCCGGTCGTGGCCAGGGTGCGGCACCCGGACTGGGTGATGACGGAGAGGGCGACTCCGGGCAGTCGTAGTTCCTCGGCGACCGTTGAGCACAGTGTCTCCGGAATGTGCTCCGGATCGACCACCTGCCGCAACCTCCCGGCGAGCGTTCGCAGCACCTGGTACGGCTGTGCGCGCTTGCCGAAGTACAGCCGGTCGACCAGGGCGACGGCTCCCCGCGCCGCACGGGGCAGCGCCGCGCCGAGCGCGTACACCAGGGCGATCAACACCAGGGCTGCCGCGCCGTGGCCAGGGACCAGCCAGTTGGACAGCACGGCGGCGGCCACCACGAACAGCCCGGTGACCCCTGTGCCCAGCAACAGCCCGATCAGTACATTGCGGGCCGCTCTGTCGAGCCGCCAGCCGTGATGCTGCACGACCAGGAAACCTACGAGGGCCCACACCAGACCCGCGACGGCGTAGAGCACATAGGTGAGCCAGAAGTGCACACTCGACAGCCGGGCGTACAGGGCCTCGGTCGCAGCGAAGAGCGAATACGTTCCGAGCATCACCAGCACCCGGAACCGGCGCCTGCGAGTCACTTCCGCGTCGCTGCCCCGGCTGCGACGTCGCAGCAGTCGAGTCAACAGGACGACCGCCACGAACCCGAGGAGGCAGTCGTTGATCAGCCGGTCGTGGTCGGCCCAGGTGCCGGCGATGGTGCTGAAGAAGCGTGCCGGAGGGGTGCCCGCCAGCGGATTCGGCCGTCCGAAGGAATGTGGACGGTCGAGCAGCGCAGCCGCGGCCGGAACCGTGTACAGCGAGACGGCCGCGATGTACCACCACCATCGTCGTGTCGTCAGCCGACCGTTCGGTAGCCATAGTGGTAGCGCGTAGATGATCGTCGAGCTGACCGAGAAGCCGATCACCTCGACGACCAGGATGGCGCCGATGAGGCCAGGGGCAGTGACCTCGACCCAGGCCGGTGCGGTCGGGGCGAGGGCCAGGACGAAGCTCAGGGCCCACATCAGGAAGACCCAGCCGAGCGGGCTGCCGGGGCGGTGGGCGTGCAACAGCATGCCCGAGGCGGCGGCCGGAAGGATGGCGAGCAGGTTGAGGAGTGCGTCCCGGGGGACGGACACTCCCGGATCGCCCAAGTGCACGAGCACGTAGCAGATCCACAGCGTCGCGACGATGAAGCAGAGCGCCGTGACGACCGCCGCGGCGGTCAGTTGCCGCTCGGCCCGCGTGCGGTGCGGGTGAGAGATCGCCGTGGCCATGGCACCACCTCTTGGACGGGCTCGGTCGACAGGGCACCGGTCCCGGGGACCCAAGCCTCGGCGGCCCGGTGTCCCGGGTGCCTGAGGCACCGGTCTCGGATCCTGGCGCAGGCGGGCCGACACGCCGAGGTGTTCACGAGCATGTCACGGAAAGTCACGCTATCGCCGCTGATAGTGTCGCCCGCGTGGATGAGGAGCAGCCAGTGGAACCTCCGGGCCCCAGTACGGAAAGGACCGTCCGTGTGCTGATCGTCGATGACCACCCCCTCTTCCGGGAGGGCCTCCGGGCGGCCCTGGAGAGCGCGGACGACATCTCGGTCGTCGCCGAGGCCGAGCGGGTCGCCGACGTTCCGCGGGCGGTCGCCGGGCACCGCCCGACCGTGGTGATCATGGACCTCTCGCTGCCCGACGGCTCCGGACTGGAGGCCGTCCGGCAGCTCGCGACCCAGGAAGCCCCGCCGCCGGTGCTGATGCTGACCATGTCGGACGACGACGGGAACCTGCTCGCCGCCCTCCAGGCGGGCGCGCGCGGCTACCTGGTCAAGGGCGCGGGCCGGGAGGAGGTGCTGCACGCGGTGCGGACGGTCGCGGCGGGCGGCGCGGTGTTCGGCGGCGAGGTGGCCGGGCGGATCACCGCCCTGCTGGCCGGGGCGAGGATGCGGGAGGCGGGACAGCTCTTTCCCGAGCTCACCGCCCGCGAGGCCGAGGTGCTGGACCTGGTCGCGCGCGGCCTGGACAACCGGCGGATCGCCCGGGAGCTGGTGGTCGCCGAGAAGACCGTCCGCAACCACATCACCCACATCTTCGAGAAGCTGCACGTCGCGACGCGCGCCGAGGCGGTCGCCCGGGCCCGCGACATGGGCCTCGGGGACGGCCGGCCCTCCCCCGAGAGGTGAACCGGGGGTGCCGGCTCTCCCCCGAGAGGTGAACCGGGGGTGCCGGCTCTCCCCGGAGAGGTGAACCGGGGGTGCCGGCCCGCCGACCGGCACCCCCGGGGTCCTGCCGCGCAGCCCTACGGCTGCATCTCGTACGCGCCGGAGAGCGCCTCCACCCGCGCCCACACCCGCGCGTCCCGCGCCGGGTCGGCGACCGGGCGGCGCACGTTCGCCAGAGCCCAGGCGGCCTGCTCCTCGGTGGCGGAAGCCTTGCCGTGCAGCTCGGTGGCGTGCGCGGAGAAGTCGCGGACCAGCGCGTCGAAGATCCGGTCCAGGACGTCCGCGTCCAGGCCGGTCAGCTCGGCCTGCTCCAGCACCAGCTGCCCGTAGACGATCAGCGCGAACAGCTGGCCGATCTCCAGCAGGAAGTCCAGGTCCGCCTGCTGCTCCTTGCTCGGCGCGTTCTCGAGCAGCAACGCGCAGAAGCCGTCGGCCTGTTCGCGGAAGCGGGCGACGTTGGGCAGCTCGGCGTGGCGGTCGTAGGCGGTGCGCCAGTCGTGGAACCGGATCGCGCCGAGGCCGCGGGCGGGCCCCTGCCGGAACAGGAAGGCGTCGTCGGCGGCGTCCAGGCGGGTCGGCACCGGGGCGTAGTCGGCGGGCGCGAACAGGTAGTTGCCCATGAACTTGAGGATCAGCGCCAGGTTGACGTGGACGGTGCCCTCCAGCTTCGGCAGGCCGCGGATGTCCTTCGCGGCCTTGTCGAAGTAGGTGTCCGCCTCGAAGCCCTTGGCCGCGATGACGTCCCACATCAGGTCGATGACCTTCTCGCCCTCGGTGGTGACCTTCATCTTGGTCATCGGGTTGAACAGCAGGTAGCGGCGGTCCTCGGGGGAGGCGCCGCGGAAGTAGTCCACGGCCCGCGCGCTGAACAGCTTCATCGCCGCCAGGCGGACGTACGCGTCGGCCAACTCTCGCTTGACGTGCGGGAAGTCGGTGACCCGCCGGCCGTACAGCACCCGGTTGTGGGCGTGCGTGACGGCCTCGTACATCGCGTGCTCGCAGATGCCGACCGAGGCGGTGCAGAGGTTGAACTTGCCGACGTTGACGGTGTTCAGCGCGGCGTCGAAGGCGGCCTGGCCGGTGTGCAGCACGTCCTCGGCGCGCACCGGGTAGTCCTCCAGGCGGAACTCGCTGACGTACATCTGCGCGTTCACCACGTTCTTGACCAGGTGGTACGCGTCGTGGCGGCTGTCGGCGGCGAAGAAGACGTAGCCCTCCGGGCCCTCGACGTCCGAGCGGCGGCCGAACACCGAGACCAGGCCGGCCACGTTGCCGTTGCCGATGTAGTACTTGGAGCCGCTCGCGGTGAAGCCGCCCTCGCCGTCCGGGGTGAGGACCATGTCGGTGGAGTAGATGTCGGCGCCGTGGGTGCGCTCGGAGAGGCCGAAGGCCATCACGTGGCCGTCGGCAAGGAGCTTGGCGGCGCGGGCGCGGACGGCCTCGTTCTCGCTCTGCCAGACCGGGCCGAGGCCCAGGATGGTGACCTGCCAGGTGTACCAGTAGCCGAGGCCGTAGAAGCCGAGGATCTCGTTGAGCTCGGCGATCCGCGCGGTGTCCCAGCGCTTGTCGGAGTCGGCCGCGGCGGGGGTCAGGAACTCCGCGAACAGGCCCTCCTTCGCGGCGAAGTCCAGGAAGTCCGCGTACCAGCTGCGGTCGATGTAGGTGTCGATCAGCGCCTTCTTGCCGCGGGACTCGAACCAGTCCACCGTCGCGCGCAGCAGTCGGCGGGTCGGCTCGTCGAACTGTGCGGGGTCGTAGCTTCGCGGGTTGAAGAGCATCGAGGGGCTCCCGGGGGTCGAGGGTGTGAGAGGTCGAGGGTGCGAAAGGGGGTGGGCCGGTCGACCGGCTGTCGGGACCGCCGGTCAGGCCGGTCGGTCAGGCCGGTCGGCGGCGAGGCGGCGCAGGGTGGCGAGCACGTCGTCGAGCCAGGCGAGGGTCATCCGCTCGTACTCGATGCCGCCGCGCAGCACCACGTGCTGGAGCTGCTCGCGGGCGTCGAGCGCGGTGGTGTCGGGGAAGTCCCGCTGCTCGCCGTGCAGGTAGCGGGCGAGCAGGGCGGCGTGGCTCTCGCGGTGCCGTTCGACCTCGGAGACCAGCGCGGCCGGGTCGTCGAAGGCGGCGGCCCGGATCTTGACCGCGAGCTCGTGCCGGACGCTCTCCGGCTCGACGGGCTCGCGCAGCCAGCCGGCCAGTGCGGCGCGTCCGGCCTCGGCCGCCGAGTAGACCTTCTTGTCCGGGCGCCCGTCCTGGGGGACCTCCTGCGCGGCCACCCAGCCGTCCGCCTCCATCCGCCGCAGCACCCGGTAGATCTGCTGGTGGGTGGCGGTCCAGAAGCGTCCGATCGAGCGGTCGAAGCGCCGGGCCAGCTCGTAGCCGGAGCCGGGCTGCTCCAGCAGCGAGACGAGGATCGCGTGCTCCAGTGCCATGGCCCGCATCCTGCTATGCAACGAGTTGCATAGGCAATGGCGGCCCGGGTGGTTGAGACGCAGGTCACCGGCGTGATCGGATGGTTATCCACCATTCCGGACCATCGGGTGCAAAACGGTGGATAAGGGCCAGAATGGGTACGGGGCAAGCGCCTTACCGGTTCCGACCACAGGAGGTGGTATCGGTGGCAACCCATATCCCGACGACGGGCATGGAGCACCATCCGGACATCGTCGAACTCCGCGAACGCTACGAGCGGGTCACTTCGACCCCCCGTGCCCAGGGCATCGAAGCCCTGGCCGTCCTGGCCGGTCTCTTCCTGGCGGCATCGCCGTGGATCGTCGGCTTCACCGCGTACAACACCCTGACCGTGACCTGCCTGATCGTGGGTCTGGCCTACACGGCCCTCATGGCCGGCTACGGATCGGCCTACGAACGCACCCACGCGCGGGCCTGGGCGGCCGCCGCGCTCGGTGTCTGGACGATCCTCTCCCCGTGGGTCGTCTCCGGGTCCGTCGCGCACGGCAAGAACATCGTGACCTGCATCATCGCGGGCGCCGTGATGTTCCTGCTCGGCCTCGCGGCGATCTCGATGGCGACCATGACGTCGAACGGAGCATCGATGCGGCGCGGCCGGGCCGGCCGTGCCAAGGGCTGATCTTCCCCACAGCCCGTGACCGGGGCACGGAGGGCGCAACCGCCCGCCGCGCCCCGGCGCGCGTCCCGACAAGCCTGCCGGGACGGGGGTCCACACGCCTGTCGGGACGTCGGCCGCGCCCCGGCGCGCGCCCGGGCACCGGCGCGGTCCGGCCCCCGTTACGGGTGCGTCATCCGCAGGACGTCCAGGGCCTCGTCCAGCTGCTCCCCGGTGAGCCTGCCCTGGTCGACGAAGCCGCGCTCCAGTACCACCTGACGGATCGTCTTGCGCTCGGCCAGCGCCTGCTTGGCGACCTTCGCCGCCTCCTCGTACCCGATGTAGCGGTTCAGCGGGGTCACCACCGAGGGCGAGGACTCCGCGTACTCCCGGGCCCGTTCGACGTTGGCGGTGACGCCGTCCACCGTCCGGTCGGCCAGCAGCCGGGCGCTGTTGGCGAGCAGCCGCACCGACTCCAGCACGTTGCGGGCGATCACCGGGAGCATCACGTTCAGCTCGAAGTTGCCGCTCGCGCCTGCCAGCGTGACCGTCGCGTCGTTGCCCACCACCTGGGCGGCCACCATCAGCACCACCTCGGGCAGCACCGGGTTCACCTTGCCCGGCATGATCGACGAACCCGGCTGGAGGTCCGGCAGGTTGATCTCGCCGAGCCCGGTGCGCGGACCGGAGCCCATCCACCGCAGGTCGTTCGCGATCTTCGTGAACCCGACCGCCACCGTGCGCAGTTGACCGCTCAGCTCGACCAGGGCGTCCCGCGCGCCCTGCGCCTCGAAGTGGTTGCGCGCCTCGGTGAGCGGCAGGCCGGTGGCGCGGGCGACCTCCGCGATGACGGCCGCCGGGAAGCCGGGCGGGGTGTTGATGCCGGTGCCCACCGCCGTTCCGCCGAGCGGGAGTTCGGCCACCCGGGGGAGGGAGGCCAGCAGTCGCTCCCGCCCGTTCCGCACCTGCGCCGCGTAGCCGCCGAACTCCTGGCCGAGCGTGACGGGCGTGGCGTCCATCAGGTGCGTGCGGCCCGACTTGACCACCCCGGCGAACTCGGTGGCCTTGCGCTCCAGCGCCTCCGCGAGGTGCTCCAGTGCCGGGACCAGGTCGTGGGTGACGGCGGCGGTCGCGGCGATGTGGATCGAGGACGGGAAGACGTCGTTGGACGACTGGCTGGCGTTGACGTGGTCGTTCGGGTGGACCGGCCGGCCCAGCCGCTCCCCGGCCAGGGTGGCGATCACCTCGTTGGTGTTCATGTTGGAGGAGGTGCCCGAGCCGGTCTGGAACACGTCCACCGGGAACTGGTCGTCCCAGCGCCCCTCCGCGACCTCCTCGGCGGCCCCCGCGATCGCCTCCGCCGTCTCCTCGTCCAGCACCCCGAGCCGGGCGTTCACCCGGGCCGCGGCGGCCTTGATCCGGGCCAGCGCGGCGATGTGCGCCCGCTCCAGCCGCTGACCGGACACCGGGAAGTTCTCCACCGCCCGCTGCGTCTGCGCCTGCCACTTCGCGTCGACCGGCACCCGGACCTCGCCCATCGAGTCGTGCTCGATCCGGTACTCCTGCGGCTTCGCCTGCTCGCCACTCATCGCGCGCTGCACCTCCTGTACGGGCCGGAGCGGCCCGGAACGGATCTTCGGTCACCACAGCCGCGCGCGGGGCCCGGGTATTTCCTCCCGGGTCGGGTTCTTCCGCTCGGGGGACCCGGTTCCGGGCCCGGCGCCCACCGGGGAACAGGTCGAGGAGGGGCCTGTCCCCGAGGCCTACCGCCTGGGCCCACCGTCCGGGCTTACCGTCGGGGCAGCTCGGCGCGGACCAGCTCGCCCGGGGCAGTGCCGGCCTGGACGACGAGGCCCCCGCCCGGGGCCCAGACACCGGAGCCGCCCGAGCTGTCCGGGTACTCGCCGGTGGCCCCGGCGCAGGTCGCGAGCACGCACCACACCCCGTGGGCGGCGGCCCGGTCGCGGAAGTGGCCGTCCCGGCGCTCGGCCTGGGCGGTGCCGGGCCCGTAGAGGGTGGAGGCGACGTAGACGTCGATGCCGAGCGCGGCGGTCTCCTCGGCGTGCGCCGGGTCGGCGGCGTCCGCGCAGACGGCGAGGCCGAGCCGCAGGCCGTCCAGCTCCAGGACGACGGGCTTCTCGCCGGGGGCGAAGCGCTCCACCTCGGCACCGTGCAGGCGCGTCTTCCGGTAGACGACCTCGGCGCCCTCCCCGGTGACCGCCAGCGTGGCGATGGACTCGCGCCCGTCGGCCTCGAGGGCCGGCGCCCCGACCAGGGCGACGGCGCCGGTCGCGGCGCACGCCGCCACCAGCGGCGCGAGCCGGGCGTCCGCCGGATCGACGGCCGGTGCGGCCAGGTCGTAGCCCGTCAGCGACAGCTCGGGGAACACCACCAGCCGGGTGCCCGCCTCGCGCACCGCCTCGGCGTGCCGGGCGACGTTCTCGGACACGGTGTCCGGACGGCCGGCGGCGGCGCAGACGGGCTGGGCGACGGTGACGGTCAGCGCTCCGGGGGCGGCCAGTGCTCCGGCGACGGTCACTGCTCCGGGGACGGGACGCGCGGGCTGGGGACACGCGGGCTCGGGACGCGTGGGCACGGAAGAGTTCGCGGACGAGGGCATGGCGGAGCCTCCGGCGGGCGGGTGGGGTGATCGTGATCAACCTATGCGCCCGCCGAGCGGGCGGGCAACCGAGTCCGGGCGAGGAGCGGGGCAGGTGAAACGGGTCCCCTGGGGTCGATCGGGCCGATCTCACTCGAAGGAGTGAGATCCCGGTCGGGCGCTTCAAACTGCCGTGCGCCCCTCCATACGCTCCGAACCGGGCCGGGCGGACTCCGGCCGGACCCGGATCGCCGCAGCTCGGCCCGGGGGACCAGGACGAGGGGGCGGAGACGCGGATGACCACAGGACACGGCCCGACGGGCGGAACGGGCGGCGGGGCGACACCGGACGGGATGATCCCGATGAACGCCCGGACGGACGCACCGGTGAGGCCCCCGACGAGCACCTCCGGGGGCCTCACCCGTCGGCAGCTGCTGGGTGCCTCGGCGGCGCTCGGCGGCGCGGCGTGGCTGCTGCGCGGCACCGTCGGACCCGACAGCGCCGAGGCGGCCGCGCCCGTACCGCCCGGACTGCCCGCCGGCACCGAGCTCTACCAGCGGGTCTTCCAGAACTGGTCCGGCGAGATCCGCACCGACCAGCTGTGGACCTGCGCGCCCCGCGCCCCCGAGGAGGTCCCGGCGCTGGCCGACTGGGCGCACGCCAACGGCTGGCGGCTGCGCGCCTCCGGCTACCGGCACACCTGGGCGCCGCTCACCGTCGCCGCCGGGACCCCGGAGAGCGCCCGGGTCCTGCTCGTCGACACCAGCCGGTACCTGACCGCCATCAGTGCCGACTCGGCCGACACCGTCCGGGTGCAGACCGGCGCCACCATGGAAGCACTGCTCGCCCACCTGGCCGACCGCGGCCTCGGCCTGACCGCCTGCCCGGCCCCCGGCGAGATCACCATCGGAGGCGTGCTCGCCATCGGCGGCCACGGCACCGCCGTCCCGGCCGCCGGGGAGGTGCGGCCGCAGGGCCACGGCTACGGCTCGGTCAGCAACCAGGTCGTCCGGCTCACCGCCGTCGTCCTCGACCCGGCCACCGGCCGCTACACGCTGCGCACCTTCGAGCGCTCCGAGGCCGACAGCGCCGCCTTCCTGGTGCACCTGGGCCGCGCCTTCCTCACCGAGGTGGTGCTGCGGGCCGGCGCCGACCGACCGCTGCGCTGCGTCAGCCGGCTCGACATCCCGGCGAGCGAGCTCTTCGCCCGCCCGGTCGCCGGAACGGGAGTCGGGGCCGGAGCCGGAGCCGGGAGCGGCGTGGGGAGCGGAGCCGGGAGCGGCGAGGGCGGTGGGCTCGGGGGTGTGCTCGGCGGAGTCGTCGGCGGCGTGCTGGGTGGAGTCCTCGGGACCGGGGGAGGCCCGCGCACCCTCGCCGACTTCGTGGAACGCGACGGACGGGTCGAGGCGATCTGGTTCGCCTACACCGAGTACCCGTGGCTCAAGACCTGGACCGTCACCCCGAGGAAGCCACTGGCCTCGCTGTCCGTCGACCACCCGTACAACTACCCCTTCTCGGACAGCGTTCCGGAACCGGTCGCCCGGCTCGCCGGCGAGATCGTCACCGGCGCCTGGGCCTCGGCCCCGCTGTTCGGCCAACTCCAGTACCTGGTCGCGAAGGTGGCGCTCACCGGCGACATCACGGACGTGCTGCTCTCCGGCGACCTGCTGCGCCGGCTGCTGAGCGGCGAGGTGCTCACCCACCTGCTCGCGGGTGGACTGCGCTCCGACCTCTGGGGCCCCTCGCGCACCCTGCTCCAGTACGTCCGCCCGACCACCCTGCGGGTCACCGCCAACGGTTACGCGGTGCTCGTCAAGCGCGCCGACCTCCAGTGGGCGGTCAGCGAATTCGCCGCCCACTACCGGGAGGTGCTCGCCACCTACCAGGCCCGGGGCGAGTTCCCGGTGAACGGCGCGGTGGAGATCCGAGTCACCGGCCTGGACGACCCGGCCTCCTCCGGCGCCCCCGGCGCCCGGCCCCCGCTGCTGTCCGCGCTGCGCACGCGCGCCGACCGACCCGACTGGGACACGGCGATCTGGCTGGATGTCCTGGCCTTCCCCGGCACACCCGGACTGGAGCGCTTCGCCCGGGAGTTGGAGCAGTGGCTGCTGCGCACCTTCGACGGCACCAGGGCGGGCCTGCGGGTCGAGTGGTCCAAGGGCTGGGCGTACACCGACGAAGCCGCCTGGTCCGATCCCGACCTGCTCGGCCGGGTCATCCCCGACAGCCTGCGGGCGGGCGGTGGGCCGGGCTGGGACGAGGCGGTCGCCGTGCTGGACCGCCACGACCCGCACCGGGTGTTCGGGAACCCCTTCCTGGACGGCCTGTTGAAGTAGTCTCTCGCGCCCACTCCAGGCATTGACGGTGCGTCAGATATGTTCCATGACGATCACCGCGAGGGTGTCGGGAGACAGTGCGCGGAACACGTGCGGAGCGTCGCCCGGGTAGCTCACGTAGTCGCCCGGGCCCAGCTCGACCGGCGCCTCGGTCGGCCCGACCAGCGCCCGCCCGGCACCGATCATCACGTGCTCGACGGTGCCGGGCATGTGCGGGTCGGAGGCCCTGGTCTCGCCCGGCTGTGCCTCGATCCGGTAGATGTCGCGCCGGGCGTTGGGCGGGCAGGAGGAGAGCACGGTGGCGGCGTAGTCGGCGCGCTCGGAGTGGGTCACCGGGCCCTCGCCGGCCCGGATCACCTTGACGACCGGGCGCGGCGGGTCGACGAGCCGGCTGAACGGCACGTTCAGCGCGACCCCGAGCGCCCACAGCGTCTCCACGCTGGGGTTGCCCGAGCCCGACTCCAGCTGGGACAGCGTGGACTTGGCGATGCCCGCGCGCCGGGCCAGCTCGGCCATCGACAGGCCGCTGCGCTCGCGCTCGCGCCGGATCGAGGCGGCGATCTGGCCGATCAGCTCGACACCGCCGGGTCCGCCGGGCCCGCCGGGGCTGCCAGTGCCGCTGGAGCCGCCGGCCCCGCCGGGGCTCGTGGCCGGGGTGGTCTGGTCACTCATGCTCGCCACTCACGCTTCCTCCTGGCCCCTTCCACGGCTCTCGGTGCGGCTGATGCCGCCGTTCATGCTGCCACGATCGGCCGAGTCGACCATCGTTCGCCCGATCGGTCTACCCGTTCGCCTTGACGAACGACGCCGAGGCGGTTCACTCTAATGAACATGCGTTCGCTAATCCGAACACTGGAGCGTGCCACCCTTCGGGACGTCGCTCTGGTCTGTCTGGCCGACGCCCTCGTCGGCGCCTCCTTCGGCGCGATCAGCGTCTCCGGCGGCCTGCCCCTCTGGGTGCCCGTCGCCCTCTCCGTCCTGGTGTTCGCCGGTGGCTCCCAGTTCGCGGCGGTCGGCGTGGTGCTCTCCGGCGGCGGCGCCCTCGCCGCGGTCGCCACCGGACTGGTCCTCAACGCCCGGCTGCTGCCCTTCGGCTTCACCGTGGCCGACGTGCTCGACGGCCCGTGGTGGCGACGCCTGCTGGGCGCGCAGCTGCTCACCGACGAGACCGCCGCCTTCGCCCTGCAGCAGGACGAACCGCGTCGCCGCCGGGCCGTCTACTGGCTCTGCGGGATCGCGCTGTTCGTGGTCTGGAACATCTCGGTGCTGCTTGGAGCGCTCGCGGGCGGGCTGATCGGCGACACGGACGCGCTCGGCCTGGACGCGGCCTTCCCCGCGGTACTGCTCGCACTCGTCCTGCCCTCGCTCGCGGACCGCCGCACCCGTACGGCGGCGCTGGTGGGCGCGGTGGTCGCGGTGGCGGCCACGCCGTTCGTCCCGGCCGGGCTGCCGGTGCTGCTCGCCCTCGTCGGGCTGCTGTTCGCCGGACGGCCGGCGGCGGGGAAGGCGGACCGGAAGGCGGCGGACGACGTGGGCGCGGTGAACGGGAAGAAGGAGGCGGTCCGATGATGCCGCTGTACGCGATCCTGCTGCTGGCGGCCGGAACGTACGCCTACCGGCTGGCCGGGCCGTTGCTCGCCGGCCGACTCGCCCTCTCGGAGCGACTGCGGCACCTGCTGGCGGTCGCGGCGGCGGTGCTGCTGGTGGCCCTGGTCGCGACCGGTGCGCTGACCCAGGGGCACGGCTTCGCGGGATGGGCCCGCCCGGCGGGCGTGCTGGTCGCGGGGGTGCTCGCGCTGCGCCGGGCGCCGTTCCCGGCGGTGGTCGTCGCGGGTGCGGCGACGACAGCGGTGCTGCGGCTGTGCGGGGTGGGGTGACGGCGGACGGATGACAGATGTCAGCTGACAGAGTTTGAAATCTGTCAGCTGACATCTGTCGGCTGTCATCTGTTCGCCGTCACCTGCCCGCCGCCGTCCGTCCGCCCTCATCCGTCCGCCCGTCACCGGCCACCGGTCACTGCTCCTCCCCGGCGCCCTCGGTCAGGCGCTCCGCCTGGACCTCCGGCCGCTTGCTGTCCCAGAGCAGCTCCCACACCTTGAACACGCAGTGGTAGTCGCGCATGCTCCCCTGTGAGATCAGCAGGTAGGTGTCCCCGTCGCGGAGCAGCGTCCGCCGCCGGCTGTTGAACGGGTGCTGCGGCGTGTAGGAGGGGACGAGCCGCTTCAGCTCCTCGACGGCCTCCTCCCGGCTGCCCTCGACCTCGGCCAGCACCTTGCTGCCCCAGGTCCGGTCGTGCCCGCTGCCGACCGTCTCCTCCACGACCAGCGCCCAACGTGCCATGTCCTGCCCCCGCTCCGTCCCGATAGGTCGTGCCCCGCCGGCCGTCACCCCGGCCGCCCGGCCCGTCAGCGCGTCAGCCCGTCACCGCGGCCCGGTCCGTCGGTGCCGCCCGGTCCGTCGGCGACTTGAAGAAGATGGTGGTCGGCCGGAGCGTACCCGTCGGGTCGGCCGCGAAGTCCGGCACCGAACCGACCCGGCTCCAACCGGCCGCCTCGTACAGCCGCTCGGCCGGGCTGCCGGTCTCGGTGTCCAGCACCAGCAGCCGGATGCCCAGCGCCACCGCCCGCGCCTCCAGGGCCGCCAGCAGCCGCCCGGCCAGCCGCTGCCCCCGGTCGGCCGGGTGCACCATCAGCTTGGCCACCTCGCCCCGGTGCCGGCCGTTCGCGGTGGTGGCCGGCCGCAGCTGCACCGTGCCGGCGAGCCGCCCGCCGACCCGGGTCCGCGCGGTCCACAGCACCAGGCGCCCGGCCGCGACGTCCGGGCCGAGCGCCCGCCACCACGCCGCGGCCTCCTCGGGCGCGAGCGGGGCGAGGAACCCGACCGAGGCGCCCGCGCGCACCGTCTCCACCAGCAGTGCGGCGAGTTCCTCGGCCGAGTCGTCCAGCTCCCCGGCCGTCAGCTCGCCGACCACGTACGCGTCGTCGGACATGTCGCCATCCTCACTCGTTCACGCCCGCCCACAGCCCGGCCGGGTGCGCGATACTCGCCGGTATTCCGCCGAGAGTACAAGGAGCTTCAATGACGAAGCCGACCCGGATCGACCCGTCCGACCTGCTCGCCGTCGGAGACCTGCTCTCCGACGAGGAGCGGCTGATCCGCGACACCGTCCGCCGGTTCACCGAGGAGCGCATCCGCCCGCACATCGGCGACTGGTTCGAGCGCGGGGTCTTCCCGGCCCGCGAACTCGCCCCCGAACTCGGCGCCCTGGGCGTGCTCGGCATGCACCTCGACGGTTACGGCTGCGCGGGCGCCGACGCGGTGGCGTACGGGGTGGCCTGCATGGAACTGGAGGCGGCCGACTCCGGGCTGCGCAGCTTCGTCTCCGTCCAGGGCTCGCTGGCCATGCGCTCCATCCACGCCTTCGGTTCCGAGGAGCAGAAGCAGCGCTGGCTGCCCGGCATGGCCGCCGGCGAACTCATCGGCTGCTTCGGCCTGACCGAACCGGACTTCGGCTCGGATCCGGCCAACATGCGCACCCGGGCGGTGCGCAAGGGCGGCGGGGGCGGCGACTGGGTGCTGTCCGGCAGCAAGATGTGGATCACCAACGGCGGCATCGCCGACGTCGCCGTGGTGTGGGCGCAGACCGAGGAGGGCGTGCGCGGCTTCCTGGTCGAGCGCGGCACCCGCGGCCTGACCGCCACCGACGTGCACGGCAAGCTCTCGCTGCGCGCCTCCGTCACCAGCGAGCTGGCCTTCGACGAGGTGGTGCTGCCCACCGACGCCGTGCTGCCCGGGGTGGTCGGCCTGCGCGGACCGCTCTCCTCCCTCAACGAGGCCCGCTACGGCATCCTCTGGGGCACCGTCGGCGCCGCCCGCGACTGCTACACCGCCGCCCTGGACTACGCCAAGACCCGGATCCAGTTCGACCGCCCGATCGCGGGCTTCCAGCTGACCCAGCAGAAGCTCGTCGAGATGATGCTGGAGGTCGAGAAGGCGTACCTGGTCGCCCTGCGGATCGGCCGGCTCAAGGAGCAGGGCGCGGCCCGCCCGCCGCACGTCAGCTTTGGCAAGCTCAACAACGTCCGTACCGCGCTGGAGATCGCCCGCAGCGCCCGGACCGTCCTCGGGGCCAACGGCATCACCACCGAGTACCCGGTGCTGCGGCACGCCAACAACCTGGAGTCGGTGCTCACCTACGAGGGCACCAGCGAGATCCACACCCTGGTCCTCGGCGAGGCCATCACCGGCGAGTCCGCCTACCGCTGACGGGCCCTGCTCCACCCCCGCCCTTTTCTCCCTGAACCTTCCCCCCCGCGGCCCCGCGCCGGCCCGGGAAAACCGGTGGCCGGGCCCGTCGCGGCCCGGCTACCGTCCCTGCCATGACCAGCCCGTTCGCCCCGACGCCGCCCCCGACCACCACCCTCTGGCGCCCCACCGGCCCCGAGGAGCTGGCCCTGGTCGAGGCCGCCGACTGGCGCGCCTGGCCGCCCCGCCTGCCCGAGCAGCCGATCTTCTACCCCGTCCTCAACGAGGACTACGCGATCCGCATCGCCCGGGACTGGAACGTCCCCGCCTCCGGCGTCGGCTACGTCACCCGCTTCAAGGTCGACACCGCCTTCCTCGCCCGCTACCCCGTGCAGCGGGCGGGCGGCCGGACGATCCTCGAACTCTGGGTGCCCGCCGAGGAGTTGGAGGAGTTCAACCGCCACATCGTCGGCCGCGTCGAGGTCGTCCACGAGTTCCGCCCGCAGCCGTGACGTCGCCCGCCGACGCCCCGGGCACGGGGGAGCGCGTCCTGCTCACCTCGGCCCAGCGGACCAGCACCACCGTCCCGCACGCCGAGGCCGCCGACGCCCTGCCCAGCGCCGCCGTTCTGGACGTCGGCCCGATTGCCGATCCGTACGACCCGGCGGACCACTGGGCCGTGGTCGAGGCGAACCTGCCCTGGCTCGCGCACTGCTACGCCGCGGACCCGGAGCGGGTCCTCGACGTGGTGCTGCGCGCCGCCCGACCGGCCGCCGAACTCGACGCGGCCGACCGCCGCTTCGTCCGGCCGTCGGCGACCGGCCGACGGGCAGCCGACCGCGAACCGGCCGGCTGACGGTAACCGACGCGAACCGACCGGCCGCGAGTGGACCAGCCGCGCGCCGACCGGCCGCGAGTGGACCGGCCGCGCGCCGACCCGCCGAGAGTGGAATGGCCGAGAGCGGAATGGCGACTTCCCGACACCTGGTGGCCACCCCGTGTTCGGTGGTGCGACGCCGACCGGTACGGCGGCCGGTGAAGCATGGCGCGGTCGGCGGCGCCCTCGGCGGGCGCGGCCGGGTCGCACGACCGAAAGGAACCGCCCATGTCCGCTGCCCAGTGGCCCCGCCCCCGCGTGCTCGTCGTCGGGATCGACGGAGTCCGCCACGACTACCTGGAGCAGGTGCCGATGCTGCGCCTGCGGGAGGTCGCCGAGGCCGGGTTCCTGGTGCCGGTCACCGTCGCGGACACCACGCCCACCATGTCCGGGCCGTGCTGGGCCACCATCGTGACCGGGGTCGAGCCCACCAAGCACGGGGTCTGGGGCAACCACCTGGGCGGCAACCGCCTCGACGTGTTCCCCGACTTCGCCACCCGCCTCGCCCGGGGCGACCGCCGCCGCACCTTCGTCGCGGCCGGCTGGGACCCGCTGATGATCAACGAGTCCGGCGGCCCGCTCTTCCGCGCCCCCGGCCGGCTCTCGTACATAGCTCCCGCCGAGGACACCCCCGAGGCCTGGGAGACGGTGGACGAGGAGGTCACCCGGGAGGCCGTCCACGTCCTCGGCACCGCCGACCCGGAGGCCTCCTTCGTCTACCTCGGCGCCGTCGACGAGACCGCCCACTTCCTGGGTTGCGGCGACGAGTACCGCGCGGCCATGCGCACCGCCGACGAGCGCCTCGGCCGCCTCCTCGACGCCGTCCGCGGCCGTGAGACCTACGCCGAGGAGCAGTGGACGGTCATCGTCGTCACCGACCACGGGCACGTGGACGCCGGCGGCCACGGCGGCCGTACGGCCGAGGAACGGACGGCCTGGGTGGCCTGCGCCGGGCACGACATCCCGGCCGGCCCGCCCACCGGCGAGATCCGCCACCCGGACGTCGCCGCGCAGGTGTACGCCTCGCTGCTGCGCCCGATCGACCCGCACTGGACCCTCGACGGCCGCCCGTTCCCGGTCGCCCGCCCGGTGCCGGCGTCGGTCTGAGACCCGGACGGCCGCGTCGGGCAGCCGCCGGTGCCCCGGGTGCAGCAGGTCGGGCTGCGGCGGCCCCGGGCTTCGGCGAGGCTCGATCGGGGCCCGGAACCCGAAGACCTCAGGGTCCCCGCCGACGGGCGTACGTCTGAAGGTGGAGACGCTACCCCGTGGGTCGGAGACAGGATCGCGACCTGGTGGTGACGATCCGACGGGTGCGGACGGGCCAGGATGGTTGCACCGGACGGCGGAGCACGCCGACCGGGCCGGCGGTGCCGCCTGAGCGGCCGTCGGCGGCGGAGACGAGCGGCAACAGCCGCACCGGTCACGACACGGAGAGGACAGTCGGGCATGAAGAGCATCGTGAGCAAGGTCGCGATGGGAGTCGCGGGCACCGGCATGGCCGTCGCCGTGGCGGCCGTGGCAATCGGCCCGCGGGTGTTCGACTGGTACGACGAACACCACCAGCAGCAGGGCTCGTACGAGACCGGCGTCCAGGCCAAGGCCGACCGCGGGTCGATGCCGAGCTGGCTCCCCGACAACGCCTCCGGGGTGAAGTACATGATGTCCACCAGGGGTGACGACCGCCTGCTGTTCGCCACCCTCCCGGAGGGCCGGCTGCCCGCCGGCTGCCACACCGGGCTGCCGGGCAAGAGCGCGCACCCGGTGCCGGAGGCGCTCAAGGCCGGCTGGTTCCCCGAGAACGTCGCAACCAAGGCCACCGGCACCTGCGGGCACTACAACGTGGCGCTGACCGGCAACCAGCTCTACGCGTGGCAGGACGGCGCGGCGATGCAGGCGGCGCTGCGCGCCGAGCACGTCGCCAGGCGCTGAGGCCGCCGAGCACGTCGCCAGGCGCCGAGGCCGGTGGCCGGGGCGGCGCGTCGCACCCCGGGGCACGGAGAACGCAACGGCCCGCCCGCACCTTCCGGTGCGGGCGGGCCGCCGTCGTGTGCGGGCCGCGGCGGTGGCGGACGATCCGCCCGGGACGCACGCCGACGGCCGAACAGTGCGCACCCCCGCTGTCGGAACCCGACCGGGCTGCGATAGGACGGAGCGCGAACGAACCCCACGTCACCCGTCCGTAAGGAGCACCATGCCCGGCCCGACCGTCGGCCCCACCGACGACACGTCGACCGCTGCCGCCACCACACCCACCCCCGCATCCGCCACCACACCCGCCACCGGCCAGGCCCGTCCCGGCTGGGCCGTGATCGCGGTCCTCGGCGGACTCACCGCGCTCGGCCCGCTCACCACCGACCTCTACCTGCCGGGCCTGCCCGCGATCGCCGACGACCTGGTCGCCCAGCCGGCCGCCGTCCAGCTCACCCTGACCTTCTCGATGCTCGGGGTCGCCGCCGGGCAGCTGCTCTTCGGGCCGCTCAGCGACCGCTTCGGGCGCCGCACTCCGCTGCTCGCGGGGCTCGTCCTCTACACCCTGTCGAGCCTGGTGTGCGTGTTCGCGCCGAACCTGTCGGTGCTGATCGCCGGCCGGTTCGTCCAGGGCGCGGCCGGCTCCGCCGGACTGGTGATCGGGCGCGCCGTGTCCCGGGACCGCTTCCAGGGCGTTGCCCTGCTGCGCTTCCTCGCCTCGATCGCCCTGATATCGGGGCTGGCGCCGATCCTCGCCCCGATCATCGGGGCGCAGCTGATGCGGTTCACCTCGTGGCGCGGCACCTTCGGCGTGCTCACGGCGCTCGGGCTGCTGCTCGCCCTGGTCTCGTTCGGCGTGCTGCGCGAGACGCTGCCGCCGGAGACCCGGGACCGCGGCGGGGTGGGCGCGGCCCTGCGGACGATGGGGGGGTTGCTGCGCAACCTGCCGTTCCTCGGGCTGGCGCTGACCAGCTCCCTCGCCTTCGGGGCGCTGTTCGGCTACATCAGCGGGTCGTCGACCGTGCTCCAGAACGTGTACCAGGTCTCGCCGCAGACCTACAGCCTGCTGTTCGGGCTGAACTCGTTCGCGATCGTGGTGATGACCCAGCTGAATGGGCGGGTGCTGGCGCCGCGATTCACGCAGCGGACGCTGATGCTGGGCAGCCTCGCGTCGGCGGTCGCCGCCGGGGTGGCGCTGGTGCTGCTGACGACGGTGTGGGACTTCGGACTGGCCGGCTTCTGTCCGCCGCTGTTCGTGATGATGGGCAGCCTGGGGGTGTTGCTGCCGAACACCGCCGCCCAGGCGCTCGGCCTGGTCGAGCCGAAGGTGGCGGGCACGGCGTCGGCGCTGCTCGGGACGGGCAACTTCCTGTGCGGCGCGGTGGTCGCACCGCTGAGCAGCCTCGGCGGTCGGCCGTCGGCGGTGCTGCTGGCGCTGGTGGTCCTGGTGTGCGGGGTACTGGCGACGGTGGCGTACCTGGCGCTGTGCCGCCCGGAGCGGATGCGAACGGCGGGCAGCTGACGGCGAGCCGAATACGGCGAACAGCGAACAGCGAACAGCGAACGGAAAACGGATGACAGCTGACAGATGTTGAAATCTGTCAGCTGTCATCCGTCGTTCGTCATCCGTCAGTCGTCAGTGGTCTCTCGCCACCCGAAGCGGACTCAGGCGATGGAGAAGTCGTCCCCGTACACGTTGCCCTGGCCGTACCAGCCGTGCAGGTACACGGTGACGGTGCCGTTGGCCCCGGTGGTGAAGGGGACGGACAGCTTGGTCCAGCCGGAGGAGTTGGCCCAGGCGCTGGCGGTGGCACCGCCGCTGACGCCGACGTAGGCGTAGTTGCCCTGCACCCAACCGCTCAGGGTGTAGCTGGTGTTGGGCTTCAGCGTGACGGTCTGCGAGCACTCGCCGGTCTGGGCGGCGGTGGCCGCGGCCTGGAGCGCCTTGGTGCCGGAGTGGACCGGGGTGGAGACCACGGCGCCGCCGCTCTGGCAGGTCCACGGGGCGAGGCTGCCGCTCTCCAGGTCGCCGTTGACCAGCCCGGTCGTCGGGCCGGTCCCGGTGACGGTCAGCGTGTAGGTCGCGCTGTGGCTGCCGGAGGCCCCGGTGGCCGTGACGGTCAGCGGGTAGGAGCCCGGGTTCGCGGCCGCGGTGGTGGAGATGTTGAGCGTGGCGCTGTTGCCGGCGGTGACGCTGCCCGGGGTGACGGTGGCGTTGATGCCGGCGGCCGGGACGGTGGTGATCGTGAGGTTGAGGTTCTGCGCCGAGCCAGCGGTGACCGCCGTCGCGATGGTGGCGGAGGTGGACGAGCCGGCCGCGACCGTACCGGAGGTCGGGTTCACCGCGACCGAGAAGTCGTTGCCGGGCTGGGTGCCGGTGACGTTCAGGGTGAAGGTGCTGGTGTGGCTTCCGGAGGCCGCCGCGCCGGTGACGGTGATCGGGTAACTCCCGGGCGCCACCGAGGAGGTGGTGCTGATGTTGAGCGTGGCACTGCTGCCGGCGGTGACGCTGCCGGGGGTGACGGTGGCGGTGACGCCGGCCGGGGCGCCGCTGACCGTGAGGTTGACGCTCTGCGCCGAGCCAGCCGTCACGGCCGTCGCGACGGTCGCCGAGGTGGACGAACCGGCCGCGACCGTGGCGGAGTTCGGGCTGACCGACACCGAGAAGTCGTTGTTCACCGTCGAGCCGCTGGTGAACGGCGCGAAGATGTGGGTGAAGTCCCAGGTGTTCTGGGAGATCCCGGAGCAGGAGTCACTGCCGGCCGTGCCCGGGCAGCCGCCGTTGTCGCGCTGGAGCGCCCAGAACGACAGCGTGTTGATGCCCTTGGAGACCGCCCAGTTGTACACGGTGGTGGCGTTGGCCACGGTGAAGGTCTCGGCCGGGCCGAAGTCGTCGACACCGATCATCTCGGTGATCCCGATCGAACCCCACAGCTGGGCCGGGGTCTTGGACGGGTAGAGCTTGGCGAGCTGGTTGTAGAGGCCCTGCGCGGAGGTCTGGGTGTCGGCCGCCATGTCGTGGGCGGCGTTGTCGTAGTAGTCGAAGGTCATCATGTTGACGACATCGATCCGCGCGTTGTTGCTGACCGCGTTCTTCAGCACCGCGAGCCCGCTGCTGGCCAGCCCGGAGGTGGTGGTGGGCAGCGTGTAGGAGAACTGGATGGTCCGGCCGTTGGCGGCGGCCCAGTCCTCCACGATCTTGATCGCCTTGTTGCGGCGGTCGATCCCAGCGGTGTTGGTCAGCGAGTTGTCCTCGATGTCGAGGTCGATCCGGCTGACGTCGTAGGTGGTGATCACGTTCTCGAAGGCGGCCGCGATCTGGTTGACGTCGGTGCAGCTGTCGGCCAGCTCGGTGCCGGTGTTGTCGGCGGTGTAGCCGCCGAAGGACGGGATCACGTCCCCGCCGTTGGCGCGGATGGTCGCGATGTCGGCGCCGAAGGTGGCGGAGGACACCGGCATCGAGGAGTCGCCGTTCCAGTACGGCGTGCAGGAGCCCTTGGTGGCGGTCTGGAGGAACGCCATGGTCAGGTGCTTGGCGCCGGACTGCGCGGCCAGCTGGGCCGGGCTCTGGCCGGTCCAGGCCTCGAAGTAAGGGGCGAAGACCCGGCTGGGGAGCGGGGTGGCGGCCTGGGCGGAGCTCGTCCCGGCGGCGACCAGGCCGGCCGAGGCGGCCAGCGTGGCGCAGGCCGTGAACACGGCCTGGACTGTTCGGCGAAGGCGCATGAATTCTCCAACAGACGTGGTGGGGCAGGACGTTGGGGAGGTGCGGCCGGTCCTGGAGGGGTCGGCCGTGTGGGGTCGGCCGTGATCCCGGGACCGGGTCGGACATCGGGAGTGCGTGCGTGAGTGCGGGAGTTCGGGCGTGCGAAGGCCCACCGACTCGCGCGGACGCGGGCGGCGTGCGGACGTGTGCGCCGTACGGAGCGGGGGTGGAGCGGAGCATGGCAGGGCAGTGCCTCAGCCGCCGGTGGTCACACCCCCACAGTGCATCCCGGTCGGATCGACATGCTTATGTTTGGACTAGACCACTGGTCTGTCAAGAGACCTAACAGTTCGTCAGCAGACGGTCCGCTCGGCGGAAGGGGGCGCTCTGGCGCCCGGGGCGGTGGGGATGCCGATGGCGGTGGGAGGCGCCGGAAACGAGAAAGCCGTGGCCGCGCACCCGACGAGGGGGCGCGGCCACGGCGGCCCGGCGCTCAGGACGCCGGGCGGTTCATGGTGTCGGGGATTCGCGGGCATGCGGACCCCCGGGTCGACGGGCGGGCGGGGCCGCCGTCCGGATCAGCGGCCCGGCGGGCAGAGCGTGGCGAGCAGCGCTTCGTTGATCTTCGCGGCGGTGTCCGGTCCGAAGCCCTGCGGGTGTGCGGCCGAGGTGAAGCGCTGGTTGGCCAGCTCGGTCAACTTCTGCTTGTCCTTGGGGAACTGGTAGATCGACTGGCACTGGTTGCGCGCCCGGTCCACGGCCTGGTCCGGCTTGCCGTCGACGATCGTCGGGTCGATCGCGTCCAGGGCGGAGACCAGCTTGGCCGTCAGGTCGGTGCCCGGCTTGGCGGGCAGTCCGGCGTCGGCGGGCGGCGCGGGCTTGGCCGGTGCGGGGGCTCCCGAGGTGCCGCCGTCGGGGGCGGGCGCGCCGGTGGCGCCGTCGGCCGTGGGGGCGGCCGAGTCGGGCGCGGGGGCCGCAGGCGTGGTTGCGGCGCCGGAGGGCGCGGCGGCCGAGGCGGCGGCGGTGGGGGAGCCGGCCGCGGAGGTGGCCTTGTCCGAGCCCGATCCTGAGCCCGATCCGGAGCTGGAGCAGGCAGCGAGGCTCACCGCGGCGAGTGCCGTGAGGGTGGCGGCGAGGAGACGAGTGCGCATGGCGCCCAGACTGTCATGTTCGCGGCGTAGAAGGGAAGGTCCCCCGATGGTCGGAGGGCGATCTCCGGAGCGACAGCGCGGCTGCCCCGGAGGAAGCTCCTCCGGGGCAGCCGAGGGCCGCGCCCGCCTACCGGTCGACCTGCCGACCGCCTGTCGCAGGCCGGACCCGCCGGCCCTGCCCGTCAGCCGTCAGCCGTCGGCCGTCAGCCGAGGCCGTTGGACTTCAGCCAGTCCTTGGCGACGGCCGACGGGTCCTCCTTGTCCACCGACACGCGCTTCATCAGCGCCGTCAGCCCGGCCGTGTCGAGCTTGGCCGACACGGCGTTGAGCGCCGCCGTCGCGGTCGCGTCCACGCCCGCCTTGTAGACCAGCGGGGTGACGTTCTGTGCGCCGAAGATGTTCTTCGGGTCGGCCAGCGGGACGAGCTTGTACTGGGCGATCTTCGGGTCCGTGGTGAACACGTTGCCGACCTGGATGCTGCCGTCCTTCAGCGCGTTCGCGGTGGTGTCGGCGGTGGGCTTCCACTCCTTGAAGGTCAGCCCGTAGACGTCCTTGAGCTGCTGCTCGCGGCGGGTCTTGAACTCCGGCGGCCCGCCTATGGTGAACTCGCCGCCCTTGGCGGCGAGGTCGGCGATGCTCTTGAGGTTGTCCTTGTCGGCCGTCTCCTGGGTGACGCTGAGCGAGTCCTTGTCCTCGGCCGGGGAGGAGTCGAGGATGCCCAGCGGGGCCGGCAGCGTCTTGGTGAGCGCCGCGTTCACGTCCTGGGTGGTGACGGCGGTGGACTTGGCGTCCAGGTAGGCGAGCAGCGAGCCGTTGTACTCCGGCAGGACGGTCAGGTTGCCGCTCTGCAGCTGCCCGTAGAGCACCTCGCGGCTGCCGATGTTGAACTTCTCCTGGACCTTGACGCCCTTGGCCTTGAGTGCCTGCGAGTAGATCGATCCGAGCAGGACGTTCTCCGGGAAGTTCGCCGAGCCGACGACGACGGTCGACCCGGAGCCGCCCGAGCCGCCCGCCGAGGCCGAGGCCGAGGCGCCCGCGCCCCCGTCGAGCGGGTTGCCGCCGGAGGAACCGCAGGCGGTGGCGCCGAGGGCGAGCGCGGCGAGGGCGCCGATGGCGGCGACGCGGCGGCTTCGGTTGATTGTCGACATGGTGACAGATGTCCTTCCGGAGTTGGAGAGGAGGGCGGACGGGGTCAGTTGGGCTGCTGCTGGACACGCACCCCGGGCGGGAGCGCGAACCGGGCGAGCAGCGCGAAGAACAGCTGGGCGGCGACCGCGAGCAGCACCACCAGCAGCGCGCCGCCCACGGTCACCGCGTACTGGCGGGTCGCCAGCCCGTCGATGACGTAGCGGCCGAGGCCGCCCAGGCCGACGTAGGCGGCCACCGTGGCGGTCGCGATGACCTGCACGGTCGCGGTGCGGAAGCCCGCCAGCAGGGTCGGCGCTGCCGAGGGCAGGCAGACCTGCCGCAGCACCTGGGGGTGGGTCAGCCCGATGCCGCGCGCGGCGTCCCGGACGTCCGGATCGGTGCCGCGCACCCCCTCGACGGCGGCCACCAGCAGCGGCGGTGCGGCGAGCGCGACCAGCGGGACCAGCACGGCGGTGTCGCCGACCCCGGCGAGCAGCACCGCCAGCGTCACCAGGCCGAGGGTGGGCAGGGCGCGGGCGGCGCCCGCGAGCGCGGTCACCGCGGTGACGCCGCGCCCGGTGTAGCCGATCAGCAGTCCGAGCGGGACGGCGAGCAGCGCCGCGAACAGCAGGGCCTCGCCGGAGAGCACCAGGTGCTCGGCGACCCGGTGCACGATCGAGTCCGGCCCGCTGAGGTGGTCCGGAGCGGTGAAGAAGTCGCTCAGCCAGTTCAGCCAGTTCACGAGCCGGCTCCCTTCTCCCGGACGGCCCACGGCGCGAGCAGCCGCCGGGCGGCCACCAGCAGCAGGTCGACGGCCAGGGCCAGGACGGCGATCAGCACGATGCCGGCCACGATCGGGGTCGGGAAGGTGCGCTGGAAGCCGTCGACGAACAGGTACCCGAGCCCGCCGCGACCGACCAGTGCGCCGACGCTCGCCAGCGAGATGCTGGACACCGCCGCGACCCGCAGTCCGGCGATCAGGTACGGCACGGAGGCCGGGAGCTCGACCGAGGTCAGCCGGTGCCACGGCCCGTACCCCATCGCGGTGGCGGCCTGCCGGACGTGGTCCGGGACGGCGCGCAGCCCGTCCACGGTGGTCGGCAGCAGCACGGCGAGGGCGTAGAAGGTGAGCGGGATCATCACGGTCGCCTGGGTGGCGAGGCCGGTGTACGGGATCAGCACCACGAACACGGCCAGCGAGGGCAGCGCGTAGACGATGTTGAACACGGCGGACAGCGGCTGGTACAGCCGGGGGTAGCGGGCGCAGGCCAGGCCGAGCGGGACGGCCAGCAGCAGGCCGATGAGCACGGGGACGAGGGC
This sequence comes from Kitasatospora sp. NPDC048298, assembly GCF_043201465.1. NCBI lineage: Bacteria > Bacillati > Actinomycetota > Actinomycetes > Kitasatosporales > Streptomycetaceae > Kitasatospora > Kitasatospora sp. NPDC048298. The sequence goes on from NZ_JBICYZ010000003.1 coordinate 184,096, forward strand.
GATCACGGCGTGGTCGGCGAGCAGGTCGCCGAGGTAGCCGAGGTGGTCGCCGATCCAGTACCAGCGGACGATCGGTTCATCGTCCACCGTCGACTCCGTCCGCGCCTGCCGCGTCGTGCTGTCCGCCCGTGTCGTTCGGCCGGCTTCCGGCGCCGGCCGGGGACTTGTCGACGCGGACGCCCGGGCCGGCCTCAGACGAGTCGGGGCCGGAGCCGGAGCCGGAGCCAGAGCCGGAGCCGTCGGGCCGCAGCGCGGCGAGGACGGCGTCGCGGCTCGCCGTACCGGTGACCCGGCCGTCGGCGTCCAGCGCGACCGCGACCCCGGCGGGGGAGAGGACGGCGGCGTCCAGCGCGGTGCGCAGGGTGTCGGTGTCCGGGCGGAAGCCCGCCGTCGGGTGCAGTTCGGCGGTGACGGCGTCGCGGTCGATCCAGCCGATCGGGCGGCGTTCGTCGTCCAGCGTCAACTCCCAGCCGCCGTACCGGAGTCCTCCGTCCACGGGGCGGAGCTCGACGCTGTTCGCGGGGCGCAGGCCGAGGCCGCGCAGGCCCCGGTCGCGCCCGAGGAAGGCGGCCACGCCGTCGTCGGCGGGGGTGGTGAGCAGGGTGTGCGGGTCGGCCAGCTGGGCGATCCGGCCGTGCTCGCGGAGCACCACCACCTGGTCGCCGAGCCGGACGGCCTCCTCGATGTCGTGGGTGACGAACAGCACCGTCTTGTGCAGCTCGGACTGGAGCCGCAGCAGCTCCTCCTGGAGCCCGGCCCGCACCACCGGGTCGACCGCGCTGAACGGTTCGTCCATCAGCAGCACCGGTGGGTCGGCGGCCAGCGCGCGCGCCACACCGACGCGCTGCTGCTGGCCGCCGGACAGCTGGAACGGGTACCGCTTGGCGGTCTCCGGTGCGAGCCCGACCAGTTCGAGCAGTTCGGCGGCGCGGGCGCGGGCCTTCTTGCGGTCCCAGCCGAGCAGGTAGGGGACGGTGGCGATGTTGTCGATCACCTTGCGGTGCGGGAAGAGCCCGGCCTGCTGGATCACGTAGCCGATGCCACGGCGCAGCTTGGCGGGTTCCAGCTTCGCGACGTCCGTGTCGTCCAGCAGGACCCGGCCGGAGGTGGGCTCGACCATCCGGTTGACCATGCGCAGCAGGGTGGTCTTCCCGCAGCCGGAAGGCCCGACCAGGACGGTTATCCGACCGGTCGGGACCTCCAGGTCCAGGCCCTCGACGGCGACGGTGCCGTCGGGGTGGCGCTTTCCCGCGCCCTCGAATCTGATCACGTGGAGTTTCCTCGTCAGGGCGCCCCGGGGAGGTGGCGCCTGGGTCGTTCGGTCGTTCGGTCGGGTCGTTCGGTGACGGCAGTTTCTAGCGCCCAGGCGTACTTCCGCCCGCGTAGTTGCCCAGCTTTGGACCGGCGGAAACTCTGATCAGACTATGACCTGCATCATCTCCTGTCCTTGATTTACCGCCCCGGCACGCGGTGCGCCCGCGTGCTCAGCCGCCCTGACGGGTCGGCAGGCCGCTGGCCGCCCAGCCCACGAAACCACCGTCCAGGTCGGTCGCCCGATGGAGCCCCAGCTCGCGCAGGGAGGCGGCGGCCAGGCTGGAGGCGTAGCCCTCGGAGCAGACCACGATCACCTCGACGTCGTAGCCCGAGGCCTCGGGAATCCGGTGACTGCCCGTCGGGTCGAGCCGCCACTCCAGCACGTTGCGCTCGATGATCAGCGAGCCGGGGATCTCCCCCTCGGCCGCCCGCTGTGCCGCCGGACGGATGTCCACCAGCAGCGCGCCGTCCAGCTGGGCCTGGTACGCCTCTCGGGCGCGCGGCCGGTAGATGCCCTCCCGGGCCCGCTCCACCAGGTCGTCGATCGTGGTCACCACTGTTCGGGTCCTTCCTCGGAGGTGCGGACGAGCCCGCCGACCCGCAGGTCGTAATGCGCCATCGAGCTCAGCGGCGGCGAGTAGGCGTGCAGGGTGACGGCCGGGCCGGCGGCGGTGTTGCGCACGTCGTGCACGTACTCGGGGCCGAAGGCGCGGGCGGTGCCGGCCGGGATCCTCCGGATCAGCAGGCCCTGGTCCGGGCCGCCGAGGGACAGCTCCTCCAACTCGCCGAGGGCGACGGTGAACGCGCCGCGCGAGCCGCCGTGGTCGTGGAAACCGGTGGACTGGCCGGGCAACCAGCTGATCAGCCACACCTCGTGGTCCCCGTCGGCGGCCAGCCGCCGGTACCAGCGCTCCTCGGTGGAGAGGCGGACGTGGTGGATCCACTCCTCGGGCCGCTCGGCCAGCTCGCGGACGATGGTCCGCAGGGTGCCGGGGGTGAGCGGCGCGGGGGTGGACTCGGCGGGCGGCGTCGGTGGCGGCTCGGGGTTGGCGGCGGTGCTCGCGTTGCCCGCCTTGCGAGCCGTGCCTGCGTTGTCGGCGGGGCGCGCGGTGCCGGTGCCGCTGCCGGTGGCGGCGCGATGGGCGGTGGCGGTGGCGGTGGCGGCGCGATGGACGGTGCCGCTGCCGGGGGCGGCGCGATGGACGGTGGCGGTGGCGGTGGCGGTGGCGGTGGCGGTGGCGGTGGCGGAGTCGGGACCGGGGTCGGCGGCCGGTCGGGCGTCGGGGCTGATGCTCGGGCTCAGGCTCATGGGGGGCGTCCTCGGTTGCGGCGGGGAACGTCGGTGGGATGCGCCCGCCGTCCGGCGGCCGTGGACGGGCGCGGGCCGACGGAGCGGCCGGCCACGCACGGGTGCGCCGGGGCGGAGGCGGAAGTCAGGACTGCGGGTGCGATCGCGCGGCACGGGCCCTGGCAGACGTCACAGGGCGGGACCGGCGGGGAAGAGCAAGGTCAACAGGCACAGATGGAACTCGCCTGGCGTCGCAGATCGACGTGCAGGCGGCAGACCAGAGTGGTGCCGGATTCCATGCGCCGGATCCTTCCCGAGCGAACCGGACGAAGTCAAGCCGAGCCGACGGCCCGCCGCCGGTCACCGCCGGTGCCGGGCGGCCCCCTCGGCCACCCGCGGACCGTCCCTCGACCACGTGTCGACAACCCGTCGGCCGCTACCCCTCGGCCCGGCCGCGCGGCGCCGGTGGGGCAGTGGCCGACGGTGCCGGCACGGCGTCACCCGCCGGCTGCGCGGGCAGCGACCCGGTGGTGCTGCCCGGTGCGGGGTCGGCCAGGGCCCGCTCGACCAGCGGTGCGGCCTGTTCGCCCAAGTGGCGGCCGAGCGTCTGGTAGGCGTCGAACTGCTGGTGGTCGAACCACTGGTCGCTGGTGCGGTCGTTCGGGAAGGCCCGGTTCGCCATCGCGTAGGCGTGCAGCTCGTACGGCATGTCGGGAGTCAGCACCGCCTGGAGGACGATCAGTCGGCCGTGTCGGACGGCCCCGGGGCCCTCGCCCAGGTCGGGGTAGTGGATGTCCCCGGTGACCACCGCCCGGGCCGAGAGCCTGGCGGACAGCTGCGCCGCCAGCCCGCGCAGCGGCGGTCGGCGGCCCGCGCGGCCGTTCGCACCGGCGCCCGGGCCGCTGTCCGTACCGCTGTCCGGGCCACCGTCGGGGCCGTCGTTCGCGTCGTCGTGCGCGACGCCGCCCTCGGCGGGCCGCTCGGCGGCGCTGCCCGGGATCAGCAGCTCGGGCTCGTGCAGGGTGATGGCGACACCCAGTTCCTCGCGGGCCAGGGTGATCGCGGCGGCCAGGTTGGTGGCGTAGCCGGCGTCCCCGCTGGCGTCGATGCAGACCGCCGTGCGCACCCGGTGCCGCAGCAGCTCGACCAGCCCGAGGTTCTCGTAGTGGCCGCCGTCGGTGGTGAGCAGGAAGCGGTCGTCGGCCGGGAACCGCCCGATCAGCTCCCGCAGTTGGTACGGGAGGCGGCGGACGGCGGGCTGCGCGGAGCGGCGCCAGTCCGGCGGCCCGGACCAGTCCGGGCCGAGCACCGCGGGGTTGGGCAGCCAGGTGCCGAGACGGGCGTTGGTGACCGCGAACAGCCTTTGGTAGACCCGGGATTCCCGTCCCATCGCGGAGGAGAAGGCCGCGCCGGAGACGGCCATCGCCGACTGCACGGTGAGGTCCCTGGCGATGTGCGGCCGGGTGCGTCGCTCGAGCAGGTCGGTACGCGCGTACCCGACGTCCGGACCGCCCACGTAGTCGTACGAGAGCGAGAAGGAGACCGCCGGACGGCCCGGTGGCGTACGGGAGTTGCCCGACAGGTTGGCCGCCGCCGAGAAGATCACCTGCGGGAAGTCGGGGCGCCGGGCGCCGTAGTGGCTCAGCCAGGTCTGCTCCCGGAAGAAGTGGTACGGGCGGGCCAGCGAACGGCCGCCCTCGGTGACCCGTCGGACCGCGAACGCCGAGGCCAGCCGCAGTCGGTAGAACGGGTGCAGGCTCATCCAGGTCTGGTCGAGGTTCAGCCCGACCGCGACGAGCAGCAGCGGCAGCAGCACCTGGACGGCGGCCGGCCAGGCGTACCCGGTGGCGACCGCCCAGCCGAGGGCCAGCAGCGCACCCGCCGTCAGCGCCAGGAGGGCGGACCACACCACGAGGGTCTGGGGGAGGCTGGCGGCGCGGACGCCGCGGGGCCGGACCGCGCCGCTGCCCGCCGCGCCGGCCTCGCCCGGTGCGCCGGCACCCCGGCCGGGCACCCGGCGGTCGCGCCAGAGTATGCCGAGCAGCAGTGCCAGGTAGCTGAGCGCCAAGGTCAGGCCGAGCCCCGCGCCGGTCAGCTGCGGCCCCGCGGCCAGGGCCTGCTGGAGCCGCACCGCGCCCCAGGCCAGCCCCGGCACCGCCAGCACCCCGACGGCCAGCAGGGCGGCCAGCCCGAGCAGGCCGAGGTTGACCCGGCGCAGCGCGCGTGGCAGCAGCGCCTGCCAGCCGAGCGACGGGAAGGCCAGCAGCCAGAGCAGCCAGCACCCGGCCGCCGACGCCAGTAGGGCGCCGAGGGCCGCGAGCGCCGGCGCCCGGAACTCCAACGGCCCTGCGACGGCCCCGGCGTGGCGCAGCCCGGCCGCCGCCAGCCGGCCCATGTCGGTGAGCGGCACGGCCCGGTAGAAGCGGCTGAGTCCGAGGCCGAGCGTCAGGACGGCGGCCAGCAGCAGGGTGAGGGCGGACAGCAGGCCGCGCAGCAGTGTCCCGAGGGCGACCAGCCATTCCCCGGCGCCGTCGGCGACGTACTTGCCGTGCCGGCGGAGGTGGTCCTCCTCGGGGGAGCCGGGCTCCAGCACGGTGTCGGCCGTCAGGCCCGAGACGGAGCGCACCGGGCTGCCGGGGGCCGAGTCGCTGAGTGCGAGCTGGAGCGCGCCGACGGTGTAGCCGCCGCCCGAGACGGAGACCAGGTAGCGGGCCCGTTTCAGCCAGGGCCGCAGCGACTGGAGCGCGCCGAGCGTGACGCAGGCGGAGCGGATGCCGCCGCCGGAGGCGCAGAAGCCGAGCTCGGCGGGCTCGCGGCCGGGCGGCACCCGGGCGGCGTCGCGCCAGTGGGCGTGCCGGACGGGTGCTTCCCGGGCGTCGGGTGTGGCGCAGGCGCCCGGCGCGGCGTGGGCGGGTGGCGGGGCGGCGTGCCGGGTGGCGATCGGCCAGGGCGGGATCAGTGCCGGCCGGTCGGGGGAGTCGGCGCCGAAGGCCTTCGCGTCCACGTGCGACGGCCGGAGCCCGCGCACCGCCCGGGTGGCCGTCACCAGCAACAGCCCCGCGGCGGCCGCCCCGGCGGGCAGGAGCAGCAGCCACTTGACGGTGGCGAGCGCGGTGGCGGCGGCGAAGGGGGCGTCGGAGCCGCCCGCGCCCGGGTGGAGGCCGTCGAGCCCCGCGCGCAGCAGCGCGTCCTCGCCGAGGTCGCAGCAGGCCGCGAGCAGCCCGGCGCCGCCGACCGCGAACGCCCGCGGCCGCCGGCGCGCCGGCCCGAGCACGTACCCGCCCAGCAGCGCCGCGGCGGCCAGCGTCAGCCCGTAGCCGCCGATCAGCCAGCCGTCGGCGCGCAGGGCGGCCAGGTGGTCCGCGACCCGCCCGCCGACCACCGCCTCGGCTGCCGCGCGGGAACCGGCCAACTGGAGGGCGACGTCCCGTACGGGCGGTGCCTGGCGGTGGAAGAGCAGCCCGCCGAGGACGAGCGGCAGCAGCGCGCCGAGGGCGAGCAGCAGGCCCGCCCAGGCGGGCAGGGCGGGCGGCCGTGCCGTGGGGGCGCCCGCTGCCGTGGGCGCCGTGCCCGTCGGTTCCGCCGATCTCGCGGTGTCCGCCGCGGAATTCCTCACCACCACACCCCCGCTTCGTCGGCCCGATCCCCCGTGACCGGGCCGTTAACTCGTAGGAGACCACGGCGAACTGACGGTTTGTAGTGATCCACGACGATGTCCACGCGGGTCTTACCCCACCATCGCCGATTGCGCACCAGGAGTGCCTGGTTTCACTCGAACGAGTAAGAGGGCAACTCCCGGGGTAGATCAGCTTTTCATCCCACCCGGGACCGTCCGCGTGTCCGCGCAACAAGATCGCCCCAGACGCGTTTCAGCCGACGTATTGTCAGGCCACCGAGGCCGGGCCTACCGTCTACAGATCGCTTTCTACGCACGTAGACCCAGTGGTTCCCCGAGCGGAACCGCGGGTCGGACCAGCCCCGTCAACCCTCAGACCGCAGGCCCGACCGCACGGCCGGGCCGCGGAGTTGCGGAGGTACCCATGTCGCAGATCGTCCGTGCCGCGCTCGTCCAGACCCGCTGGACCGGTGATCAGGAGAGCATGATCGCACTCCACGAGCGGTACGCCCGCGAGGCCGCCGCCCAGGGCGCGAAGATCATCGGCTTCCAGGAGGTCTTCAACTCCCCGTACTTCTGTCAGGTCCAGGAGGCCGAGCACTACCGCTGGGCCGAGGCCGTTCCCGACGGCCCGACCGTGCGCCGGATGCGGGACCTCGCGCGCGAACTCGGGCTGGTGATGGTCGTCCCGGTCTACGAGGAGGAGCAGACCGGCGTCTACTACAACACCGCCGCCGTCATCGACGCCGACGGCAGCTACCTCGGCAAGTACCGCAAGCACCACATCCCGCAGGTCAAGGGCTTCTGGGAGAAGTACTACTTCAAGCCCGGCAACCTCGGCTGGCCGGTGTTCGACACCGCCGTCGGCAAGGTCGGGGTGTACATCTGCTACGACCGCCACTTCCCCGAGGGCTGGCGCGCCCTGGGCCTGGCCGGCGCGCAGATCGTCTACAACCCCTCCGCCACCAGCCGCGGCCTGTCCGGCTACCTCTGGCAGCTCGAACAGCCCGCCGCCGCCGTCGCCAACGAGTACTTCGTCGCCGCGATCAACCGCGTCGGCACCGAGGAGTACGGCGACAACGACTTCTACGGCACCTCCTACTTCGTGGACCCGCGCGGTCAGTTCGTCGGCGACGTCGCCTCCGACAAGGAGGAGGAACTCGTCGTCCGCGACCTCGACCTCGGCCTGATCGAACAGGTCCGCCAGCAGTGGGCGTTCTACCGCGACCGCCGCCCGGACGCCTACGGGCCGCTCGCCGAGGCGTGAGGAGCAGCGCGATGACCACCAGCGACGCGCGGACCGCCCGCGGCCCGCACCAGCGCACCGTCGTCCGCGGCGGCCTCGTCATCACCGCCACCGAGGAACTCCACGCCGACGTCCTGATCGAGGGCGAGCGCATCGCCGCCCTCGCCGCCACCGGAAGCTCCGCCGCCGAGGCCTGGACCGCCGACACCGTCATCGACGCCACCGGCCACTACGTCATCCCGGGCGGCGTCGACGCCCACACCCACATGGAACTGCCGTTCGGCGGCACCGCGGCCTCCGACACCTTCGAGACCGGTACCCGGGCCGCCGCCTGGGGCGGCACCACCACCATCGTGGACTTCGCCGTCCAGCCGGTCGGCGGCTCGCTGCGCGAGGGCCTGGACACCTGGCACGCCAAGGCCGAGGGCAACTGCGCGATCGACTACGCCTTCCACACCATCGTCTCCGACGTCAACGACCCGGTGCTGAAGGAGATGGACGCCCTCGTGGACTCCGGCGAGTCCACCTCCTTCAAGCTGTTCATGGCCTACCCCGGCGTGTTCTACAGCGACGACGGCCGCATCCTGCGCGCCATGCAGCGCGGCGCCGCCAACGGCGGGCTGATCATGATGCACGCGGAGAACGGCATCGCCATCGACGTCCTGGTCGAACAGGCACTCGCCGCCGGGAGGACCGCCCCCCGCCACCACGGCGAGGTCCGCCGCGAACTGCTGGAGGCCGAGGCCACCCACCGGGCGATCAGGCTCGCCCAGGTGGCCGGCAGCCCGCTCTACGTGGTGCACGTCTCCGCCGCCGCCGCGCTCGCCGAACTCGCCCGGGCCCGGGACGAAGGCCTCAACGTCTTCGGCGAGACCTGCCCCCAGTACCTCTTCCTCTCCACCGACAACCTCGCCGAGGAGGGGGCCGACGGCTTCGAGGGCGCCAAGTACGTGTGCAGCACGCCGCTCAGGCCGCGCGAGCACCAGGACGCGCTCTGGCGCGGACTGCGCACCAACGACCTCCAGGTGGTCTCCACCGACCACTGCCCGTTCTGCTTCGTCGGACAGAAGGAGCTGGGGCGGGGCGACTTCTCGAAGATCCCCAACGGCCTGCCGGGCGTCGAGAACCGGATGGACCTGCTCCACCAGGCCGTGCTGGACGGGCACATCAGCCGGCGTCGCTGGGTCGAGATCGCCTGCACCACCCCGGCCCGGATGTTCGGCCTGCACCCGCGCAAGGGCACCATCGCCCCGGGCGCCGACGCCGACCTGGTGGTCTACGACCCCACCGCGGTGCAGACCGTCTCCGCCGCGACCCACCACATGAACGTGGACTACTCGGCCTACGAGGGCCGCCGACTCACCGGCCGGGCAAGGACGGTGATGTCGCGCGGCACCGTCGTGCTGGACGACGGCCACTGGCTCGGCCGGGCCGGCCACGGCACCTTCCTGCGCCGGGACACCTGCCAGTACCTGCTCTGACAGCCCCTCCGCTTCCCGCCCCTCTCGTCCCTCTCGTCCCTCCCGTCCTGAACGTCCGCCCGCCTCTCCCGCTCTGAACGTCCACCCGCCGCCGCCCGTGCGCTCGTAGCTCCGACCCGACCGGCGACCGGGCGGCGGCGGTCGAAACCCTTACCTGGAGCCCCTCATGGACATCGGCCTCGTCCTTCAGACCGACCCGCCCGCCCGGCTGCTCATCGACCGGATGATCCGCGCCGAGCGGGCCGGTTTCAGCCACGGCTGGACCTTCGACTCCTGCGTGCTGTGGCAGGAGCCCTTCGTCATCCACAGCCGGATCCTCGCGGAGACCGAGCGGATGGTCGTGGGCCCGATGGTCACCAACCCCTCCACCCGCACCTGGGAGGTGACCGCCTCCATGTTCGCCACGCTCAACGACATGTACGGAAACCGGACCGTCTGCGGCATCGGCCGCGGCGACTCCGCCATGCGGGTCGCCGGGCGACGCCCCGCCACCCTCGCCCGGCTCTCCGAAGCCATGCACGCCATCAAGGAGTTGGCCGAGGGGCGCACCGCCGAGGTGGACGGCACCGAGATGCACCTGCCGTGGGTCGGTGCCGGTGCCTCCCTGCCGATCTGGATGGGGGCGTACGGGCCGAAGGCTCTGAATCTGACTGGACGTCAGGCGGACGGGTTCATCCTGCAGTTGGCCGACCCCTACCTCACCGAGTTCATGGTGAAGGCGGTACGGGCCGCCGCCGTCGAGGCCGGCCGGGACCCGGACTCGATCACCGTCTGCGTAGCCGCCCCCGCCTACGTCACCGCGGACGACTCGCCCGAGGCGCTCGCTCACGCCCGGGAGCAGTGCCGCTGGTTCGGCGGCATGGTCGGCAACCACGTGGCCGACCTGGTCAGCCACTACGGCGAGCACTCCGACCTGGTGCCGGAGGCGCTCACCGACTACATCAAGGGCCGACAAGGCTACGACTACAGCCACCACGGGCGGGCCGGGAACCCCGACACGGCCTTCGTCCCCGACGAGATCGTGGACCGCTTCTGCCTGATCGGCCCGGTGGAGGCGCAGCGGGCCCGGCTGGCGGAGCTCCGCTCGCTCGGCGTCGACCAGTTCGCCGTCTACGCCATGCACGACGCCATCGAGGCGACCATCGACGCGTACGAGACGGACGTCATCCCGCACCTGTGACGCCCTGTTCGTGATGTTCTGCCTGTGATGTTCCGCGTGATGCCCCTCCGGCTGCGGTGCCGACCCGCTGCGGCGCCGACCCGCTGCGGTGTCGACCTGCTGTGGTGCCGACCCCGAACCGGCTGGTGAACCTGCCCGCGAATCCGCCTGTGACCTCCACCTGAGCCCAGCCGCGGACTCGCCCGCGGCGGACGGGAGTTGCCCATGCCCGACACCGCGACCAGTGGTGGAAGACAGTGGCACCACCCCGACGGCCGGGTCGAACTCGACCCGGCCGCCGGGGAACTGCCCCCCAACGGCTTCACCAGCGACGACCTGCGGCCGGTCCCGGTGGCGCGGCGCACCTGGACCACGTACAACTTCCTCGCGCTCTGGGTCGGCATGGCCCACAACATCCCGTCCTGGACGCTGGCTTCGGGCCTCGTCACGCTCGGCATGGACTGGAAGCAGGCGGTGCTGACCATCGCGCTCGCCAACGTCCTCGTGCTCATACCGATGCTGCTCACCGGCCACGCCGGAACGAAGTACGGCATCCCGTTCCCGGTGTTCGCCCGCGCCGCCTTCGGGCTGCGCGGCGCCAACCTGCCCGCCCTGCTGCGGGCGGCGGTGGCCTGTGCCTGGTTCGGCATCCAGACCTGGATCGGCGGCGAGGGCGTCTTCCTGCTGGCGGGCAAGCTGTTCGGTGAATCCTGGCGCACGACCGGTGAGTTCGGCGGCTACCCGTGGACGCAGTGGCTCTCGTTCCTGCTGTTCTGGTTGATCGAGATGGCCGTCATCGCGCGGGGGATGGAGGCGCTGCGGCGGTTCGAGAACTGGGCGGCGCCGTTCGTCATCGTCGGCGCGCTCGCGCTGCTGGCGTGGATCACCGTCAAGGCGGGCGGGCTCGGGCCGCTGCTGGACCAGCCGTCCAGGCTGGGGTGGGGCGGCGGTTTCTGGAAGGTCTTCTTCCCGGCTCTGATGGGCATGATCGGGTTCTGGTCCACCCTCTCGCTGAACATTCCCGACTTCACCCGCTTCGGCGGCAGTCAGCGGGCCCAGATCCGCGGGCAGGCACTCGGCCTGCCGACCACGATGACGCTGTTCGCCTTCCTGTCCGTGCTGGTCACCTCGGGCTCCGAGGCGGTCTACGGGGTGCCGGTGTGGGACCCGATCCAGCTGGCCGCCAAGATGGAGAACCCGATCGGCATCCTGTTCGCGCTGCTGACCGTGCTGGTCGCGACGCTGTCGGTGAACATCGCCGCCAACGTCGTCTCGCCCGCCTACGACCTGGCCAACCTGCTGCCTCGCCTCGTCACCTTCCGGACCGGGGCGCTGATCACGGGAGTGGTCGGGATCGCGATCTTCCCGTGGCGGCTGATCTCCGACCCCCACGTGTACATCTTCACCTGGCTGGGCGTGGTCGGCGGCCTGCTCGGCACGGTCGGCGGAGTGCTGATCGCCGACTACTGGGCGCTTCGCCGCACCCGCCTCCGGCTCGCCGAGCTGTACCGGCCGGGCGGGGCCTACTGGTACGCGGCCGGCTGGAACTGGCGGGCCGTCGCGGCGCTGCTGGTGGGCGGGGTGCTGGCCGTCGGCGGCTCGTACTCCGCCCTCGACGCCGACGGCGCGGAGCAGGGCCCCTTTCCGGCCGACGGTCTGATCCCCGTCCTCAAGCCGCTCGCCGACTACGGCTGGGCCGTCGGGCTGACGGCGGCGGCCGTGGTGTACCTGGGGCTGACCGGGGTGTTCGGGAGAGGGGCGTCTCGAGGGAGTGGAGTGGGGGCGCTGAGGGATGACGGATGACGGAAAGCGGATGACGGGTGGCGGCTGACAGATGACGGGTGGCTGCGGACAGCTGACAGATTTTGAAATCTGTCAGCTGTCCGCTGTTCGCCGTCCGTTGTCGGCTGCCACTCGTCACCCGGTCGTTGTCGCCACCCGTTCGACGGCGGTCAGGACCTTGGCCGCGCCGTCCTCGGCGGCCAGGGCGGCAGTGACGGCTTGGGCGCGGGCGCGGTAGCGGGAGTCGTCGAGGGCGAGGCGCAGGGAGGTGGCGAGGCGGGCGGGGGTGAGGGCGCGCAGGGGGACGGGGCTGGGGGAGACCCCGAGCCGGGCCAGCCGGGCGGACCAGAACGGCGCGTCGAGTTGGGCTGGCACGGGCACGGTGGGCGTCCCGGAGCGGAGGGCGGCGGCCGTGGTGCCGGCGCCCGCGTGGTGGACCACGGCGGCGGTGCGCGGGAAGAGCCAGTCGTGCGGGGTGTCGCCGATGGTCAGGGCGGAGTCCGAGTCCTCGGCGGCCAGCTCGCTCCAGCCCGACTGGAGGAGGAGGCGCACCCGGGCGGACCGGGCGGCGGCGAGGAAGTCGAGCAGTCGGGCCGGCCACCAGTAGCCCGCGACGTCCAGCCGGGGGTGCCAGTCGGCGGGTCGGGGCACCATCAGCGGCGAGAAGCCGTGCAGGACGGGGTGGTCGCGACGGGCCCGGGCGACGCCGAGCGGCGGCAGGCCGAGTCGCCTGCGCAGTCCGCGGACGGCCGGGGCGAACAGCTGGTCGGTCGTGGCCTGGACGGTGTGCCCCGCCAGCAGGTTGCCGGACCGGCCGAGCGATCGGGTGCCGGTGACGGTGGGCGCGAACTCATGGGTGGGAGCGAGGGGTTGGAGGTGCAGCCCGATGCTGGGGATGCCGGCCGCCTCGGCGGCCACCTGGCCGAGCGCGCCGGTGGTGCTGGTGGTCAGCAGGAGGTCGGCGCCGAGGGCGGCGGCGTCGGCGATGCCGTCGCTGAGGGCGGGCATGAACCTCCTGCCGAGCCGCAGGAGCCGCAGGACGGCCCCCGGTCCGCTGCCGGCCCGCAGCAGGCGACGGCCCGCGGCGGAGGCGAGTTCGGCGCGCGGGTCGACGGGCAGGGGACGGAACTCCAGCCCGGCGGCCCGCACCGACTCGGCGAAGGTGCCGTGCGTGGCGAGGCCACCTGATGCCCGGCGGCCCGCAGGAGGACGTCGAGCCCGGTGAAGGTCGCCACGTCGCCCCGGGAGCCGGCGGTGGCGATCAGGACGCGCATGGCCGCAGTATTTCGGCGCGGGCGGCCCGCCGGAAGGGTGCCGCGCGCGGGCGGTTCGGCTCCAGCACGGCGCGGCACGGTACGGCCAGGTGCGGCGTTGCATGGCACGGCCGGGTGCGGCGTGGCCCGGCTGGTCGGCTGCTTCGACCGCGGCTCCGCAGGTGTCGGAACCGGGCGACGGGCGGTGGCGTCCTTGCTGGCAGAGCGGACGGGACGGGGCTCGTCGCGCCTCGGACGGGAGGAGAACGCGGATGAGCATCGTCGCGTGGATCGTGCTGGGCCTGCTGGCGGGTGGGCTGGCCAAGCTGCTGCTGCCGGGGAAGGACCCGGGTGGCCTGATCGTGACCACCCTGATCGGCATCGCCGGGTCCTTCGTCGGCGGCTGGATCGCGTCGCACTTCCTGCACCGCTCGGTCACCGCGCACTTCTTCGACGCGGCGACCTGGGTGTCGGCGATCGGCGGCGCGCTGGTGCTGCTGATCGCCTACCGGCTGCTGTTCGGCAACTCACGTCGCTGACGGCGTAGTTCGGCCTCGACCCCGGCACACGGGTGGCCGGTTCGTGCCGGTCCTTCCGTACGCTGGAACGGCACGGGGCCCTCGTACGTCCTTCCGGTCGGACCCAGGGGGCTCGGCGGGGTCGTCACACCGATGACGCAAGGGGCGGCGGATGAGCTGGATGGCGTGGATCGTGCTGGGCCTGGTGTCGGGGACCGTGGCCAGGATGGCGATGTCGAGGGGTGAGCGCGGCCTGATCGGCAGCACCCTGATCGGCATCACCGGCTCCTACATCGGCACCTGGATCGTCTCGCACTGGATGCACGGGACGGTGAGACTGAGCATCCTCGACGTCACGACCTGGGTGTCGGCGATCGGTGGCGCGATGGTCCTGCTCCTCGCCTACCGGGTGTTCCGCTTCGTCTCCCGGCGCTGACCGCCGGGCACCGAAGCGGGGCCCGGCTTTCCAGGTGTTCCGGTCAGCGGGTGTTCCGGTCACCGGCCGCCGCACCCGGTGACCGGTCGGTGGTCAGGGACACCTCGCCGACCCAGCCCGGGAGTTGCTCGCGCGCGGTGAGCCACTCGGGCGGCACGCCCGCGAGCCCGGTCCTGGCGGCGGTCACGCCGGCGGCGATGGCGCAGGTGGTGTCCTTGTCGCCCCAGCCCTCCAGGGTGTGCCAGACGGTCTCGGGCAGCGAGTCCAGGTGCCCGGCCGCGGACCAGAGGGCGAACGGCACGGTGTCCGGGGCGGAGATCAGCGTCCCCGAGCCGAGCACGTTGGCGGCGTGCCGGACACTGGTGTGCTCGGGCAGCCGGGCGGCGATCCGCAGCCCGGAGCGGACGTCGGTGTCCGGCAGCCGTCCGGCGACCTCGGTCAGCAACTCGGCCCGGGCGGGCGGGTCTTCGCCCCGGCTCCGGACCGCCAGCGCCGCGGCGAGTGCGACCGCCACCGCACCGGCGACCGCCTCCGGGTGGAAGTGGGTGGTGAGCGCCTGCCGTTCGGCCTGCTGGGCCACCAGGTCGAGGTCCTCGGCGAACCAGGCCCCCAGCGGTGCGACCCGCATCGCGGCGCCGTTCCCGTAGGAGCCCTGGCCCTCGAACTGGCCCGCGGTGATGGTGCGCCAGTCCCCGCCGGCGCCGATCCCGCGCAGCACCCGGTGCATCGAAGGGCCGTACTTGCGCCCGTACGCGCGGGCGTACTCGGCGGCGAACTCCCGGGCGAGCGCGTCCGGTCGGACCTCGCCCCCGTCGAGCAGGTGGCGGACCAGCACGAGCGCCATGGCGGTGTCGTCGGTCCAGTGCCAGGGCGCCGGCCTGACCAGCCGGGCGGCCAGCGCGGCGGGCGCCTCGTCCAGTGGCACCGAGAACCACCGGTCGCCGAAGGCGTCGCCGAGGGCGAGTCCCTCCAGGCTGTCCAGGACCGGGCGGGCCGCACGCATGTCATCCTCCAGGTGAGATCAACCGTGTGCGGCAGTCTGACCGACGGACGGGGCGCCGGCCAGCGGTTTTCCCCCGCTCGCCGGCGCCCCAATCACCGACGTACCGTCACTTCGCCTTCAGGCCACCGAGAACGAGCCGCCAGACGGCTTCGAACCGGTCGTCGATCCCCGGGGTGGACCAGGTGGCCGCATAGGCCGGGTCGTGGAACGGGCCGGTGGCGTCGAAGACGGCGCGGGCGGTGTTCCGGATGTGGGCGAGCTTGAACTCCTTGCCCTCCGTGCCCTCCTGGACGATCTGCGCGATCTGGTCGACCAGGGTGTCGATGTGGGCGTCCACCAGGCCGCTGTTCTCCTCGACCAGCACCATGTAGGTGGCGAACAGCTCCGGGTCGTCCAGCGCCTTCTTCCGCTTGGCCGCGAACAGCGTCTTCAGCCAGCGGTGCAGCCGCGCGGCGGCGGGGCCGCCCTCGTTGGAGATGGCCGCCAGGTCGAAGTGCGCCTGGTCCAGCCAGCGCTGGGTGACGGCCTCGCGCAGCGCGGCCTTGCTGGGGAAGTGGCGGTAGACGCTGCTGTGGCTGACGCCGAGGTTGCGGGCGACGTCCACGACGGTGGCCTTGGCCGGGCCGAAGCGCCGCAGGACGTCCTCCGCTGCGATCAGGATCTGCTCGGCGGTGAGTGTGGTGTCCGTGGTCACGGGGAGGTCCGTCCTTGGGATCGTGCGGTCGGGTGTGGCGGTCGGGGTGCTCGGGGTGTGGGGCTGGGTGGTGCGGTCAGCGTTCGCTGTCCAGGTGGGCCATCTGCGCGGCGCCGTACCGGTCGCCGGCGGCGGAGCCGGCGGGTACGGCGGCCTCGATGGCGGCGAGGTCGGCCTCGGTCAGCGTGACGTCGAGTGCGCCGAGGGCCTCGGTCAGGCGGTCCCGGCGGCGGGCGCCGACCAGCGGGACGACGTCCTGCCCGCGCGAGGCCACCCAGGCGATGGCGACCTGGGCGACGGTCGCGCCCCGGGCGGCGGCGATCTCGCGCAGGGCCTCGACCAGCGCCAGGTTGTGGGCCAGGTTCTCGCCCTGGAAGCGCGGGCTGTGGCTGCGGAAGTCGGTGCCGCTGAGGGCGCGTTCCCGGTCCCAGTGGCCGCCGAGCAGGCCGCGGGAGAGCACGCCGTACGCGGTGACGCCGATGCCGAGCTCGCGGGCGGTGGGGAGGACGGCGGCCTCGATCGAGCGGGACAGCAGTGAGTACTCGATCTGGAGGTCGCTGATCGGGTGGATGGCGGCGGCCCGGCGCAGGGTGTCGGCACCGACCTCGGAGAGCCCGATGTGACGGACGTGGCCGGCCTGCACCAGGTCGGCGATGGCGCCGACGGTCTCCTCGATCGGGATGCTCGGGTCCAGCCGGGCCGGGCGGTAGACGTCGACGTGGTCGGTGCGCAGGCGGCGCAGGGTGTAGGCGAGCGCGGTCTTGGTGGCGGCGGGGCTGGCGTCGTACCCGAGCCACTGGCCGTCGGGCGTGCGCTGGGCGCCGAACTTCACGCTGATCTGCACGCTCTCGCGGTCGCGGCCGCGCAGTGCCTCGTGGATCAGCAGCTCGTTGTGGCCCATGCCGTAGAAGTCGCCGGTGTCGAGGAGGGTGATCCCGGCGTCGAGGGCGGCGTGGATGGTGGCGATGCTCTCGGCCTCGTCGGCCGGGCCGTACAGGTCGGACATGCCCATGCACCCGAGGCCGAGGGCCGAGGTGACCGGCCCGGTGGTGCCGAGGGGGCGCTGGGCGGGGCGGGTGTGAGAGGACACGGGGGCTCCAGGGGGCGGCTGCGGTGCCGGGGAGGCGGGGGCAGGGTGACCCGGGTGCCACTATGGCACGACAGCGAACAGATTTCAAAATCTGTTCGCTGTCGTCTGTTATCTGAAAGTTGAAATCTGTCGATTGTCATTTGTTCGGAATCGGGCGACGCCCAACCTCCTCGCCGCCCACCGGGTTCTTCGGCCTCGCCGTGTCCCGGTCCGTCGCGCCCGGGCCCGTCGCGTCCGTCGCCGGTGCCCAGGTCTCGCGCCCGCCCGGCGACCGCAGCAGGTGGGCGCGGGCCGGCGGCACGTTGCGCCACACCGTGCGCCGGCCCAGGCCGTGCTCCGCCTCGAACCGGCGCAGCAGCCGCACCACCGCCCGGTGGCGGGCGCCCTGGCGGGGGCCCGAGGTCAGGGTGCGCGCCGTCGTCGTGCCGAGGTACCCGAAGTACGTCAGCTCTCCTCCGGGCACCAGCAGCCGAAGGTAGAGGTCGAGGATGTCCCGCACCCGAGCGGGCTCGAAGTTGGTGAACGGCAGTCCGGACACGATCACGTCGTACCGCTGCGAACCCTCCTCCGGCCGCGCCCCGTCCGGCGCCGACGGCCGGCACTCCGGCAGCTCCTCGACCCGGCAGCCCGACAGCCGCAGCCCGACCCCGGGGTGCCGGGCGGCCAGGACCGGATCCTCCCGCAACCGGTCGGCGAACCTCGGGTTGGCCTCGACGACGTGCAACCGGTCGCCCGGACGCAGCACTTGGGCCAGCCGGCGGGTGACCACGCCCGTACCGGCACCCACCTCCAGCACCGAGATCGGACGGTTCGGGCGGCTGGTGGCCGGTACCACCAGCGCGTTCACCAGCTCGGGGCCGCTCGGGGCCAGCGCGCCGGTGTCGTGGAAGGTGCGCAGGGCCTCGGCGAGGAACAGCAGGTGGTCCCCGCCGACGGGCGAACTGTGGCGGAGGGAAGGGGAGTCGGGGCGGTGGCGGAGCCGGTCTTCGGTCATGCCGTCGACGCTAGGCAGGGCGCAGCCGCCGCGAATCGGCCGGTCAGCGGCGCCGACCCCCGACGAAAGTCGAGGGTGCGGGTAGCCGGAAGACAGAGGCGCTGCGCGGCGCAGCGCCCCTAGCATCGAGCCCGAAGTGCCGAACGCCGGCCCCACGGAAGGCATTCGGAGCGCGAAGCGAGGAAAGGAGGAAGGGCATGCGCAGGAGTGTGCTCGGCTGGTACGAGCCGGACCACCGGGCCGGGATCGACACGTTGCTGCTGATCGGCGTGCTCGGTCTGGCCATCGAGGAGGCCCTGGTCCAGTGGACGCACTCCGACGATCCGCTGCGCCTGCCGCGCACGGCCGTGGCCGCGCTCGCCTCGCTCTCGCTCTTCCTCGCCCGCCGCCACCCGGTGGCCTCGGCCGTGCTGCCGGTGCTCGTCGGCGGGCTGTTCAACCGGGCCTTCCCCGGGCTGTTCAGCGTCTTCCACCTCGCCTACCTCGGCCGGACGGGCCCCGCGATGGCGGGTGGCGCGGTCATCGCGGTGGCCGGCGCGACGCGCGCGGATTCGCTGCTCGGCTGGGTCGGTGCCACCGGGTCCCAACTCCTGGTCCAGGCCGCCATCCTGGCGGTCGGCCTGTGGCTGCACGGCAGGCGAGTGCTGATCCGCACCCTGCACGAACAGGTCGACGCGCTGCGCCGCGAGCGCGAGCTGCGCGCCGAACAGGCCCGGGCCGCCGAACGCGCCCGGATCGCGCGGGAGATGCACGACGTGCTGGCCCACCGGCTCAGCCTCCTGGTGCTGCACGCCGGGGTGCTGCGCGATCAGGCCAGAGCCGGCACCGTCGCCGCCGACCTCGACCGGCTCACCCACCGCCTCGAACTGCTGCGCACCACCGCCGCCCGTTCGCTCGACGACCTGCGCGACGTCCTGGGCGCGCTGCGGGCCGACCACCCACCTGCCCCGTCCGCCACGGGAGTCGAGCCGTCCGTGCCCGCCGGGGGCGGGCGTGTCCCGGCGCCCGCCCTGCGCGACCTCACCGAGCTCGTCGGCGAGGCGACCCAGGCCGGCCAGCGGGTCGAACTCGCCCTCTCCGGAGACCCGGAGACCGTCCCGACCACCCACCGGCTGGCTGTGCACAGGCTGGTCCAGGAGGCGTTGACCAACGCCCGCAAGTACGCCCACGCCGCACCCGTCACCGTCCGGGTCGGCTACGGGGCTCCGGCGACGACGGTCGAGGTCCGCAACGGCCCGGGCGAGGCGCCGCCGGACGAGCCCCGCACCGGTGGCGGGTACGGACTGGTGGGGCTGTCCGAGCGGGTCGGCGCACTCGGCGGCCATCTCGACGCCGGCCCGGACGGAGGCGGCGGCTTCCGGCTCTCTGCCCGGTTACCCGCGCCGGACCGCCCGCCGCGGACGGCGCCCGACCCGGGGCCCACCCGTGGCGACGGTCCGGCTTCACCACCGGGGGCCGCGCGGCCCCACCCGGGGCGCGCGTCACCGCGCTCGGAGCAGTCCGAGGGATCAGGGCAATCAGAGCGGTCGGAACGGTCAGAACGGTCAGAGCAGGACGCGAAGCCTCAGCCGAAGGACATCGCATGATCCGAACGATGGTGGTGGACGACGACGCGCTGGTCCGCCTCGGCCTGGTCGACCTGCTGGCCCAGGACCCGGCACTCACCGTGGTCGCCGAGGCCGCCGACGGGCTGCAGGCCGTCGAACTCGCCGGCAGCCGGCGGATCGACGTCGCGCTGATGGACATCCGGATGCCCAGGCTCGACGGGATCGCCGCCACCCGGCGGCTGCGCGAACTCCCGGACGGCCCGCGGGTCATCGCCCTCACCACCTTCGACCTGGATGAGTACGTGTACCAGGCGCTTGCGGCCGGGGCGGACGGGTTCCTGCTGAAGGACACCCCGCCGGCGGAGATCGCCCGGGCCGTGCACGTCGTCGCCGGCGGCCAGGGGATGCTGCACCCGGCGGCCGCACGACGGCTGATCGACCGCTACCACCGGGTCGGGGCGCCCCGGTCGGTGACGGCCCGCAGTCGGGTCGCCGGGCTCACCCCGCGGGAGACCGAGGTACTGCGCGAACTCGCCGACGGGCTCTCCAATGCGGAGATCGCCGGCGTGCTCGGGATGCGTGAGAGCACCGTCAAGGCGCACGTCAGCCGGATCCTGACCGGGCTCGGAGTCGGCAACCGGGTCCAGGCGGCCTTGCTCGCGCGCGACGCCGGGCTGGTGGGCGACGGTGGCTGAGCGAGTCGCCGTCCCAAGGGCGCGCCGTCCAGCCGTCCCGCCCTGCTCGGCCGCCGTCCCGCCGTGCCCGGCTGCCGACCTGTCGTGCCCGGGGTAGCAACCGAGGCACGTCGAGGCTCGATGGGGCACATCGGGGCACGGCATCGTCCGGTGTTCACGCGTGCGTTCCCCGGACGTTCCTCCGGAGTCAGAGCGGGACTCGAAGCGGGCTTCCCTGAGCCGTCGCGTGCCCCCGGTTCGTACCGCGTGCTGAGCCGATGTCACCCATCCGGCGTGGAAATGCCGTGCCTTGGCCGTTTGCGCTGCCGAACTCGGGCGGCGGGTCCATGGTGGAGATGGGCGCGATCCGGCGACCGCGCCCGCGCGCCGATCCAGGCCCGCGCGCCGAGCGCCCGCGCCGATCGCGGACGGGCGGCCTCCGAAGCGGGGCCCGGTACCGGCACGCTGGGAGCAGGGCCACCTCGCAGGAAACCGAACGGTTCTTCTAGGCTCACATCTCGGCTTCCCTGCGGCGGTCCGGCCACTGCGCCCGCTGTCAGGAGGCCGCCGTCCACGGGGGCCCCGGGCGGACCGGGGTCCCCGGATCGAGCGAGGAGGACGCATCATGCCAAGCACGCCGCCCTGCCGTACCACCGTACTTGGGCCAGTCGGGCCGCTCCGGTGGGCCGCCCACCATCCCGTTCGGTCGGTGCAGTCCGGCCGGGCCTGGTGCCCGGGCGGAAGCGGTCGGCCGGTACGGCCGCTGTATACCGGCGGCGGCCGCGGAGGCGAGCGTTGAGTTCCCAGACCATCGGGTCGCACGCCGTGCCGAGCGCCGCCGGGGAACCCGCCCCGTCACCTGTCACCGTCCCGGCCGCCACCGACGGCGAGGCCCGCGCCACCGCCACCACCGCCACCACTGCCACCATCACCGCCACCGGTGCTGCTGCTGCCGCCTGCACGGCAACTGCCGCTCCGGCTCCGGCCACCACGGTGCCGGCCGCCTCGGGCCAGGCCGCCGCCGCGTCCGCTACCGCGAAGACGGCCGCCGCCAAGGCGGCAGTCGCCAAGACCACGGCCGCCACGTCGGCCCTCACGAATACCGCCCTCATGAAATCCGCCCTCACCAAAGCCGGCGTCGCGAAGACCGCGGTGGCGAAGAGCGCTGCCGCGAAGCCCACGGCAGGACCGGCAGCCACCGCCACCCCGGGGACCGCAACCGCCACCACGGTGTTGCCCGGTGTGCCGCAGACACTCAGCACGCGTGCCCGTAGCCTCGCCGGCGCCGTCCGGCGCCGCTGCGCCGACCTGGCGCGGATCGAGTCCCCCAGCGGTGACGCCCCGAGACTCGACGCCCTGGCCGAGGAGTTGGCGGCCGGGTTCCGTGCCACCGGTGCCACCGCCCGCCGCGAACCCGGACCGGCGGGCGACCACCTGGTACTGGAGTGGGAGGGCCGGGACGAGTCCCTGCCGCACCTGCTGATCGTCGGGCACCACGACACCGTCTGGCCGGTCGGCACCCTCGCGGACTGGCCGGTGACCGAGCAGGACGGCCGGCTCACCGGCCCCGGCGTGGTCGACATGAAGGGTGGACTCGCCATCCTCGAGGGCGCGTTGGCGCTGCTCGCGGACCTGGGCGAGCGCCCGCACCGCACCGTCCGCCTGGTCGTGGTCTCCGACGAGGAGGTGGGCAGTCCGGACGGGCGGCGCCTGGTCGAGCGCCAGCTGCGCGACGCCGCCGCGGTCCTGGGGCTCGAACCGTCGCACCCCGACGGCCGGCTGAAGACCGCGCGGCGCGGCAGCACCCGGGTGCGGCTCACCGTGACCGGCCGCGAGGCGCACGCCGGCAACGACGCCAACGACGGGGTGTCCGCGGTCGACGAACTGGTGGACCAGCTCGTGCTGGTGCGCGACCTCGCCGGCCAACCCGGTACCGAGCTCAATACCGGGCGGATCAGCGGTGGTACGCGCGCCAATGTCGTCGCGGGCCGGGCCGAGGCCGAGCTGGGGCTGCGCTTCGCCACCGCAGAGGCGCAGCGCCGCACGCTCGACGACCTCGCCCGGCTCACCGCGCTGCGCCCGGGCGCCCGGGTCCGTACGGAGGTGCTGTCCAGTCGTCCGGCGTGGCCCGAACGGACGGGCAACCCGCTGTTGCGGCACGTGCGTTCGCTCGCCGCCGTGCTCGGGCAGCAGCTGGACGGCGCCCCGGCGGGTGGGGCAGGGGATGCCAATCTGCCCGGCTCGCGCGGGCTGCCGACCCTGGACGGCTTCGGTGCGGTGGGCGCCGGAGCGCACGCCCGGCACGAGCACATCCGGCTCGACCAGATCGCCCCCCGGGTCGCCCTGCTGGCGGCACTCCTTGCCGTACCGCTGCCGCGACTGCGCGACCGCGCGGAGGGATGAGCCGCCGGTGAGCTGCTGACGGCCGACCGCTGACGGTCGACGACGGGCAGACAGTCGACAGCGGACAGGGAACAGCGACCAACTCACAGCGACCAACTCACAGCGAACACCGGGCGGCGAACAGGAAACAGCGAACAGCAAACAGTGAAGAGCCGACGGATAACAGCTGACAGATTCTGAAATCTGTCAGCTGTTATCCGTTCCGCACCTTGCCATCCCTCCGTCCTGCCGCGCAGAATGGTACCGACCGAACGGTCAGTCGGTTGGTCGGCGCCCAGATGCCCGACCGACCGGGCAGGACACGAGAGGGGACCGTGGTGACAGCAGAGGTGGCCGAGGCGGTCCCCGCGCAAACGCCGGAGGACCGGTTCGAGGCGGTCGTCGCCGCCGAGCAGCGGATCGAGCCCAGGGACTGGATGCCCGACGCCTACCGGGCCACCCTGATCCGCCAGATCGCCCAGCACGCCCACTCCGAGATCATCGGCATGCAGCCCGAGGGCAACTGGCTGACCCGGGCCCCGTCCCTGCGCCGCAAGGCGATCCTGCTCGCCAAGGCCCAGGACGAGGCCGGTCACGGCCTCTACCTCTACGCCGCCGCCGAGACCCTCGGCGTCGACCGCGCCGAGCTCACCGAGAAGCTGATCTCCGGTCGCCAGAAGTACTCCTCGATCTTCAACTACCCGACCCTCACCTTCGCCGACGTCGGCGTGATCGGCTGGCTGGTGGACGGCGCCGCGATCTGCAACCAGGTCCCGCTCTGCCGCTGCAGCTACGGCCCGTACGCCCGCGCGATGGTGCGGATCTGCAAGGAGGAGTCCTTCCACCAGCGCCAGGGCTACGAGCTGCTGATGACGCTGATGCGCGGCACCGAGGCCCAGCGCCGGATGGTCCAGGACGCGGTGGACCGCTGGTGGTGGCCGTCGCTGATGATGTTCGGCCCCTCGGACGCCGACTCGCCGAACAGCGCCCGCTCGATGGCCTGGCGGATCAAGCGGCACGGCAACGACGAGCTGCGCCGGCGCTTCGTCGACATGACCGTCCCGCAGGCCGAGCACCTGGGCGTCACCCTCCCGGACCCCGAGCTGCGCTGGAACGAGGAGCGCGGCGGCTGGGACTTCGGCGAGCCGGACTGGTCCGAGCTGACCAGGGTCATCCACGGCCAGGGCCCCTGCAACGCCCAGCGGGTCGAGCGCCGCCGCGCCGCCCACGAGGACGGTGCCTGGGTGCGCGAGGCAGCCGTCGCCTACGCGGCCAAGCGCGCCGCCGAAGCCGCCGCAGTCCCCGCGGCCCCCGAGACCACCGCAGCCCCCGAGGCCGCTGAAGCCACCGAAGCCACCGAACAGGAGAACGGAAAGTGACCGACCCCCAGGTTGGCTCCCCGGCCGGGTCCAAGGCCGGCTGGCCGCTGTACGAGGTGTTCGTGCGCCCCCGGCGCGGGCTGAACCACGTCCACGTCGGCTCGCTGCACGCCTCCGACGACCGGATGGCCCTGCTCGCCGCGCGCGACCTGTACACCCGCCGTAACGAGGGTGTGAGCCTCTGGGTGGTCCGCTCGGACGCGATCACCGCCTCCACCCCGGACGAGCGCGACCCGTTCTTCGAGCCCAGCGGCGACAAGGTCTACCGCCACCCGACCTTCTACGACATCCCCGAGGATGTCCCGCACATCTGACGGGGGAGCCACCGTGCACAACGACACCACCACCGGCGCCGACCAGGACGACCACGTCTACCTCAGCCTCGCCGACGCCGCCCCTGGCCCCGAGGGCGAGGGCCGCTGGGCGTACGGGACGGGCTTCGCCGACCCGCTGCTCGGCGTGGACACGGCGCTGCCCGCAGGCGTGGACGGCGCGGACCTCGCCGCCTACTGCCAGATGCTGGGCGACGACGCCCTGGTCCTCGCCCAGCGGCTGATCGAGTGGTGCACCCGGGCGCCCGAGCTGGAGGAGGAGGTCGCGCTCGCCAACCTGGGCCTCGACCTGCTCGGCCAGGCCCGCCTGCTGCTCACCCGGGCCGGTCAGGCGGACGGCACCGGCCGCACCGAGGACGACCTGGCGTACTGGCGCGAGGAGCACGAGTACCGCAACGTCCGCCTGGTGGAGACGCCGAACGGCGACTTCGCGTACTCGATCGCCCGGCTGCTGCTGTTCGCCACCGCGCGCGGCGCCCTGTACGAGGCGCTGAGCACGCACCCCGACCCGGTACTGGCCGCGGTCGCGACCCGGGGCGTCAAGGAGCTGGCCTACCACCGGGAGTACGCCACCGCCTGGACGCTGCGCCTGGGCGATGGCACGCCGTACTCCGCCGAGCGGATGCAGGCCGGTCTGGACGCGGTCTGGCCACTGCTGGAGGAGCTGTTCACGGCACACCCGGTGGAGCAGCGCGCGGGCGTCGACCCTGCGACGCTGCGTGAACCGGTGCTGCGCTCGCTCGCCGCCGTCCTCGCCGAGGCCGGGCTGACCGTACCGGACGTGCCGCCGCTGGCCACCGTCCTGGGCCGGGCCGGCCGGGACGGCGTGCACACCGAGGCGCTCGGCCCGCTGCTCGCCGAGTTCCAGGTGGTGGCCCGGGCCCACCCGGGGGCGACATGGTGACGGCCGACACCGCGACGGGCGCGGCGGACCCGACGGGTGCCGTGACCCCACCGGGTAACGCGGACCCGACGGGCGCCGCGAACCCGACGGGCAGGACGACCCGGGACCTGGCCTGGGCGGTCGCCGCGGCCGTCCCGGACCCGGAGCTGCCCATGCTGACCCTGGCCGACCTGGGTGTCCTGGCCGAGGTCGAGGTGGACGGCGGCAGCGGCAGTGCCGACGGCACGGTGACCGCCTGGCTGACCCCGACCTACTCGGGTTGCCCCGCCGTCGCCGAGATGGCCGCCGACGTGGACCGCCGGCTGCGCGCGGCCGGGTACCCGGACGTCCGGGTGCGGTTGCGGCTGGACCCGCCGTGGTCCACCGACCTGATCACCGCCGAGGGCCGCCGCAAGCTCGCCGAGGCGGGCATCGCCCCACCGCGCCCCACCGCCGCCGTCGCCACGGCCGGTCCGGTGGCGCTCACCCTCGGCCCGACCCGCGCCGGAACCGCGACCCCGCCCCCCGTGCCGTGCCCGCACTGCGGTGGCACCGCGACGGAGGAGCTGTCCCGCTTCGGTTCCACCGCCTGCAAGGCGCTCTGGCGCTGCCGGGCCTGCCGCGAGCCGTTCGAACGCGTCAAGGAGATCTGAATGCCCGCCGCTTCCCCCGCCGCCGCGTCCGCCAATACCGCCGGTTCGGCCGCCGCCTCCGCCGGCCCGGCCTCCACCCCCGCCAGACCGGCCTCCGCCACTGCGGCTTCCGCCTCCGCCACCAGCGTGGACACCGGGGCGGACACCGGGGCGACCGGCATCCGCCCCGCCCGCCGCCCGACCTTCCACCGGCTGCGGATCGACCGGGTCGAGCGGCTGTGCGAGGACGCCGTCGCGGTGACCTTCGCGGTGCCGGACGGACTGGCGCAGGAGTACGCCTTCCGCCCCGGGCAGACCCTGACCCTGCGCAAGCTGGCGGACGGCACCGACGAGCGCCGCTCGTACTCGATCTGCGCCCCGGTCGGCGGGCCGCTGCGGATCGCCGTCCGGGAGGTGCCCGGCGGGCTGTTCTCGCGCTGGCTGGTGCGCGAGGCGAAGCCGGGCGAGGAGGTCGAGGTGCTGACGCCGTCCGGCCTCTTCACCCCCGAACTCGGCGTCCCGGCCGACCACGTGCTGCTCGCGGCCGGCTCCGGCATCACCCCGATGCTGTCGATCGCCGCCTCCGTGCTGGCCGCCGACCGCGACTCCACCGTCACCCTGCTCTACGGCAACCGGCGCAGCGACACCGTGATGTTCGCGGACGAGCTGGCCGACCTGAAGGACCGCTACCTCGGCCGCTTCCAGCTGGTCCACGTACTCTCCCGGGAGACCAGGGACGCCGAACTGCTCAGCGGCCGGCTGGACCCGGAGCGGGTTCGCGCGCTGCTGGCGGCGCTGGTGGACGTCGGCAGCGTCGGGCACTGGTGGCTGTGCGGCCCGTTCGGCATGGTCGCGGGCGCCAAGGAACTGCTCGCGGAGCTGGACGTGCCGGGCGAGCGGGTGCACCAGGAGCTGTTCCACGCCGAGGACGAGCCGCTCCCGGAACGCGACGAGGACTGGGACCGGACGGACGCCTCGTCCGGTGGCGCCTCGGGTCCGCAGAGCGAGGTCACCGTCGTCCTCGACGGCCGCGGCAGCACGCTCTGCCTCCCGCGCGACCGCTCGATCCTGGACGGCGCCCAGCGCTCCCGCCCCGACCTGCCGTTCGCCTGCAAGGGCGGGGTCTGCGGCACCTGCCGCGCCCTGGTCACCGAGGGCGAGGTGGAGATGCGCCGCAACTTCGCGCTGGAGGAGAAGGAACTGGCCGCCGGCTACGTCCTCACCTGCCAGGCCCGCCCGCTCACCGACCGGGTGACCGTCGACTACGACCGCTGAGCCTCAGACGGCGGCGGGCTCCGTCACCGCGCCACCGAGCGCCGGAGCACCGAGGGCCGGGTTCCCGAGGAGCCTGACCAGGTCGTTGACCGCCGCGCGCCCGGCCCGGTTGGCGCCGACGGTGCTGGCGGAAGGACCGAAGCCGACCAGGTGGATGCGGGGGTCGGCGGTGGCGCGGGTACCGGTGAGCGCGATGCCGCCGCCGGGGGAGCGCAGCCCGAGCGGGGCGAGGTGCCCGATCTCGGGCCGGAAACCGGTTGCCCAGACGATCGCGTCCACCGCCAGCTCCTCGTCGCCCCAGGCGACCCCGTGCTCGGTCAGGCGGTCGAACATCGGCCGGCGGTGCAGCGCGCCCAGCTCCTCGGCGCGCCGGTAGGCGACGGACGGGCCGAGCCCGGTCACGCTCACCACGCTGCGCACCGGCAGGCCCTGCCGGACCCGCTCCTCCACCTTGGCGACCACCGCGCGCCCGTACTCGGGAGTGAACGGTCCGTCGTGGTAGACGGGTTCGGAGCGGGTGACCCAGACCGTCTCGCCGACCGCGGCCACCTCCGACAGCACCTGGATCGCCGAGGCCCCGCCGCCCACCACCAGCACGCGCTTGCCCGTGAACTTTTTGGGGCCGCGGTACTCGGCGTAGTGCAGCTGACGGCCCGCGAAGTGGCCGGGGTAGTGCGGGAGGAAGGGGCGGGTCCAGGTGCCGGTGGCGTTGATCAGCGCACGGGTGGACCAGGTGCCGTGGTCGGTCTCGACCAGCAGCCGGGAGTCCGGGCGCTCGGACTCCGCCCGTACGGCACGCACCACGACCGGGCGTACGACCGGGAGCGCGTGCCGGGCCTCGTACGCCGCGAAGTACTCCGGCACCACCTCGCGGGCGGGGGCCTCGGGGTCCGGCGGCGGGAGTTCGGCGTCCGGGAGGTCGTGGACGCCGTGCACGGTGGCCATCCGCAGGGACGGCGAGCGGTGCGCCCAGGCACCGCCCGGTACGGGGTTGGCGTCGAGGACGACGAAGCCGCCGTCGACGCCCGTCCGGTACGGGGCGAAGCCGCGACGGCGCAGGTGGTGGGCGGCGGACAGGCCCGCCTGCCCGGCGCCCACCACCAGGACGTCCACGCGTTGCGGAACACCGTTAGTTGCACCGTAAACAGTCACGCCCGTGAAACATCGGGGGACCGGCGGGTGTTCCCGCGAATCGGGCCGAAGGCCGTCCGAACCGGGCCGGAGGGGCGTCAGGAGACCGGGGAGATCACCGCGGCGGTGCCGTAGGCGCAGACCTCGGTGCCGACATCGGCTGCCTCGGTGACGTCGAAACGCATCATCAGGACGGCGTTGCCGCCACGCGCCTTGGTCTGCTCGACCAGCCGCTGCATCGCCTCGTTGCGGCTCTCGACCAGGGTCTTCGTCAGACCGCGCAGCTCACCGCCGATCAGCGACTTCAGACCGGCACCGATCTGGCTACCGAGGTGGCGGCTGCGGACGGTCAGCCCGAAGACCTCGCCGATCACGTGGTCGACCCGGAAACCGGGGATGTCGTTGGTGGTCACGACCAGGACGTCCGCGTTCGGGCCCTGCCCGCCGCCGTACTCGTTGATGTCAGCCATGGGACGCATCCTGCCAGTTCGTGCGTCCGAGTGACCGAGGCGGGGCCGGGCGGTGGCCGAGAAGGCTTCCGGAAGCTGGTCCGGACCCGTGATCGGGCGCCCGAAAGGCCGTACCGTTAGCCCCATGGGCGAGCGAAGCGATCATCCACAGGGGCCGGGCGCGGCGGAGGACTCCGGCGCGCAGGAGATCGAGGCGACGGTGGTGCTGGGCCTTCGGATCACCGACTGGCCGGCCCTGCGCGCGGCCGCGGTCAGGGCCGTCGAGGAGCTGGACTTCGAGGGCATCGACCCGGCCGGCCAGCGCCGCGAACTGCTGCGCGAGGTGGCCGAGGACGCCAACGCGGCGCTCGGTGCGCTGCTGCACCCGGACCGGCTGGTGGCCGCCATCCCCGGGGTCGAGGCGCTCGGCGGCACGCTGGAGATCAGCGTCACGGAGGACTTCACCCCCGACTTCGCGGACCTGTTCCCGCTGGAGGGCGACGAGGAGGACGGCGGCGCGGGCGCGGACTGGACGCTCACCCCGCGCACCGCCTGCCTGCTCCACGCCCAGCTGATCGGTCTGGCCGACGCCGCGTACGACGACTTCGACGAGCACGGGGACGAGGCGGTCTCCGACGGCGACGACACGGACTGGACGGTCTTCTCCCGGCTGCCCGAGCGCACCTGGCGGATGCACCGGGGCTGGCGCCGCGCGATGGCCCGGGCCTTCGACGACCTCGCCGACGACCTCGCGCTCGGCGAGTGGCCGCTGCCGCGCTGCCTGGCCGAGGATATAGCGCTGCGGATGGCGCTGGTGGACGCCCGGGCCCTGCTCGGCGCGCAGCCCGAGTCGGTGGCGGACATGATGGGCGACCTCCCGGCCGACCTGTACGACTACGACTGGGACGGCTGCCACGACGAGCTGTTCGGCGTCTACGGGCCGGACGACGGCGATCCGGAGCTCGCGGCGGAGCAGCGCACGGAGCTGCTGCTGGCGGCCACCCACCCGGAGGGCTGGTTCCTGATGTACGAGGACGCGGAGGAGCGGGACCCGCAGCGCGGCTACCGGCGCTGACCGGGCGTCGCGGTGGCGGTGCGGTGGTGCGGCGGTTCGGACGGCGAGTGCCGGGGGGCTCGCCGTCGAGGCGAACCGTCGAGGTGAACGGGGCGGGCCGAGTCGGTCGGGGCGGGGCTGGCATCCTGGACGGGTGACTTCTCCTTCCGACGCCCCGACTTCCGCCGCTCCGGCCCCGGCTCCTTCGTCTCCGGTTTCCCCGTCCCTGCCCACGGCCCCCGCCCCGGCGGCGGAGCCCGGCGACACCCCGTCGCGCGAGGAACGCGACGAGCGGCCGCAGTACGTGCTGCCGCTGGTCGTCCGGGTGGAGCGGGCGACTCCGCCGGGCCGGACGGACGCGCTGGAGACCTCGGCGCGGGCGGTGCTCACCCTGCTCGCCGACCCCCGGGTGACCGAGGCGGACGGCGAGTGGGCGGAGCGGGTCGCCGCCTGGGAGGACGCCCGGATCCGCAAGGTGGTCCGGCGGGCCCGGGGCGGTGAGTGGCGTCGGGCGGGTGAGCTGCCTGGCCTCACGGTGCGGGGGCGGGAGGCCGAGGTGCGGGTGTTCCCGCCGATCCCGCTGGACGGCTGGCCGAAGGAACTCGCCAAGCTCCAGGTGTCCGGGACGGACCTGGAGGAGACGGCCGAGGTCCGGGCGCCCGAGCCGGGGCTGCCGGTGCTGTGGCTCAACCCCGAGCTGGAGATGAGCGCGGGCAAGACGATGGCGCAGACCGGGCACGCCGCCCAGCTCGCGTGGTGGCGGCTCGACGAGGCACAGCGCAAGGAGTGGGCCGAGGCCGGGTTCGCGCTCGCGGTCCGGACGGCCGCGGCGGAGGCGTGGGAGGACCTCGTGCGCAGCGGGCTGCCGGTGGTCCAGGACGCGGGCTTCACCGAGATCGCTCCGGGCAGCTGCACGGTGATCGCGGACCACCCGGCACTGCGGTGACGGAGTGGCGGGGTGGCGTCGGCCGAGGGCTGACGGCGAGCAGATGGCAGCGAACAGATAACAGATAACGGATGACAGCTGACAGATTTCGAAATCTGTCAGCTGTCATCCGTTCGCCGTTCCTCGTCGGTCGTCAGCTCCGCTCGTAGCGCTGCATCGCCCGCAGCCCGCCGTAGACCGCCAGGGCCGTCCAGAGCGCCATGATCAGCAGTCCGGTCCAGTGGCCGTAGTGGACGCCCGGCTCGGGTTGGGTGCGGGTCGCGTACAGGCCGGCCCGGTCGGGCAGGAACTGGCCCAGCTCGCGGACGCCGGGGATGGCGGCCAACCAGGTGGTGCCCAGGAACACCATCGGGGTCAGCAGGCCGAGTGCGGCGCTGAAGTTGCCCAGCATCGCGGTCAGCCCGAGGCAGAGCAGCACCATCATCGGGTGGTACAGCACCCCGGCGAGGAAACTGCGGGTCAGGCCCGGGGTGGAGAGGTCCAGGCCGACGGTGGTGCCGACGGCCAGGAACGAGCCCGCCGTCGACGCCAGCCCGAGCAGCAGGCCCAGCCCGGCGCCGAGCGCGAGCTTGGCGCCGTACAGCCGACCGCGCCGGGGGACGGCGGTGAGTGAGGTGCCGATCATGCGGGTGTTGAACTCCTGCCCGATCAGCAGGATCCCGAGGCAGGCCACCGCGACGTGGCCGAACAGCAGCCCGTAGAAGATCCCGCCGGCCGGGTCCTCACCGGGCGTGTGGTCCTTCGCCCCGTAGGCGGCGTTGACGGCCGCCGTGACCCCGACGGTCAGCGCGAGCGCGACCAGTGGGGCCGCCCACTGCGAGGGCAGGGTGGTGAACTTGACCCGTTCGGCGTGTACGGCGTCGGCCATCGTGCTCATTGTCGCTCCCAACTCCGGTATCCCATGTCCGATCTCCCATGTCCCTTTCGCTCGGGGTCACTTGGCGCGTCGCAGTGCCCGCAGCCCGCCGTACGCCGCCAGGGCTGTCCAGAGCGCCATGATCAGCAGTCCGGTCCAGTGACCGTAGGCGACCGCCGGGTCGTCGGCGTACCGCAGGGCGTACTGGCCGGCCCGGTCGGGCAGGAACTGAACCACCTTCCGCACCCCGGGCACACCGCTGAGCAGCGGTGAGAGCAGGAAGAGGGACGGGACAAGCAGTCCCATGGCGGCGGTGAGATTGCCCAGCAGGGCGGCCGTCCCGAGGCAGAGCACCACCAGCAGCGTCTGGTAGAGCATCCCGGCCACGGCGGTGCGGACGAAGGCGGGCCCGTGCCATTCGGCGGGAACGGTCGCCGCGTACCCGGCGAAGGCGCCCGCCGTCCCGACGGCGCCGACCGCGAGTCCGACGAGTGCGCCGAGCGCGAGCTTGGCGCCGTACAAACGGCCCCGCCTCGGTACGGCGGTGAACGACACGTCGATCATGCGGGTGTTGAACTCCTGGCCGATCAGCAGGATGCCGAAGCAGGTCAGTGCCGCCTGGCCGAAGTTGAGGCCGTAGAAGATGCCGACGCCGGGGTCGTCGGTGAGGTTGTGGTCCTTGTCGCCGAGGGCCGCGCCGACGGCGGTGGTGACGCCCGCCGTGAGCACCAGGGCGAGCAGGGGGGTGATCCAGAGCGACCGGAGGGTGGCGAGCTTGATCCACTCGGCGCGCAGGGCGTTGGTGGCAGGAGCCCTGGTGGCAGAAGTCCCGGCAGGGGTGGGCGCGTTCACGCGGCAGCCTCCGCGCGGTACTCGACGCTGTCGGCGGTCATCCGCATGAACGCCTCCTCCAGGGAGTCCTGTTGTACGGCGATCTCGTACAGCACCACGCCGCCGGCGGCGGCGAGCGCGGCGATCCGCTCGGGTTCGGCGCCGCTCACCTCCCAGGCGCCGTCGCCGACTTCGGTGGCGTCGAGGCCGTGGCCGGGGTCGTCGAGCAGGGCGGCGAGCTTGGTCGGGTCGACGGCGCGGACCCTGGTCCGGGTCCGGCCGTGGCGGTCGATGAACTCCGAGGTGGCGGCGTCGGCGAGCAGTCGGCCGCGCCCGATCACCACCAAGTGGTCGGCCGTGAGCGCCATTTCGGTCATCAGGTGGGAGGAGACCAGCACCGCCCGGCCCTCGGTGGCCAAGCCGCGCAGCAGGGTGCGGATCCAGCGGATGCCCTCCGGGTCCAGGCCGTTCACGGGCTCGTCCAGCAGCAGTACCGGCGGGTCGCCGAGCAGCGCGGCGGCGACCCCCAGGCGCTGGCGCATGCCGAGCGAGAAGCCCCGGATCCGCCGCCCGGCGGCGTCCGCCAGGCCGACCCGGCCGAGCACCTCGTCGACCCGGCGGGCCGGCAGGCCGTTGCTCGCGGCGAGCCAGCGCAGGTGGCCGTGCGCGGTCCGGCCGCCGTGCAGCGCCTGGGCGTCCAGCAGCGCCCCGACCGTCCGCAGCGGGTCGGGGAGTTCGACGTACGGCCGGCCGCCGACCAGGGCGTGTCCGGCGGTCGGCCGGTCGAGGCCGAGGACCAGGCGCATGGTGGTGCTCTTGCCGGCGCCGTTCGGGCCGAGGAAGCCGGTCACCACACCGGGCCGGACCTCGAAGGTCAGGTCGTCGACGACGCGCCGGCCGTCGTACTCCTTGGTGAGGCCCTGGATCTCGATCACGGCCCGCTCCCCTCGTCTCGTCTCGCCTTGTCGTCGGTCTCCGCCGGGGCTCGCTGTGGTCGGCACCGGGCGGTGGCTCCATTCGACC
The DNA here is from genome assembly GCF_043201465.1 of Kitasatospora sp. NPDC048298. Classification (NCBI taxonomy): domain Bacteria; kingdom Bacillati; phylum Actinomycetota; class Actinomycetes; order Kitasatosporales; family Streptomycetaceae; genus Kitasatospora; species Kitasatospora sp. NPDC048298. Next base: position 217,364 of record NZ_JBICYZ010000003.1, read on the forward strand.
GGAGCGGGCCGGTGCGGCGGATCCCGCCGGGGCGGGGAGCCGCCTCCCTCCCGAGAGGGAGCCGGCCGGAGACCGGCGCGGGAACCGGGAGCCCGGGGCGGCCTGACAGGATGGCCCGATGTCCAAGATCGCAGCGCTGAAGAGCGCGGTGTCCGGGAGCACTGCGCCGGGAAGCGCGGTGCCGAGGCTCGTCGCGCCCCTGGTGGCCGGCGCCACGTACGCACGACTGCTGCACCTGCTGGTCGGGTGGATCTTCGCGGGCGTCGTGCTGATGGTCTATCCGGGGACGTACCACAAGGACGTCGGCGAGATCCTGATGGCGAGCATCTCGACGGACGTCGTGCTGCTCGCGCTCGCCGCGCTCATCCCGGCGGCGCGCCGGGCCGAGGGGGTGCAGGCCCGGCTGCTGCTGGTGCCCGACCGCGAGGAGGACATCGCCACCGAGCCCTCCCGCTCCTGGGCCGACCGGCGGCGCACGGCCGGCTGGCTGATCGGGCGGGTCGCGCTCGGTTCGGCGGTCGGGTTCCCGGTGGTCTTCGGGATCGCCGGGGCCTTCGAGCGGCTGACCGGTCCGGACGCCCTCTGGTACCTCCCGTTCACGCCGTTGGCGGCACTCGGCCTCGGCTGGTTCCTGGTGTACGCAGGACGCCTCCAACTCGCCATGGCAGTCAGGCTGTTGGGCCCGTCACCGGCGGAGCGCCTGGCCGAGGCGGAACTGCGCGCCGAACGGCTGCTGGAGCGCAACCGGCTGGCCCGGGAGCTGCACGACTCGATCGGCCACGCCCTGACGGTGACGGTCCTTCAGGCGGGAGCGGCGCGCGAGGTCGGGGATCCGGCCTTCGTCGCCAAGGCGCTCGAAGTCATCGAGGAGACCGGCCGACAGGCCATGGAGGACCTCGAGCGCACCCTCGTGCTGCTGCGCGAGACCCCGGCCGGAGCGAACGGCGCGGCCACCGAACAGCCCGGGATCGACCAGCTGCCCGCGCTGTTCGACACCGCCCGGGCGGCCGGCAGCCCGGTGAAGGCGCGGATCGAGGTGCCTTCCGGCACCCTACCCGGAGTGCTTTCCCGCGAGTCGTACCGGATCGTCCAGGAGGGAGTCACCAACGCGCTCAAGTACGCTCCCGGCGAGCCGATCGACATCCGGATCGCCGTACGGGACGGCCAGTTGGAGCTGCGATGCGCCAACCGGCCACCCGGAAGCGGCCGTTCACCGGCCGGGGCGGATCGGCCGACGGCCTACGGTGCGGGCAGGGGCGCAACGCGCAAGGGTGGCAAGGGACTGCGCGGCATCCGCGAGCGTGCCACCCTGCTCGGCGGAGAGGCGACGGCGGGACCGGCGCGGGGAGTGGCACCGGGACCAGGGCCGGGGACGGTGCAGGGGGCGGGGCCAGGGGCGGCCGAGGCGCAGGAGGGGAACGGGGGATGGGTGCTGACCGTCCGGCTGCCCCTACGCTTGGGCTCGTGACGAACGATCTTGTGACCCGGGGTGCGGCCGGAGGAGCCGCCGGGATGACGGACATCCTGCTCGCCGACGACGAGGAACTGGTCCGGGCCGGCCTGCGGGCCGTCCTGGAGGCGCAGGGGGACCTGCGGGTGGTCGGCGAGGCGTCCGACGGTGCCGAAGCGGTCGCCCTCGCCCGCGCGCTGCGCCCGCACGTGGTGCTGATGGACGTCCGGATGCCGGTGCTGGACGGCCTGGCAGCCACCCGCGAACTGCTGCGCCCCGGCGCACCGGGGGAGCGTCCTCCGAGGATCCTGGTCGTGACCACCTTCGAGAACGACGACTACGTCTACCAGGCGCTGCGCGCGGGCGCGGACGGCTTTCTGCTCAAGCGCACCCGCCCGGCCGAGATCGCCCAGGCGGTGCGGCTGGTGGCGGCGGGCGAGTCGCTGCTGTTCCCGGCCGCGATCCGCCGGTTGGCGGCCGGGCACGGCAACCCGACCGCCCGGGCGGCCATGGAGCGGGCGGCGCTGACCGAGCGCGAGGCGGAGGTGCTGCGGCTGGTCGCGCGCGGCCTCAGCAACGGGGAGATCGCCGAGCAGCTGTTCCTCGGCGTACAGACGGTGAAGACGCACGTCAGCAGCGTGCTGGCGAAGCTGGGCGCGCGGGACCGCACCCAGGCGGTGATCGCGGCGTACGAGTCGGGGTTCGTCGAACCGGCGGAGTGACGCTGCCGGAACGATCCCGTCGGAGCGGCCCGCCGGCTCGATCCCGTCGGGGCGGCCCGCCGGCTCGATCCCGCCGAAGCGGCCCGTCGAAGCGGTCCCGTCGGAGCGGCCCTGCCGGAGCCGTTCCGGCGGTGGGCTGTCAGGCCGGGTAGGCGTGGGTCTGGGTCGCCTTGACCGAGGCCCAGACCGCGACGCCGGGCGCCAGCTCCAGCTCCGCGACGGCGGCCGGGGTGAGGTCGGCGGCCAGCGGCAGGTCGCCGGCGAGTTCGGCGCGGACCTGGTCGCCGTGCAGGTCCAGCCCGGTGACCTCGGCCTTCCACAGGTTGCGGGCGCTGGCCTGCGGGCGCTCCCGGTACAGCGTCACGGCGGAGGGCGGGAAGGCCACGAAGGCCGGGCCGTCCAGCTCCTCGGCGGTGGCCAGGACCGTGCCGTCCGGGAGCGTGACCCGGGTGCCGTCGGCCCGGCCCTGGTACAGGTTCAGGCCGACCAGCCGGGCGATGTAGTCGGTGCGCGGACGCCGGGCGACCTCCGCCGGGCTGCCGGACTGCACCTCCCGCCCGTCCTCGATCACCACGAGCCGGTCGGCCAGCACCATGGCGTCCAGCGGGTCGTGCGTCACCAGCACCGCCACCGCCTCGAACTCGGCCAGGTGGCGCCGCAGCTGGGACCGTACGTCGAGCCGGGTGCGGGCGTCCAGGGCGGCCAGCGGCTCGTCCAGCAGGAGCAGCCGGGGGCGTACGGCGAGGGCGCGGGCGAGCGCCACCCGCTGGGCCTGGCCGCCGGAGAGCCGGCCGGGGCGGACCGAGGCGTGGTCGGCCAGGCCCATCCGCTCCAGCCAGGCCGCCGCCTCGGCCCGCGCCTCGCGCTTGGGGCGGCCCTGGCAGCGCGGGCCGAAGGCGACGTTGTCGAGCGCGCTGAGGTGCGGGAACAACAGGTAGTCCTGGAAGACCACGCCGACCGGCCGCTCCTCGGCGGGGGTGTGCGCGCGTTGCGCCGGGTCCTCCAGGACGTGACCGTCCAGGCGCAGGTGGCCGCCGGTGAGCGGGAGCAGTCCGGCGAGGGCGCGCAGGGTGGTGGACTTGCCGGCGCCGTTGGGGCCGAGCAGTGCCACCACCTCGCCGGGGGCGGCGGTGAGGTCGAGGTCGAGGGTGAACCCGGGGCGCTCGACCCTCAGACGGGCGTCCAGGGCGGGGCCGGGGCGGCTGGCGGTGCTCATCGGTGCGGCGTCCAGGTGTCCGGAGTGTCCAGGGCGTTGGAAGTGTCCAGGGCGTTCGAAGTGTTCCGGTGTGGTCGCTGTCTCCGGTGCGGGCGGTGTCTCCGGTGTCTCCGGTCTGGGCGGGGTCACGGCGTCGACAGCCAGCGGTCGCGCAGGCCGACCAGGACGGCCACGGAGACCACCAGCAGCACCAGGGACAGCGCGATCGCCGCCTGGGGGTCGGACTCCATGGCCAGGTAGACGGCCAGCGGCATGGTCTGGGTGCGGCCCGGGAAGTTGCCCGCGAAGGTGATCGTCGCGCCGAACTCGCCGAGCGCCCGGGCCCAGGCGAGGACGGCCCCGGCGGCGATCCCCGGGGCGATCAGCGGCAGGGTGACCCGCCGGAACGCGGTCAGTCGGGAGGCGCCCAGGGTCGCGGCGGCCTCCTCGTAGCGGGGATCGGCGGCCCGCAGCGCGCCCTCGACGCTGATCACCAGGAACGGCATCGCCACGAACGCCTCGGCGATCACGACCCCGGTGGTGGTGAACGGCAGGGTGATGCCGAAGGCCGAGTCCAGCCAGGAGCCGACGATGCCGCGCCGCCCGAGCACCAGCAGCAGTGCCACGCCCCCGACCACCGGCGGCAGCACCAGCGGCAGGGTGACCAGCGCCCGGATCACCCGCCGGCCGGGCAACTCGGTGCGGGCGAGCAGCCAGGCCAGCGGGACGCCGAGGACCAGCGACACCGCGGTGGCCGCGGTCGCGCTGATCAACGACAGGCGCAGCGCCTCCCAGACCGCGGCGCTGGTGAGCTGCTCGGACAGGCTGCTCCAGGGCGCCCGGATCAGCAGGCCGACCAGCGGCAGGGTCAGGAAGGCCAGTCCGAGCAGAGCCGGGAGCAGCAGTGCGACCGGGACGCGCTGCGTGCGCGGGCGGCGGCTGTGGGGGCGGCTTCGCGGACGGCTTCGGGGGCGGCGGCCTCGCGGGTGGCCGCCCGGCAGGGCCTGGGCGGGTCCTGCCGGGCCGCCGCCGACGGTGCGGGCCTGCTGGTTCCGGCCCCGGCGGTTGTTCGCCCCGGAGTCGGCGGTGCGGTCGTTCACGGGGCCTGGAAGCCCGCCGCGGTCAGCACCTGCCTGGCCTCGGGCGACTGGACGTACGCGACGAAGGCGGCGGCGCCGTTCTTGTTCGGCGCCTTGGCGAGCGCGGCGATCGGGTAGTCGTTCACGGCCTTGTCGGCCTCGGGGAAGTCCACGCCGTCGATCTTCGCAGCATCGGCCTGCACGTCGGTCCGGTACACCAGGGACGCGTCGACCTCGCCGAGTTCGACCTTGGTGAGCGCGCCCTTGACGTCCTGCTCCAGGGTGACCGGGGTGAGGTCGACACCGGCGGCCTTGAGCGCGGTCTGGGCGGCGGCGCCGCACGGCACCTCCTTCGCGCACAGGGCGACCTTCACGCCGGAGGCGGTGAGGTCCTTGAGGCCCGCGACGTGCTTGGGGTTGCCCTTGGGGACGGCGATGGTGAGGGTGTTCCTCACGAAGGTCGTGGGCTGTCCGCTCGCACCGCCCGCGTCGCTCACGGTCTTCATGGTGGCGGGGCTGGCGGCGGCGAACACGTCAGCCGGGGCACCGGAGTTGATGCTGGTGGCGAGGCTGGAGCTGCCGCCGAAGCTGAAGGTGACCTTGCTGCCCGGGTTGGCGGCCTCGAACTTCCGGCCGAGCTCGGTGAAGGTCTCCTTGAGCGAGGCGGCGGCGAAGACCGTGACGGTGCCGGAGGCCTTCGGGACGCCGCCGCCCGCGCCGCCCGCGTCCGCGGCGGAGTTCGGGGAGGTGCTCGACGAGGCCGTGGAACCGGAGGACGTGCCGCCGCCGCTGCCGCAGGCGGTGACCCCGAGGCCGAGGGCGAGGGCCGCGGCGGTGGCGACGGCGAGTCTGCGGGTGGTCGGCGTGCGGGTGCTCATCGGTGCTTCCCCTCCAGGGTGCGCGCCGGAAGGGGCGCGGAGTCCTGATCGCAGGTGCGGCCATTACGGCGATCATAGTGCCGCAGATGCGAGCGATGAACCCCCTGTCGGTTCGCACGGCGGAGGTCGCCGGCGGCGGGTGGTGGCCGGTGACAGCCGGGTGGCGGCCCTCGGACTGCCGTGGAACGGCGCGTCCGGGATCGTGCGTGCCCGGCGTGCGTGCTCGGCGTGCGTGCGCCGGAAGGGGCGCGCGGAAATTGTGTCGCGCCGTGGACGGCCGGGCGGTCACAGTGGTCGTCGTCCGTACACGCGGCCGGGGTCGGTCGGAGGCGCCGCCGCGGCCGAACCAAGGGGAGGAGTCCGTCCGTGTCCACGCTGCACGTCACCGCCGAGAAGCTGGTCATCCTGGAGCACCCGAACGCCGATGCCCTGGAGCTCGCCCAGGTCGGCCTCTACCGCGCGGTGGTCGCGAAGGGTGCGTACCGGACCGGGGACCACGCCGTCTACATCCCCGAACAGGCCGTCCTCCCCGAGGGGTTGATCGACGAGCTGGGGCTGACCGGCAAGCTGGCCGGCACCCGGGCGAACCGGGTGAAGGCGGTACGGCTGCGCGGCGAGCTGTCCCAGGGCATCGTCTGCCGGCCCGCCGCGCTGGCCGGCTCCGACCTGGCCGCCGCGGCCGAGCGCGGCGAGGACTTCGCCGAGCTGCTCGGGATCGTCAAGTGGCAGCCGCCGGTGCCGACGTCGATGAGCGGCGACGTGGTCAGCGCGCCGGACCTGCTGCCCTGGGTGGACATCGAGAACCTCAAGCGCTACCCCGACGCCTTCGCGCCGGGCGAGCCCGTGGTGCTGACCGAGAAGCTGCACGGCAGTTGCTGCCTGGTCACGTACTTCGCCGCCACCGGCGAGGTGCAGGTGTCCTCCAAGGGCATCGGCGCGCAGGGGCTGGCGCTGGCCGAGGACGAGCGCAACCTGTACTGGCGGGCGGTGCGGGCGTACGGCATCCCGGAGGTGGCGGCGCGGCTGGCCGAGCGCCTCGGGGCCGAGCGGGTCGGCATCTTCGGCGAGGTCTTCGGCGAGGGGGTGCAGGACCTGGGCTACGGCGCCTCGGCGCGCACCGAGCGCCCCGGCTACGCGGCCTTCGACGTGTCGGCCCTGATCGACGGACAGCTGAACTGGCTGTCGGCGGTCGAACTCCTGCCCGGGGAGCTGCCGTTGGCTCCGGAGCTGTGGCGCGGGCCGTTCGACCCGGAAACCGTGCTCGGGTTCGCCCGGGGCAAGGAGACCGTTTCCGGACGTCAACTGCACCTGCGCGAGGGCGTGGTGGTGCGGCCGGTCACCGAGCGGTGGAGCCCGGTGCTCGGCGGGCGGGCGATCGCCAAAGTGGTCAGTGACGCTTACCTGACCCGCAAGGGGGGCACCGAATACGAGTGAGACGGGTCCGGATCCGACCGGGCGGATCAGCCCGGTCGGGCGGGTCCGGGCGCGGCTCCTCTCGGTGCTGACTGCCCGTCGGGAGAGACGGCGGGCGCATCCCTGTACAGAAGGAGTGCCGATGGCCACCGACGTCATCCCCGTGCGCGCCCCCGGGCTCGTGCCCGCCCCCACCTCCGCGATACCCGTACCGTCCGGGAACCGTCTGGTCGGATCGCTGTTCGACCTCACCCGTCGCCCGCTGCGCAGCTACCTCGCGGCCCACCGCGAACACGGCGACGTGGTGCGCTTCCAGGCCGGGCCGCCCGGGCTGCGGGCCGACTTCTACGGGGTGTTCTCGCCGGAGGGCGTCCGCCAGGTGCTGGCCGGCGACGCGGCCAACTTCCGCAAGGAGAGCTCCTTCTACGACGAGCTGCGCACCAGCGTCGGCAACGGGCTGCTGACCAGCCAGGACGCCGACTACCAGCGTCAACGGCGCATGATACAACCGCTGTTCACACGGCGCCGGGTGGACGGCTACGCGGACGCGCTGGCGCAGGAGGCGCAGTCGCTCGTCGAGCGCTGGCGGGCGGCGCCCGACGGGGTGGTGGACGCGGCGGAGGAGACGTCCCGGTTCGCGCTGCGGGCGGTCGCGCGCATCCTCTTCGGCGCCGACGTGGAGGAGGCGATCGCGGTGGTGCACCACAGCTTCCCGGTGCTCGGCGAGTACGTGAAGGAGCGCGGCTACGCCCCGGTCCGCCTTCCGCGCACCTGGCCGACCCCGGCCAACCGGCGCGGCACCGAGGCCCAGCGGGCGCTGTACGGGGTCTGCGACCGGATCATCGCCGAACGGGCCGCGCGCGGCGACGACGAGGACGCGGACGACCTGCTCACCCTGCTCGGGCGGGCCCGCGACGACGACGGCGCGCGGCTCGACCCGGCCGAACTCCGCGACCAGGTCCTGGTGTTCCTGCTCGCCGGGCACGAGACCACGGCCACCGCGCTGGCCTTCGCGCTGCACCTGCTGGCGATCCACCCCGAACAGCGGCGGCTCGCCCGGGAGGAGGCGCGGACCGTCCTGGCCAGGCGGGCGCCGACGGCGGCGGACCTGGACGCGCTGCCGTACATCACCCGGGTGTTGAAGGAGGCGATGCGCCTCTACCCGTCGGCGGCCCTGGGCGGGCGGCGGGCGGTCGAGGAGACCGTCATCGACGGGTACGTGATCCCGGCGGGGGCGCAGGTGGTCGTCGCGCCGCTGGTCACCCACCGGCACCCGGAGCACTGGGAGGAGCCGGAGCGGTTCGACCCGGACCGCTTCCTGCCGGAGGCGGAGCGGGCGCGGCACCGGTACGCCTGGTTCCCGTTCGGCGGTGGGCCGCGGGCCTGCATCGGTCAGCACTTCTCGATGCTGGAGGCCGTGCTGGCCCTGGGGGTGCTGCTGCGGGACTTCGAGCTGGAGGCGGTGGACCGGCGGGTGGCGCTGGCGCAGGGGATCACGCTGCGGGCGGCGAGCCCGATGCGGATCCGGGTGACGCCGGGCGGCTGACGGGCGCCTGACGGGCGGCTTGCGGTTGGCGGGCGACAGCTGACAGGTGACAGTCGACGGGGGTCAGCGGACAGATGACAGATTTCAAACTCTGTCATCTGTCCGCTGTCGGTTGTCCGCTGTCGTCCGTACGTCGTCCCCGTGCGCTCGTCGACCGTCCGCTGGGTACAGGACCGTTCCATTCGAACACACCACCCGTGTGTCACGGGCAGCTTTTCAGATCTTTGTCTGACCGATTCCGGCCTCTCGGTAGCGTCCCACGCACCCCGGACCGGAAGCGCACATGCGGCTGGCATATGCCATTCGCGTGCAGTCCGCCCGGCCAGGGGAGCCCGGGCGCACCGCGTACCGCCCCCGGGCCCGACCGGTCGACCGGAGGTCCCATGGGCACCCTCAACAATCTCAGCCTCGGCTGGCTGACCCCCGCCCTCTCGTACCTGATGGCCTGCGCCGGCGCCGCCCTCGGGCTGCGCTGCACGCTGCGCGGCCTCACCGCGAGTGGCCCGGCCCGGCGGAACTGGCTGGTCACGGCCGCCGCCGCGATCGGCTCCGGCATCTGGACCATGCACTTCGTCGCCATGTTCGGCTTCACCGTCGACGGCACCGAGCTGCGCTACAACGTGCCGCTGACCCTCCTCAGCCTCGTGGTCGCGGTGCTGGTCACCGGCCTCGGCCTGACCGTGGTCTGCTACGGCCGGCACCGCGGCCTCTCCCTGCTCTCCGGCGGCGTCACCACCGGCCTCGGCGTCGCCGCGATGCACTACCTGGGCATGGCCGCCCTCCGGATGCACGGCGGACTGCACTACGACCCCGGAACGGTCGCGCTCTCCGTACTGGTCGCCGTCGGTGCCGCCACCGCCGCGCTCTGGTCCGCCGTCACCATCCGCAACGTGTACGCGGCCGCGGCCGCCGCGATGGCCATGGGCCTCGCCGTCAGCTGCATGCACTACACCGGCATGGCCGCCGTCCACGTCCGGCTGGAGCCGACCCGCACGGAACTCGGCGGAGTCAGCCCGATGGAGTTCGTCTTCCCGCTCGCCGTCGGCCTCGGCTCCTTCCTCTTCCTCGCCTCCGCCTTCGTGGCGCTCTCGCCGACCGCCCAGGAGCGGGCCGGCTACCGGGCGGCCGGCGAGCCGTCCATCGGCGAGTACCCCGGCGAGCCCCCGCACCCCGGGCCAGCCCCGCACGGGCCGGCCCCGGCCGAGGCGGGGGCCGGGCAGCGCGCCGCCTGAGCTGCGCATCCGCTGCGGCGCGTCCTCCATGCCGCATGAGCCGCACGCCCTCCGCTTTCCCGCTTTTCCGCTTTCCCGCTCTCCCCGCCCGAAAGGCTCCTCACCCATGCGAGAAGACCGCGGTACCGCCCCCGGTACCCGCCGGGGTGCCCATGCCGGGCCGCCCGCCCGTCCGCCGCGCCCCGGTCCGTGGCTGCGCGGGCTGCGCCCCCGGAGCGTCCGCGCCCGGATCATCGCGCTGCTGATGGTCCCGGTCGTCTCCGTCATCGCGCTGTGGGGGTTCGCCACCGTCACCACCGCCCAGGGCGTCTGGGGCCTGATGCGCCAGCGCGACGCCCAGCGCACGCTGCTCGCCCCCGTCGCCGAGACGGTCGCGGGGCTGCAGGCGGAACGCACCGCCGTCGGTCAGCTGCTGGCGGCCCCGGCGACAGCCCCCACCGCCGTCCGGGAGAGCGCCCTGCGCGAGGCGGCGGCGGCCACCGACCGGGCGCTCACCCCGCTGTTCCCGGACGCCCACCGCCCCGACCGGGGCTACAACCGCGCCGACGCCCAGGGCCTGGGCGGCGAGGCGGCGGCCAGGCTGGACGCCCTCGGCAGCTCGCTCGCAGCCCTGCCCGTCCTGCGCGACCGGGTCCTGGCCAGGAGCGTCGGCTGGCCCGAGGCGTACGCCGCGTACGGCGAGGCGGTGGACCGGGCGCTCGCCGCCGCCGGCGCCGTCGCGCCCTTCCAGGACCGCCAGGTGGCCGCCGACGCCCGGGTGCTGCTGGAGCTGGCCCGCTCCCGTGAGCTGCTCGCCCGCGAGGACGCGCTGCTGCGCGCCGCCCAGTTGTCCGGCGGGCTCGGTGACGACCAACTGCGGGAGTTCTCCGGCGCGGCCTTCGCCCGGCGGGAGTTCGAGCGGGGTGCCGCCGCAGACCTGCGCCCCGCCGACCGGGAGTCGCTGCTCGCCGTCACCGGTGGCCAGGACCACCGCGAGCTGGCCGGGTACGAGGACAGGGTGCGGACGGCCGCCGACGGGCGGACCGCGGTCGCCGCGGTGCCGGCCGACCGCTGGGCGATGGTCGCGGGCAACGTGGCCGGCGCCCTGCGGACCGTCGAGGACCGGGCCGGACGGGTCGCCGCCGAGCGCCAGGACCCTTACGCCCTGGGCCTGTTCACCCCGGCCGGGATGGCCGTGCTGCTCGGCCTGGTCGGCGTGGTGGCCTCGCTGGTGATCTCGGTGCAGATCGGTCGCGGGCTGGTCACCGAGCTGATCGGCCTGCGCAATTCGGCACTTGAGCTGGCGGGGCGCAAACTCCCGGCGACCATGCGGAAGTTGCGCGCGGGGGAGGAGGTGGACATCGAGGCCGAGGCGCCCCGGCCGGTGGGGCGGGACGACGAGATCGGCCAGGTGCACCGGGCGCTGGGCACCGTCCAGCGGGCGGCCGTCACGGCGGCGGTCGAGCGGGCCGAGGTGCTCTCCGGCGTCTCCGGGGTGTTCGTCAACCTCGCGCGCCGCAGCCAGGTCCTGGTGCACCGCCAACTCACCCTGCTGGACGCGATGGAGCGCCGCACCGACGACCCGTCCGAGCTGGCCGACCTGTTCCGGCTGGACCACCTCACCACCCGGATGCGCCGCCACGCCGAGGGCCTGATCATCCTCTCCGGGGCCGCTCCCGGCCGTGGCTGGCGCCGACCCGTCCCGCTGGTGGACGTGGTGCGCGCGGCCGTCTCGGAGGTCGAGGAGTACGCCCGGGTCGAGGTCCACCCGCTGCCGCGCGCCGCCGTGGTCGGCCACGCCGTCGCCGACCTCACCCACCTGGTGGCCGAACTGGTCGAGAACGCCACCGGGTTCTCCCCGCCGCACACCCGGGTGCACATCCGGGGCGAACGGGTCGGCAACGGCTTCGCGTTGGAGATCGAGGACCGCGGCCTCGGCATGGGCCCGGAGGTGCTGGCCTCGGCCAACCGCCGGATCGCCGCCGCCGAGCAGAGCGACCTCTTCGACAGCGACCGGCTCGGACTGTTCGTGGTCAGCCGGCTCGCCCGGCGGCAGGACGTCAAGGTCTCGCTGGTGACCTCCGCGTACGGCGGTACCACCGCGGTGGTCCTGCTGCCGACCACGCTGCTGGCCGACGAGGCGGCGGCGGAGGCGATGGAGGCGGAGGACGTGCGACACGACGTCGAGCCGGTGGCGCCCCTGCCGTCCGTAGCGGCGTCGGGCGGTGCGTCGGGCGGTGCGGCGGCCGGGGAGGCGCCGGTGGGGCCGCTGCCTGCCGAGTGGGCACAGGCCGGTCTCCCGGAGCGGGAGTTCACGGCGGTGCACGCCCGCGGGGAGGGGGCGACGGGCGATCCGGGCAGCGCCATGGGCAACGCGTCGAGCGGCGGCCCGAGCGGCGGTCCGAGGCGCCGGGAGCACCCGCAGGGCAGGACCGGCGACGGGTTTCCGGCGGTGGGTGGGCCACCGCCGGAGGGTGGGGCTCTGCTGGCGTTCGGCGTCCGGGGCAGTGACCCCGGGCCGGTGCGCCGCACCCCCTTCCGGGCCGACGGCGCCCGGGTGGCCGGTCCGGCTGCGGGCGGGGGTGCGGGTGCGACCGCCCGTCCGCAGTCCGGACCGCCGCAGCCGTACGGCGCGGAGCCGTACCGTACGGAACCCCAGGCCGAACCGGTACCCGGGCCCGGCGGCGCGGGTGACGCCAGGCCGGAGGACCGGCGCCCGGGCGGCCAACGACCGGGCGGCCAGCGATCGGAGCGCCACCGCCCGGGCGGCCACCGGCCGGACGATCACCGAATCGACGATCACCGACCGGAAGCCCGGCGACCGGAGGCTCGACCTGCGAGCGGCCACGTACCGGACGGTCACCCAGCCGACCCGGGCCCCGCCGAGCTGCCGCGCCGGACCCGCCAGGCGAGCCTCGCGCCGCAGCTGCGCGAGGCCCCGGCCCGCCCGACCGCGCGCGGCCGCCGTACGGCTGCCGCCTCCTCGGCCGATCCCGGAGCCGGCGACGGCCTCGGCGCCGCGGCCCGCAGCCCCGAGGAGGCGCGGGCGGCGATGTCCGCCTTCCAGAACGGATGGGCGCGCGGCCTGTACCCGGAGGGCCGGCCGGACGGGCAACCCGCCGACCCTCCGCAGCCGCCGGGGGCACGCCACCCCCGACACCCGTCCCGACCCGAAGGAGAGCGTCCGTGATCGCCACCACCCACCGCGCGGGGGAGCTGAACTGGCTCCTCGACGAGCTGGTCCAGCGCGCCCCCGAACTCCGCTTCGCCGTGATGCTCTCCGCCGACGGCCTGGCCATGGGCACCTCGGCCGGCCTGGCCCGCGAGGACGGGGAGCATCTGGCGGCCGTCGCCTCCGGCTTCCACAGCCTGGCCAAGGGCGCCGGCCGACACTTCGGCGCGGGCGAAGTCCGCCAGACCATGGTCGAGTTGGAGGGCGGCTACCTGCTGGTCGCGGCGGCCGGGGAGGGCACCTGCCTCGCCGTGTTCGCCACCGCCCGGGCCGACCTCGGCCTGATCGCCTACGAGATGGCCAGACTGGTCCGCCGGGTCGGCGAGCACCTGAGCGCCCCGCCCCGGGCGGTGGGCGGCCGGTGAGTCCGGTGCCCCGCCCGTACCGGGGGCGACATCCGGAGCATCCGAGGGCCGAACCCGACGGGCACCCCCGCAATCCGCTCGCCGCCGCCCACCGGGCCCGCTGGTACGACGACGACGCCGGGCCGGTGGTCCGCCCGTACGCGATGACCCGGGGGCGCACCGGGGCCGGGGAGCAGCAGTTCGACCTGATCGCCGTGGTGGTCACCGAGTTGCCCGACCCGGTGCTCGTGCCGGACGCGCCCGAGCCGCCGGTCGGCCCTGAACAGGCGCGGATCCTCGCGCTGTGCCGGGGGACCCCGCTGTCCGTGGCCGAGCTGGCCGCCGACCTCGACCTGCCGGTGGGCGTCGTGCGGGTGCTGCTCGGCGACCTGCTGGCGGCCGGGCTCATCCGGGTCCGCCGCCCCGTCCCGCCCGCCCTGCTCCCCGACGAGCGCATCCTCCAGGAGGTCATCCGTGGACTCCGCGCACTCTGACCACCCGCCCGCCCCGTCCGCGCCGTCCGCGCCGTACGACGGACCGGATCCGTTCGACGCCGAGGATCCCGACGGCACGGTGCTCGCGCTCAAGATCCTGGTGGCGGGGGGATTCGGGGTGGGGAAGACGACACTGGTCGGCGCGGTCAGTGAGATCCGGCCGCTGCGCACCGAGGAACGGCTGACCGAGGCCGGGCGCGAGGTGGACGACCTGGACGGCGTGGAGCGGAAGTCCACCACCACGGTCGCGATGGACTTCGGACGGATCACCATCCGCGAGGGGCTGGCGGTCTACCTGTTCGGCACCCCGGGGCAGGACCGGTTCTGGTTCCTCTGGGACGAGCTGGCCCAGGGGGCGCTCGGTGCGGTGGTGCTCGCCGACACCCGCCGGCTGACGGACTGCTTCCCGGCCGTCGACTTCTTCGAACACCGGGGAATTCCCTTCGTGGTCGCGGTGAACCGTTTCGCCGGGACACGGGAGTTCGGTCCGGAGGAGGTCGCCCGCGCACTGGACCTGGACGCGGGCACACCCGTGCTGCTGTGCGACGCGCGCCACCGGGCCTCGGGCAAGGAGGTGCTGGTCAACCTGGTCGAGCACGCGGGCCGGGTGCACGCCGCCAGGCTGCTCGCGGACGCCTCACCGGTGGGCTGAGGCGGGCGGGCCGAGGCACCGACGGGCGGACAGTGTGCGGCGGACGGATAACAGATGACAGCTGACAGATTTCGAAATCTGTTATCCGTCATCTGTTATCCGTCATCTGTCCGCTGACGATCGTCGTCGGTCGGTCGATCGGTCGTCCGCGTTCGGTCGGGGGCGCTCCGGCCGTGCCGCCGAGGGTGTCAGCGGTTCAGCTGTGCCACTGGAACACGACCCGCGTCCAGGTGGACCCGGGGCAGTTGCCCCAGACCGCCCAGGCCTCCGGTCGTGCGCCGATCCACAGGCCGGTGCTGTACGAGCCGTCGGCGCAGTACGTGATGGTGCGCAGTCGTCCGGAATAGACGTTGCAGCGGCCCTCCCAGCGCCAGCCGTAGTTGCCGGTGATGACGCAGCGGTAGGTGTCGGTCGCGACGGTGTTCCAGGCCGGGATGGCGTCGGGGGTCGTGGTCTGGATCCGGACCGTCGCCGCGGCGGCCGGCAGGGTGGTGGTCCCGAGTGCGCCGAGGGCGGCCGTGGCCGCCAGTCCGAACATGGCGAACTTCCTGGCGATGCAGCCTCGCACGGTGGTTCTCCTTGCTGAGGGGTTCTCGTCGGGCGGGGCGCCCCGACCGCCCGGATGTCCGCCGGGAGGTGAACTCCCGCCTCCCGCGCGGTCGGTGACATGTTGCACACGATTGACTGCGCACAGTGAAACGACGAACTATGATGTGACCTGTGTCACAAGTCATCCGGTTGGCCTACGGCGCTCCGTCGCCAGGGCCGGCTTGGTGCTCGGGGTGCCGATTTCCGGGGAGAGCGGCATGGCGGATTGCAGTGGTCGGAATGCGGGCGGCGGACGGGAAGCGGACTGCGCTCCGGGCGGGAGCAGTGGTCAATCGGCAGAGTTCAACCGGGTGTTCACGGATCTGCTGCCCAGGCTCCAACAGGCGGCGGCCTCCCTCGCCGGCGGCCCGGTCGGAGCGGGAGACGTCGTCCACGACGCGTACCTCCGGATCGCCCGCCGGCCGGAGCGCTTCCTCGGTCATCCGCAGCCGTACGCCTACGCGTTCACCACGATGGTGAACATCCTGCGCGACCAGTGGCGCCGGGAGCGCCGGCGGGTGCCGATGCCCGAGGTGCCGGAGGCGGGCGACGTCGGCGAGCGGGACCGGAGCGCCGCCGACTCCTGGGTCGGCGGGATGGCCGAGTCGCAGGCGCGCTGGGAGGTGCTGCGCCTGTTGGGCTTCCTGACCGTCAAGCAGGCCCGCGCGGTGGTGCTGGTGGACCTCGACTGCTACAGCATCGACGAGGCCGCCGAACTCCTCGGGCTGCACCGCAGCACGCTCGCCGTCACCCGGCGCCGCGCCCACGGCCGGCTGCGCGCGATCCTCCAGCAGGAACGCGACCGGGAACGTGACCGGGAACCCGACCGGCAGGGCGACCGGGAACGCACCCGCGGGCGCGGACGCGAGCGCGGCCGAGGCGGCCGGGACGGGTGTGCGATCGCCGCTCCGACGCACCGGGCTGACGGCAAGTCAAACTGATGCGGCGCCCCGGCCCGTACCCTGCGAATCGTGACCACGCACGAGGACGGCCGCCTGCGCGCACTGGCCGAGGACGGCCGCTGGCCCGAGTTGCTCGCCTCCTACCGGCAGGGCCGGGCGGCCGCCGTGGTCGAGGCCGGTGAGGAGGCCGCGGCCGTGCTGACGGCACCGCTCGGCCACCTGATCGCCTATGCGGCGCCGCCCGAGCTGGCCGTCCGGCTGTTCGACGGGGACGGCGGCGCGGGGACGGCGGCCGGGGTGGCCGACCACGACGCCGGCCCGCTCTGGGAGGTGCTGGCGACCAGGCACTCCTGGTCGCGGCTGGCCCCGCTGCTGGGCCCGGCCCCGGTGCGACGGCTGGTCGCGCACACCCGGGCACTGCTCGGCGAGGACCTCTCGCACGGGTCCGAGCCGTACCGGTCCGAGTCGCACCGGTCCGAGCCGTGCGGCTCCGGGCCGTACGGGCCCGAGCCCGACCCCGAGGGCGTGCCGTTGCGCCTGGAGCCGTGGGAGGCGTCGGGCTGGGACGAGGCGGCCCGGGTGCGCGAGTACCTGCCCGGCGGGGGTGCGCGCAGCGCGCTGCTGACCCTGCCCGCCAGCCGGGAGGGCCTGGGTGAGGTGGAACTGCCACGGGCGGCGGAGTCGGCCGGACGCCCGGACGGGCCGCGGGTCGCCCGGGCGCTGGCCGGGCTGGGGGCACTGGTGCCGTGGGCGGCGACGGCCTGCGTCCGCGGTCCGGCCCCGGCGGCGGCCGCCCTGCTCGCCCGCGACCGTCGGGTGGTCGGCGGGTACCTGCCGTTCCCGCTCGCCTATCCGGCGCTGGTGCGGGCCGCCGCCGTGGGGCGGGAGCAGGGCTGCGCGCACGGGCGGCTGGCGCTGTGGCGGGCGCTGGCCGCGATGGCTGCGATGGACGGTGCGGACAGGACGGACGGGGCGGACGGGGTGGGCACTCGGGAAAGGGCAGCCGGGACGGCCGGGACGCGCGGAGTGGACCGCGCCGCGGTGAACGCGCTGGTGGTCCGGATGCGCTGCTTCACCTGGCAGGAGCCGTCGGCCGGGCTGCACCATCTGCACGTCGCGCTGGAGGACCCGGCCAGCGGGGTGGCCTGGGTGGTCAGCGGCTCGCAGGAGCTGTGACGAGCGAGTCGGGAGGCCCGTCCGGGCTGACCGACCGGCCCGGGAGCGACGAGGCCCCGGCCCGGGACCGACGAAACCCCCGGTCCGGGGAAGACGAAACCCCCGGCCCGGCGCCGTTTCCGGGGTTGGTGGAGGCGCCGGGTCGGGGGAGTGTGAGGGCCGCTACCGGGCTCAGGCGCCGGCGGGAGCGGCGCCCTGGGCGGGAACGGCCTCGGGGGTGGCAGCCGCCGAGCCGTCCGCCGCGGTGGCCGGGCCGGCGGGCGCGCCGTGGACGTCGACCAGCGTCTGCTCGTCGAACGGCAGCTCGCCGGCCAGCACCCGCCGGGAGCGCTCGGTGTCGAGCTCGCCGGTCCAGTGCCCGATCAGGACGGTCGCGACGGCGTTGCCCGCGAAGTTGGTGAGGGCGCGGGCCTCCGACATGAAGCGGTCGATGCCGACGATCAGGCCGACCCCGTCCACCAGCGCGGGCTTGTGCGACTGCAGCCCGCCCGCGAGGGTGGCCAGTCCGGCCCCGGTGACCCCGGCCGCGCCCTTGCTCGCGATCACCATGAAGACCAGCAGCGAGAGCTGCTCGCCGAGCGACATCGGCTTGTCCATCGCCTCGGAGATGAAGATCGAGGCCATGGTCAGGTAGATGGCGGTGCCGTCGAGGTTGAAGCTGTAGCCGGTCGGCACGGTGATGCCGACGACCGGGCGGCTGACGCCCAGGTGCTCCATCTTGGCGATCAGGCGGGGCAGCGCGCTCTCGGAGGAGGAGGTGGAGAGGATCAGCAGGAACTCGCGGCCGAGGTACTTCAGCAGCGAGAACACGTTGACCCCGGCGACCAGGCGCAGCAGCGTGCCCAGCACCACGACGACGAACAGCGCGCAGGTGACGTAGAAGCCGATCATGATGACGGCCAGGCTCTTCAGCGCGGCGGTGCCGGTGGCTCCCACCACGGCGGCCATGGCCCCGAAGGCGCCGATCGGCGCGACCCACATGATCATCGACATGATCCGGAAGACCAGCCGCTGCAGGTGCTCGATCCCGCGCAGGACCGGCGCGCCGGCCGTGCCCATCGCCTGGAGGGCGAAGCCGGCGAGCAGGGCGACCAGCAGGGTCTGGAGCACCTTGCCCTGGGTGAGGGCCGAGAACAGGGTCTCGGGGATCATCCCGAGCAGGAAGTCGGTGGTCGACTGGGCGCCGCCGGCGGCCGCCTGGGCGTGGCCGGACTTGGCGAGCGCGGCGGTCAGGTGCAGGCCGCCGCCGGGCTCCAGCAGGTTGCCGACGACCATGCCGATGCCCAGCGCGACGGTCGACATGGCAAGGAAGTAGCCGATGGCGAGGCCGCCGACCTTGCCGACCTTGGCGGCCTTGGTCACCGAGCCGATGCCCAGGACGATGGTGCAGAAGATCACTGGGCTGATCATCATCTTGATCAGGTTGACGAAGCCCGTACCGACCGGCTTCAGCTCCACGGCGAAACCGGGGGCGGCCAGGCCGACCGCCACACCCGCGGCCACCGCGGCGATCACGGCGATGTAGAGGTAGTGGGTCCGGTCCTTGCGTCTGGGTCCCGCCGCCGTGGCGGCTCCGGTGATCGACATCTGCGGCTCCCTTGCCGTGCAGTCCTGGTGGCCCCGGGGGATGGGCCGCTCTGACTATGGGCCCGGAGGTGACGGAGGTCACGTTTGCGTTCATAGAGTTCATGAACGGTACGGGTGGCCCGGAGGTCCCGGCCGTGAACGGTGCGGGCGGCGAACGGTGCGGGCCGGGCGGGCGCGGGTGGGCTGCGGCCGCCCGTCGCCGTGCCCTGGGGTCGTCCGGGAGTGTGGTGCACACTGGCAGGCATGTCCGAGCGCACCGCCCCCACCGCCCCGCGCCGCCGTTCGCACCGGTCGACGGGCCGCGGGCCCCGGCGGCTGGTCCGCAGCCTGGCCGGGCAGCTGTTCGTCGTCCAGGTGGTGATCGTCGCCGCCGTGGTCGCCGGCGGCGCGGTGCTCGCGTACCTCTTCACCGCCGGCCGCACCGAGGACGCCGCGCGCCGCCAGGTGACCGCGGTCGCGCACGCCGTCGCGGACTCGCCGTCCGTCCGTGCGGCCGTCGATGGCCCGGACCCGACCGCGGTGCTCCAGCCGTACGTCGAGCAGGTGCGGGCCGACACCGGGGTCTCCTTCATCACCGTCATGGACACCGACGGCGTGCGCTGGACCCACCCGCTGCCCGAGCAGATCGGCCGGACCTACCTCGGGCACATCGACTGGGCGCTCGCCGGGCAGACCCGCAGCGAGACGTACACCGGAACGCTCGGCCCGTCCGTCCGGGTGGTCACCCCGGTCTGGGACGACCGGCACCGGGTGGTCGCGCTGGTCAGCGCGGGCCTCACGGTGGAGTCGATCTCCGCGCAGCTGAGCGGTCCGCTGCTCGCCCTGGTCGGGGTGGCGGTGGCCGCGCTCGCGCTCGGTGGTGTCGGCACCTACCTCGCCAACTCCCGGCTGCGGCGGCACACCCACGGGATGGGACCGGACGAGCTGAGCCACCTCTACGAGTACCACCAGGCCACCCTGCACGCGGTGCGCGAGGGGCTGGTCCTGGTCGACCGCTCGCACCGGGTGGTGCTGTGCAACGACGCCGCCCGTGAACTGCTCGGACTGGCGGGTGACTTGGAGGGACGTCCGGTGGTGGAGCTGGGCCTGCCGGAGGCGCTGGTCGCGGCCGTGCTGGGGAAGGAGCCGGTCCGGGACGAGGTGCACCTGACGGCCGAGAGAGTCGTCGTGCTGAACACCTCCACCATCGGCGCCGGCACCGGCCTCGGCCGGGTGGTCACTCTCCGGGACCACACCGAACTCCAGGCGCTCAGCGGAGAGTTGGACTCGGTGCGCGGCTTCACCGAGGCGCTCGGCGCGCAGGCGCACGAGGCCGCCAACCGGCTGCACGCCGTGGTCTCGCTGATCGAACTGGGCCGCCACGAGCAGGCGGTGGAGTTCGCGACCGCCGAGCTCGAACTCGCCCAGCAGCTCACCGACCGGGTGGTCGCGGCGGTGAGCGAGCCGGTGCTGGCCGCGCTGCTGCTCGGCAAGGCGGCCCAAGCCGCCGAACGGGGCGTGGAGTTGACCCTCACCGAGGACAGCCGAATCGACGACGGGGTGCTGCCGCCCGGGCTCTCCGCACGAGACCTGATCACCGTGCTCGGCAACCTCATCGACAACGCCGTGGACGCCGCGATCGCCGGAGCGGCCGAGAGCCCCGTCCCGCCGGAGGTCACCGTCACGGCGCGGATCGCCGACGGCCGGGACTGCGGCGTTCCGGACGGTGGCGTTCGGGACTGCGGCGGTCGGGACGGCGTCGGTCGGGATCGCGGGAGCGACGGCCGGGGCGACGACGGGGACGCGGGGGCGCCCGGCGAGTGCCTGCTGCTGCGGGTCGCCGACACCGGCGCGGGGATCGACCCGGGCGCGGTCGAGGACGTGTTCCGGCGCGGCTGGAGCACCAAGCAGGACGGCCGTGGGCACGGGCTCGGGCTGGCACTGGTCGCCCAGACCGCCCGGCGCAACGGCGGCACCGTCGAGGTCGGACGGGAGCGCGGCGCGGTGCTCACGGTGCGGCTGCCGCTGGCCGGCCGGCCGGGTGGGCCAGGGGAGCCGGGAGGATCGGCGGGCGAACCGGAGGAGTCCGCGGACCGGGCCGACCAGGCCGACCGGTCCGCCGGTCGGGAGCAGGAAGGGGCCCTGGCATGAGTGGCGCCGCCGACAGCACGGCCGACACCGCGATCGGCGCCCCCGCCGGGAAGGAGATCTCCGTCCTGGTGGTCGAGGACGACCCGGTGGCCGCCGCAGCGCACACCCTGTACGTGCGGCGCGAGCCCGGCTTCCACGCCGCGGGGACGGTCCACAGCTGCGCCGACGCGCTGCGCTTCCTGGACCGGGCCCGCGCGGCCGGGACGCCCGTCGACCTCACCCTGCTCGACCTCTACCTGCCGGACGGCCACGGGCTCCAGCTCTGCCGCACCCTGCGCGCGGCCGGTCACAGCACCGACGTCATCGCGGTGACCTCGGCCCGTGACCTCGCCATGGTCCGGCAGGCCGTCTCCGCGGGCGTCGTGCAGTACCTGCTGAAACCGTTCAGCGCGGCCGCCCTGCACGACCGTCTGGAGCGCTACGCCCGCTACCGCGACAGCCTCGGGCGCACCGGTGAGGCGACCGGTCAGGAGGAGGTCGACCAGGCGCTCGCGCTGCTCCGCACACCGGAGCGCACCACCCTGCCCAAGGGGCTGAGCGCGCCCACCCTGGACTCCGTCGCCTCGGTCCTGCGCGAAGCGGCCACCGGGCTCTCGGCCGCGGCCGCCGGCGCCGCCGCCGGGGTCTCGCGGATCACCGCGCGGCGCTACCTGGAGCACCTGGTGGAGACCGGGTGTGCGGTGCGGGAGCCGCAGTACGGCAGTGTCGGGCGGCCGGAACTCTGCTACCGGTGGAAGAGCCGGGCCTGACGGTTCACCGAGCCCGAGCCCGGCCCCGAGCCCGAGCCCGGCCCCGAGCCCGAGCCCGGCCCCGAGCCCGAGCCCGGCCCCGAGCCCGAGCCCGGCCCCGAGTCCGAGCCCGAGTCCGAGCCTGAGTCCGAGCCCGAGCCAGAGCCCGAGTCCGAGCCCGGGCTCTGGCACGGGGCCGTATCCGGACCCGGACCGTCGATCGGAGGGGGCGTCGGGGCCCGGGCGTGACCTTTCCGCGCGGCGCTCGTTGGGGGAACCGGGGGAGGTTCACTCGCGCGGGTGGTTCTGGGGCCCCGGGGGCATTCCGCCAGGTCAAGGCCAGTAAAGTTAGGCTTACCTAACTTCCCCTGGGGGTTTCTCGTGTCGCTCGCTGCCGTACCCGTCCAGGCCACCTCCGGAACCCCGGCCGCCGGTGAAGCCATCCTGCGCCGTCAGCGCGTCCGCGAGTCCGCCGCCAGAACCTACGCCCGCTCCTTCCCGATCGTCCCGGTCCGCGCCCACGGCATGACCGTCGAGGGCGCCGACGGACGGCGCTACCTGGACTGCCTCTCCGGCGCCGGCACGCTCGCCCTCGGCCACAACCACCCGGTGGTGCTGGAGGCGATCCGCCGCACCCTCGACAGCGGCGCCCCGTTGCACCTGCTCGACCTCGCCACCGCGGAGAAGGACGACTTCACCAGCGCGCTGTTCGAGAGCCTGCCCGCGGAGTTCGCCGCCCGCGCCCGGGTGCACTTCTGCGGACCGGCCGGGACGGACGCCGTCGAGGCCGCCCTCAAGCTGATGCAGACCGCCACCGGCCGCTCCGGCGCGCTCGCCTTCACCGGCGCCTACCACGGCATGACCGCCGGCGCCCTCGCGATCACCGGCAACGTCGCCGTCAAGGAGCCGCTGCCGAGCGGCGGCGAGGTCGCCCGGCTGCCCTACCCGTACGGCTACCGCTGCCCGTTCGGGGTCGGCGGCGAGGCGGGTGCCGAACTCGCCGAGACGTACGTGGAGCGGCTGCTGGACGACCCGTCGGGAGGTGTGGTGGCGCCCGCCGCGATGATCCTGGAGGCCGTCCAGGGCGAGGGCGGGGTCGTCCCCGCGCCCGACGGGTGGCTGCGCGCGATGCGCCGGATCACCGCCGAGCGCGGCATCCCGCTGATCGTCGACGAGGTGCAGACCGGAGTCGGCCGCACCGGGGCGATGTGGGCGATCGAGCACAGCGGCATCGTCCCGGACGCCATGGTCCTCTCCAAGGCCATCGGCGGCAGCCTGCCACTCGCGGTCGTCGTCTACCGCGAGGACTACGACGGCTGGCGGCCCGGCGCCCACACCGGCACCTTCCGCGGCAACACCCTCGCCATGGCCGCCGGGGCCGCGACGCTGCGCCACGTCGCGGCGAACGGGCTGGCCGAGCGGGCCGCCGCCGTCGGCGAGCGGATGGCGGCGCGGCTGCGCGAACTCGCGGCCGAACTGCCGGTGATCGGCGACGTGCGCGGCCGGGGGCTGATGCTCGGGGTCGAACTGGTCGACCCGGCGGCCGAGCCCGACGCGTGCGGCGCCCGGCCGGCCGACCCGGCGCTGGCGGTGCGGGTCCGGGAGGCGTGCCTGGCCCGGGGACTGATCGTCGAACTCGGCGGACGCCACGACGCGGTGCTGCGGCTGCTCCCGCCGCTGACCATCACGGACGAACAGGTGGCGGCGGTACTGGAGCGGCTGGCGGAGGCGATCGCGGCGGCTTCCGCGAGCGGGCCCGGCGATGGGTCGTCGGGCGCGGTGGTTCACGGTTCGGCAGGCGGTCCGGCGGGAGCGTCGGCGGTTCGGGGGAAGCGGTGACCGGGGCCGCGCCCGGCCCCGTCGGGCTCCCCGACGACAGCGTCGCCACGGACGCCCTGGCGGGCGGCGCGGCCGGGCCGGGCGCACTCGGACCGCTGCTGGCCACCGTCCTCGACTCCCTGGAGCGCGGCACCGCCAAGCGCTCCGGACCGCTGCCGAAGGGCACCCCGGCCGAGATCTCCGCACTCGTCGACGACGCGCTGGCCACCGCCGACGGACCCGGCGCGCTCGCCCGGCTCACCGAGCTGCTCGCCCGCGCCGCCGCCGACCCCGCCGACCCGGCCTGCGCCGCGCACCTGCACTGCCCGCCGCTCGCCGTCGCCGCCGCGGCGGACCTCGCGGTCAGCGCCCTCAACCCCTCCCAGGACTCCTGGGACCAGGCCCCCGCCGCCACCGCCCTGGAGAGCGCCCTGCTCGCCGAGATCGCCGGACTGGTCGGCTACGACCCGGACCGCGCCGCCGGCGTCCTCACCTCCGGCGGCACCGAGTCCAACCTCATGGGGCTCATGCTGGCGCGCGACCAGAAGCTCGACGGCATCGTCGAGTTGGACGGCATCCCGGCCGGCGTCCGGCCGTGCGTCCTCGCCTCCGAGGCCGCGCACTTCTCCGTCCAGCGCGCCGCCGCCCTGCTCGGACTCGGCGAGCGGGCCGTCATCCCCGTCCCGGTCGACCGGGGGCTGCGGATGCGCGAGGACGCACTCGAGCGGGCGATGGCCGAGGCCGGCTGGGCCGGACGGACCCCGATCGCCGTCGTCGCCACCGCCGGCACCACCGACACCGGAGCCGTCGACCCGCTGCACGCCGCCGCCGACCTCGCCCGTCGCTACGGCGCCTGGCTGCACGTGGACGCCGCGTACGGAGGCGGAGCGCTGCTCTCCGACCGGCTCGCCCCGCTGCTCGACGGCCTCGCCCGCGCCGACTCGGTCTCCCTCGACTGGCACAAGCTCGGCTGGCAGCCGGCCGCGGCCGGGATCTTCCTGGTCCGCCGCGCCGAGACCTACGTCTCGCTCGCCCGCCGAGCCGAGTACCTCAACCCGGCCGACGACGAGCGGGCCGGGTATCCCAGCCTGCTCGGCCGCTCGCTGCGCACCACCCGCCGGGCCGACGCCTTCAAGCTCGCCGTCACCCTGCGCACCCTCGGCCGCGACGGACTCGGCCGGCTGGTCGACGCCTGCCACGACCTCGCCCGTACCACCGCGGACGCGGTGCGCGCCGACCCGGCGCTCGAACTCCACGCCGAGCCCGTGCTCACCGTCCTGCTCTTCCGGTACCGGCCGCCCGGCGTGACGGACGAGGCGGCGCTGGACGAGGTCAACGGGCGGCTGCGGCGCCTGTTGCTGCGCACCGGACGGGCGGTGGTCGGCCGCACCGAACTGCCGGGCGACGGCCCGGGCCGGGTCCGGCTGAAGCTCACGCTGCTGAACCCCCACACCACGGTGGAGGAGGTCGGCGCGCTGCTGCGGGAGGTGGTGGGCGCCGGCCGCGAGGTGGCGGGCGAGCGGGCGGGGTAGACGCGGGTCCGGCGGTGCGGGGCCGGAACGGGGCGCGGCCGGAAGGGGTCCAGGTGGGCGTGGCCGGAACGGTTCCGGGCGGGCGCGGCCGCGGGGTCAGCCGTCCAGCAGGATCGAGCGGGTGAGTTCCCAGGTCTCGGGGTCGGCGGCGACCAGGAGGCCGTCCTCGCAGCCGGGGGCCTCCGGGCGGTACGGGGAGCCGTCCGGGCGGGCGGAGACACCGCCGGCCTCGGTGACCAGGAGGGAGCCGGGGGCGTGGTCCCAGGGGAGGGTGCGCCAGTAGAGGACGAAGTCGAATCGGCCCTCGACGACGTCCGGGTACTCGATCCCTGCGGCGTGCCGACCGGGGGAGATCTCGCCGAAGGCCGCGATGTTGTCCTGGAGCCGGCGGCGGTGCTCGGCGTCGAGGTAGCGGCTCTTCACCGAGCCGCGCAGCTTCGCGACGTCCTTCGGCGCCGGGGGGCGGGTCAGGCGCACACCGTCGCGCCAGGCGCCGGAGCCCAGTTCGGCGCGGTAGGCGGTGGCGGTGGCGGGCTGCCAGATCCAGGAGGCGACGGTCCGGCCGGAACGGACCAGGGAGCACATCACGGCGTACTCGGGTCTGCCGGCGACGAAGTTCGCGGTGCCGTCCACCGGGTCGACCAGCCAGACGGCGGGCTCGTCGTGCAGGGCCATGGCGAGCGACGGATCGGCGGCGACCGCCTCCTCGCCGACCACCGGCACGGGGAGCAGCTCGTGCAGGCGGCGGGCGATGATCGCCTCGGCCTCGCGGTCGGCGACCGTCACGATCTCGCCGGGGGCCTTCTCCATCACCTCGCCGGCGGTCAGCGCCCGGAAGCGCGGTTCCACCGCCTCGGCCGACGCCTCGGCGAGTATCTCCGCCACCTTGTCCATCAGCACGTTCGCGCTCCCTTCGCTGCCTACCACTCTCCCACGAGTGGCGGAAGGGGACGGCGGCGGTCCAGGTGGCGGGCGGGGTGGCGATCGGCGGCCGACGGACAACAGCTGACAGCCGACGGCCGACGGACAACAGCCGACAGATCACAGCGGCTGACCGACGGCTGACCGCTGACAGCTGACAGATTTCGAAATCTGTCAGCTGTCAGCCGTCAGCGGTCCTTCGTCGGCTCCTCCGTCACTCCTCCACCGCGCCCGGCCCGTCGCCGTCCAGGTGGTGGAAGACAGGGCGAGGGTGCATCAGGAACTCGTGGTGCGAGATGTTCCAGGCGTACGCGCCCGCCATCGCGAACAGCACGCGGTCGTCCGCCCGCAGGCCGTCGGCTCCCTCGGCGGCGCGGGCGAGGACGTCCTTCGGGGTGCAGAGCTGCCCGGCCAGGGTGGCGCGGCCGGTGGTGACGGCCGGGCGCGGCCACGGGTGCGGCCAGGCGTCCACCGGGAGCACCGCGAAGGGCTGGGAGTGCCCCCGGGTCGCGGGCGTGCGCAGGTGGTGGGTGCCGCCGCGGACCACCGCGAAGTCCTCGCCGTGGCTCGCCTTCACGTCCAGCACCTCGGTCGCGTACCAGCCGCAGTAGGCGGTCAGCGCCCGGCCCGGCTCGATCCGCAGCGTCAGCCCGGGGTGGGCGTCGAGCAGCTTGGCCAGGCCCTCGCCGAAGGCCGTCCAGTCGAAGTGGGCGGACGGGTCCGTGTAGTCCACGGCCATCCCGCCGCCGATGTTGACCTCCGTCAGCGGGAAGCCGTGCCGCTCGGCCACGGGCCCGTTCGCTGTCAGTGGCATCGGCTATGGTCACCCGCGTGATCGATTCCACGACGCGGGTACGGATCGCCCGCCCCTCGCGCGACCTCGCGGCGGCCGAGCGCTTCTACGTCGGCGGCCTCGGCCTCGACGTGCAGTGGCGCAGCACCGAGCGGGTGCCCGGCAAGCACGACCTGCTGATGGTCGGTCCGTCCGGCGGCAGCTGGCACTTCGAGCTGACCCACGACCCGGAACGGCCGCTGGAGCCCACCCCGACGGTGGAGGACCTGTTCGTCGTCTACCTCGGCGCCCCGGTGGACGAGGCCCTGGTCGCCCGGCTGGAGGAGGTCGGTGGCACCCGCGTCGAGTCCCACAACCCGTACTGGGAGGAGTACGGCGTGACGATGGCCGACCCGGACGGCTACCGGTTGGTGCTCTGCTCCCGCACCTGGGAGTCCTGAGCCCCCTTCTCCCCAGGGGTCCGCCCGCCGGCGCCGTCGGGCAGCACCGCCACGCCCCGGTCCAGGTCCACGCCGAAGTGCGGCGGCGCTCCGGCCTGCGTATCGTCCCGCAGCACGAGTCGCTCGTGCTTCTGCTCGATCTGCACCTGCTTGCCCGGGCTGAACAGCGCGTGCAGTTCCTCCAGCCCGCCGACACCCAGCCCCGTCCCCGGCCCGCGCTGACGCGGCCGTGACGAGGCCTCGTCCTGGACCTGCCACGCCGCCAGCAGGACCAGCCCCAGCACCGCCGCGACCACCGCCGTCACACCCACGATCCACCCCATGCCCGCTCAACGCCCCCGCGGGGCCCCGGCGTTCCCCGGGCACGTCGTGGCCGTGCATCGTGGTTGCGCCGGGGCGCGAGGCCACGCTGCGTGTGGGGGCCGCGCCGTGAGGGCGAGGCCGCGCTGTGGCGAAAAGCGCATGGGCGGGCCACGGGCCCACCGGATACGCTGCCGGACGAACCGGAAGGAGCGCCCCTCACCATGCCCGTGCGCGGAACCCTCGTGGACATCCCGACGGCGGACGGCACCGCCGACGCCTACCTCACTCACCCCGACGACGGTCGGGCCCACCCCGGCGTCATCCTCTACATGGACGCCTTCGGGCTCCGGCCGCACCTGGAGGCCATGGCCGACCGGCTGGCCGACGCCGGGTACACCGTGCTCGTCCCCAACGCCTACTACCGCAACGGCCGCTCGCCGGTCGTCGAACTGCCGGAACTCATAGACCTGGACCAGGCCGACGAACTCTTCGGTCGGCTCGTCCCGTTGCTCGAAACGCTCACCCCGGAGGCGACCGCCCGCGACGCGGACGCGTACCTGCGCTGGCTCGCCGAGTCCCCGCTGGTCCAGGACGGCCCGGTCGGCCTGACCGGCTACTGCCGCGGCGCCCTGCTGGCGCTGCGCACGGCCGCCAGCCACCCGGACCGGATCGCCGTCGCGGCCGGGTTCCACGGCGGCAGCCTCGCCACCGACCTCCCGGACAGCCCGCACCTGGGCGCCGACCGGATCACCGCCGAGCTGTACTTCGGCCACGCGGACGACGACCCCGCGCTGCCGCCCGAGCAGATCGACCGGCTCGCCGAGGCCCTCACCGCCGCCGGCGTCCGCTACCGGGCCGAGGTCTACGCCGGCGCCCCGCACGGCTACACCCAGGCCGACACCACCCGCTACGACGCGGTGGCCGCCGAACGGCACTGGGAGGCGCTGCTCGGCCTGCTGAAGCGGGTCCTGCCGGCCTGAGGCCGGCTCCCGACCCGGCCGGGTAGGTGTCCGGCCGGGTCGGTGTCCCGCCGGGGGAGACACCCGGCCGGATACGCGTCCGGCCGGTCTGTACCGGGCGGCACTGTCACGGAAGGCGCTGCCGCGGGCGGCGCTGTCACCCACGGCAACCGGACGAGCCGCTCGACCGGGCCGGGGCGGCCGTGACCGCGCACCGGCACCAGCGGCGGGCCGTCCTCGCCGACTGACAACCGATGCCCAATTCCTGTTCGAACCTGCACGACTGAGCCCTCGACACCCTCTGGCACACTGTGTGCCGACGACCCGCGGGGGCGGGGTCATGACACGGGGGAGCAGGGGTATGAGCGGCGCGGGCACCGTGCTCGGTGGGCGGTACGAGCTGGTCGAGAAGATCGGCGGCGGCGCGATGGGATCGGTCTGGAAGGCCGAGGACACCGTGCTGGCGCGGCGGGTCGCGGTCAAGATCCTGCGCTCGGAACTGCTGGAGGACGAGACCTCGGCCCAGCGCTTCCGCCGTGAGGCCCAGCTGGTCGCCGCGGTCGACCACCCCGGCGTGGTGGGCGTCCACGACTACGGCGAGAGCGGCGGGGACGGTGAGGAGCGCTGCGCCTACATCGTCATGGAGCTGATCGACGGCCGTCCGCTGGACCGGGTGCTCAAGGACACCGGCCCGATGGGCGTCGAGCGCGTCCTCGACCTGGTGGCCGGCGCGCTGGACGCGCTGCACGCCGCGCACCGGCGGGAGATCGTGCACCGGGACATCAAGCCGTCCAACCTGATGGTGCGCGCCGACGGACGGGTCGCCGTCACCGACTTCGGCATCGCCCGGGCGCTCGCCAGTACCAAGCTCACCGCCCCGTTCGCGATCATCGGCACCGCGCTCTACATGTCCCCGGAGCAGGCCGAGGGCGCGGACCTCGGGCCGGCCACCGACCTCTACTCGATCGGTGTCGTCTGCTACGAACTGTTGGTCGGCCGGCCGCCGTACTCCGGTGACGGGCCGCTCCAGATCGCGCTGAAGCACGTCAACCAGCCGGTGCCGCAACTGCCGGACACCTTCCCGGTGTCGGTGCGGGCACTGGTCGCCAGAGCGCTCGCCAAGAAGCCCGAGGAGCGGTACGCGGACGCCGCCGCGATGGCGTCGGCGGCCCGTGCGGCCCGGGCGGCACTCGCGGGGGAGGGCGGCGCCGCAGGCGCGCAGGCGCCCGGGAAGGCCGGCGCGGCCGACAGCGGGACCGTCCCGCTACGGCCCGGTGCGGGCGAGGGGGCTGCGGGCGGTGCCCGTGCGGCGGACCCGGCCGAGCGGGTCACGGCGGATCGGGCCGAGGACGGTGCGGCGGATCGACCCGAGGACCGGGCAGCGGAGCCGACCGGGAGCGGTGCGGCGGTGGACCTGGTGAAGGGCGGCACTCCGGCGCCGGACGAGGTCGCGAAGGTGGGGCCGCAGGCGCCCACCGAACCCGGCCGACGGCGCTCGCGGCGCACCCTGCTGGTGCCCGTCGTCATCCCCGTCGTCATCTCGATGGGCACGGCGACCGTCCTGTTGGTCGACCGTGGTGCGGGCGGCTCCGATGCCGTCCTGCCGCCAGGCGCGCAGCCGACCGTGGTGGTCACCGCCCCCGCGAACCCGGGCGGCGCCACGCCGGCGACCGCGCCCGCGACCACGACCGCGCCCGCCGCCCCGGCACCGACCGACACCCCGGCGGCCACCCCGGGGCCCGACCAGCCGGTGCCCGGCGTCGCCCAGGGCCAGCCGCAGCTCCCGGCCGCCCAGGTCCCGGCCGCCGGTCAGGGTGGCAGCGGCGGCCCGGGTGGCTCCGGCGGCAACCGGGCCGGCGGTACGGGTACGGCCGCGGGCGGGGCGTCGGCCGGTCAGGCGAACCAGCCCGGCGGCGGCAACCCGGCCAACCCGCCCGCCAACCAGAACCCGCAGCCCCCGGCCCAGACCACCGGTGGCGGCGCCACCGGCGCCCCGCAGAGCCCGAGCCGGCCCGCCTCCTGCGGCGGCAACAGCTGGAGCACCATCGTCAGCGTGAAGGACGGCCGCGCGATCGGCATGCGCGACGACAACCTGAACGGCGACAACCCGATCGTGGTCGGAGGTCACGCGCAGTACGGCTGGGTGCGTTCGACCAACCCCGGCTCGTGGATCCTCTTCAACGCCTGCAACAACGGCGGCCCGCTGATGGTCCAGACGATGGACGGGAAGGTCGTCCTGAACAGCGGGTTCAGCTTCCTCACCAACTGGACGGTCCGCACGGGGAGTTCGGCCGGCTCGTACACGCTCGGCGACTACCAGAACCAGAGCTGCATGACCAACAACGGCCCCGGCAGCGCGGTCACCATGGTCGCCTGCACCCCTGGAAACACCGCCCAGGAGTGGCGGCTCCAGTAGCACTGGCCCGGGCCGACGCGCGTTGTTAGCAGGAACCCCTCAGGCGGGCAAGGGGGTTCGGGTGGCGGAAGCTCGCCACCCGTGCGTCAAGGGACCGTATGGAGTCTTCTACACACTTGTAAAAGTCGATCGACTGCAGGTCGCTCCGGCCGGTCCGACCCGTGCTCGGCGGGTGAGCGCCCGTAGGCGCAGGCGGTCGGCCGTCGCACGGGTCGAGACCCGCGGCGGGATGTGGTGAATCGCCCCGTTGTGCCCGTCGATTGGACGCTCTTTACCCAATGGCGGGACCTGGCCAATTGCTGAGCCAGACCTGTCAATTCATCTGCTGGATTGTCATGCTTCTGGTCATCCCCCAGCGGTAGCCCCACCCCCACCCCTCGGTGGCGAGCCGCTCGACTGCACGGGGTTCCCGCACGTCAGTGCCCGTCCCGCCCCACAGGTGCCGACCCGGCCCCCCGGGACGCGGTGCGACCGCGCCCAGACGCGGTTTCCCGGAAGGACTCGTACGTGAAGCGTAAGCTCGCGGCCGTCGCCGTACTCTCGGCCACGGCCCTGTTGACCGGTGTGATCCAGGTGAGCACCGCCGCCCAGGCCGCTCCCACCCCCTCGCTGCAGGCCCAGGCCGCCCAGCAGCACGCGACCGTGCTCAAGCTGGCGGCCGGTCAGGCCGGCCCGCTGGCCAAGGCGCTCAAGCTCGGCGACAAGGAGCAACTGGTCGCCAAGGACGCCGTGCTGGACAAGGACGGCACCCGCCACCTGCGCTTCGAGCGCACCTACGCCGGTCTGCCGGTGATCGGCGGCGACCTCGTCGTGCACCAGAAGGCCGACGGCTCGGTGAAGTCGGTCGACAAGGCGGTCGCGGCACGGATCGCGCTGCCGAACCTGACCCCGAAGCTCTCCGCCGACCAGGCCGTCACGCAGGTCACCGCGGCGGTCAGGGCCACCGTCGGGGTGACCACCGACGCCGACGAGTCGCCGCTCACCGAGGTCCACCAGGCCGGCCGGGCCGAGCTGGTGGTCTGGGCCACCGACGGCAACCCCCGCCTGGCGTACCGCACCACCGTCGAGGGCCTGCGCGCCGACGGCACCCCGAGTCGTCAGATCCTGGTCACCGATGCCACCGACGGCCGCACCCTCGCCAGCCACGAGACCGTCCAGACCGCGGCCGGCACCGGCAACGGCGTCTTCGTCGGCCAGGTCCCGCTGACCACCGCCCAGAGCGGCTCGGAGTACCAGCTGAAGGACGACAGCCGTGGCGGCCAGTCCACCAGCGACCTCAACAACGGCACCGACGGAACCGGCTCGCTGTTCGCCAACACCAGCAACAGCTTCGGCGACGGAACCGTCAACAACCGCGAATCCGCCGCCGTGGACGCCCAGTTCGGTGCCGCCACCACCTGGGACTTCTACAAGAGCACCTTCGGCCGCAGCGGCATCCGCAACGACGGCGTCGGCGCCCTGAGCCGGGTGCACTACGGCTCCAACTACGTCAACGCCTTCTGGGACGACAGCTGCTTCTGCATGTCGTACGGCGACGGCAGCAACGACACCGCACCGCTCACCGAGATCGACGTGGCCGGCCACGAGATGAGCCACGGCGTCACCGCGGCCACCGCCAACCTCAACTACGCGGGCGAGTCCGGCGGCCTCAACGAGGCCACCTCGGACATCATGGGCACGATGGTCGAGTGGTACGCCAACCTGCCCTCGAACCCGCCGAACTACTGGATCGGCGAGCTGATCAACCTGCGCGGCGACGGCAGCCCGCTGCGCTACATGGACCAGCCGAGCAAGGACGGCGGCTCGGCGGACTACTGGGACGCGAACGTCGGCAACCTGGACGTGCACTACTCGTCCGGGGTGGCGAACCACTTCTTCTACCTGCTGTCCGAGGGCAGCGGCGCGAAGACGATCAACGGGTTCAGCTACAACAGCCCGACGTACGACAACTCCACGCTCGCGGGCATCGGTCGGGACAAGGCCGCGCAGATCTGGTACCGCGCGCTGACCACCTACTTCACCTCCACCACCGACTACGCGGGTGCCCGTGCGGGAACCCTCAGCGCGGCGGCCGACCTGTACGGCTCGGGCAGCGCGGAGTACAACGCGGTCGCCGCCACGTGGACGGCGGTCAACGTCAACTGATCCGGACCGAGGTCAAGGCCCGGGCCTGAACCGATCAGGCCCGGCCCGGGACAGTGTCGAGGCCCCGCCGGGCCGTGGGTGCCGGCCGGCGGGGGAGTACGGCGGGGGCGACGGTGAGCGGACCACCGTCGCTTCCGCTGTGTGACGCCTGACGATACGTCAATTTTCCTTCTCGTGCAGCTTTTGTGGTGACTCGCGGCACGACAGGTGGCGGGCGCCGGAGCGCGGGGCGCGAAGTAGCACCTCTAACGGGCTCCCGTACACCCAGAAAACTCGACCATCGCGGTGGTAGTGGACAACTACCTGGGGTGGCAGTGCACTTGGTTCCGGTAGTGGGTCCAGGGTCCGTAGCGTCCCCGACATGACGCTACTGACGCGAACCCCGACGAGCGCCGTCCGGCGGCGCGGCCTGCTGGTCTACCTGGTGCTCGCCTACGCCGGGATGTGGGCGGCGATGGCACCGCTGCTCGCCGACGGGTACCGGCGGGCCGACGCCCGGGAGGAGACCGGCGCCCTGGAGCAACTCTGCATCGGGGCCGCCATGCTGGCCCCGGCACTGGCGGCGCTGCTCGCGGTCCGCTTCGTCGAGCGCGGCGGCGGAGTGCGGGAGGCGCTCGCGCTGCGCCTGCCCCGGCCGCGGTGGCGCGCGGTCCGGGCCTGCCTGCTGCCGCTCGGGGTGCTCAGCGGGCTGACGGCCGCGGCGCTGGTGCTCGGCGCCCTGGCGGGCAGCTACCCCTTCGCCGGTTTCGGCTCGCTGGACCCGGGGCGGGTCGGAGCGTGGGCGGTCCGGGGGTTGATCGGGATGGTGCTGTCGCTGCCGCTGTTCTTCGGTGAGGAGATCGGCTGGCAGGGCTTCCTCTTCCCCCGGCTGCTGCTACGCGGTGACGGTAGTGGTGGCGGTGGCGGTACGGGGGCGCTGGTGCGGGCGTACCTGCTCACCGGGACGGCCTTCGCGCTCTGGCACCTGCCGACGCTGCTGATGGGTGGCCAGTACCCGGGACGGCCCTGGTACCTGGCGGTGCCCGCGCTGACGGTGAGCTGTGTGCTCGTCGTGCCGGTCTTCACCTGGCTGAGGCTGCGCTCGGGGTCGGTCGTCCCGGCGGTGGTGGCGCACGCCTTCGCGAGCAGCATGAGCGTGTCGATGGTCCAGGAGTTCGCGGACCCCGACGCCGAGCTGGACCCGCTCACCATGTCGTTGGCGGGCTGGCCCGGCTGGATCGTCCTCGGCGGGTTCGTGGCCTTCCTCGCGTGCACCGGGAGGCTGGCGCCGGCGGGAGGCCGGTGACGGATGACGGAGTTCAGCTGACAGATGATGAAATCTGTCAGCTGTCAGCTGTCATCTGTCGGCTGACATCTGAAATCCGTCGCCCGGCACCCGGCGCCCGTCACCCGACCGTCGGCACCAGATCCTTGCGGATCTCGTCCAGGATCAGCCCGGCCCCGGTGTAGCCGATGCCGAGCATCCACAAACTGTCGTCCACCCGGAACACCCGCCCGCTCCTCACGGCGTCCAGGTTCTTCCAGAGTGCCCCTCCGGTGATCTTCCCCTGGTCGGACTTGGCCTCGTCCCCGTACACGGAGTAGAAGATGACGTCCGCCGCGGCCTGGTCCACCTGCTCGGGGCTGATCTCCAGCGAGAAGCCGGTCTTGTCCTGGTTGGCGGGCCGGCCGAGCCCGAGGTCCTTGAACAGGGAGCCGGTGAAGGTGTCGTTCAGGTAGAGCCTGGTCGGCGCGCCCGCCAGGAAGCGGGCCATCTCGACCCGGGTGGCCGCCGCCCTGGCCGGCCCGCCGAGTGCGGTGACCAGGTCCCGGAGCTTCACCCGGTACGCCGCGTCCGCCGCGTCGGCCTCGGCCGTCCGGCCCAGTGCCTCGGCGTGCAGCCGGACGTTCTCCTTCCAGGTCGGCCCGGTGGTCCGGGTGAGCACCGTCGGCGCGATCTTCGACAGTTCGTCGTACCGCTTGTCGTCGCGGACCTGGTTGCTCAGGATGAGGTCCGGCCGCAGTGCGGCGATCGTCTCCAGGCTGGGCTGGCCGATGGCCCCGACGGGCTTCGTACCGGCCAGCCGCTCGGCCGGCAGGTAGGCGGGGAAGGCGGCACCCGCCGCGACGGTGGTGGCGCCGACCGGGTCGAGCCCGAGGGTGACCACCGAGTCCAGCGCGTCGCTGTCCAGGGCCACCACCCGGCTCGCCCGCGCCGGTACGGTGCTCTCGCCGCGCGCGTGCCGGACCGTCCGGGTCCCGCCAGTGCCGCCGGCCCCGTCCGTGCCGGAAGATCCGGACGAGCCGGAGCTCGAGGCCGTGGAGCCGGCCCCGCACGCGGCGAGCACGAGCCCGGGGGCGATCCCGGCGGCGAGGCCGAGAGCGGCGCGGCGGCTGAGCGGTCGGGGCATCGGCGGCACCTCCAACGTACGGGCGGGGCGCCGGAATCCCTGCCCGGACAGTGGCCCGGTTACGCCTCGGAGCCGTTCTCCCGTCGCTGGCGCAGGAGTTCGGCGTACTCGACGTGGACCCGCCGGTCCATCGCGAGGGTGAACTGGGCGTCCGCGACGGTCCGTGCCAGCGGCCGGACCCGCAGGATGCGCTCGGTGAGCCTGGCCGCCTCGCCGCGCGGCAGCGGGGTGTCGGTGGCGAGCGCGCTGAGCAGGTGTTCGGTGACCACCTCGATGAAGATCTCGGCGATGGCGTCCACGTGCTCCCGGGTGCGACGGCTCGCCTCCAGCACCGCCGAGAGCGGTACCCCCTCCGCCACCAGCTCGGTGGTGGCGTCCATCAGCCGGCGGCTGACGTGGGTGATGCCGTCCTCCTCGACGGTGATGTAGCCCTGGGCGATCGACTCGGCGGTGTTCTCCTCGGTGAGCTGGTCGCCGAAGGCCGCCTTCAGCTCCTCCCAGTCCAGCCGCACCGGCGTCTCGTCGGACCACGGTGCGACGATCGCCGCCTCCAGCCCGATCAGCCCGGCGACGTCCCGCCCGCTCTCCCCGGCGCCGATCAGCTCGGCGATGCCGCCCAGGGTGTGGCCGCGCTCGAGCAGTTCGCCGATCATCCGCAGCCGGGCCAGGTGCTCCTCGCCGTACCAGGCGATGCGGCCCTCCTTGCGGGGCGGCTGAAGCAGTTTGCGCTCGCGGTAGAAGCGCAGGGTGCGGGTGGTGATACCGGCGGCCTCGGCCAGTTCCTCCACCCGGTACTCGCGTTTTCTGTCGCCCGCAGCAGCTCTGACCTTGTCCACGGCGATCAGCATAGGACCGTCGGCTCGGAAGGATCCCCGAACCGGAGCCGTCGCGCTTCTTCCATCCGGTGTCAGCAAGGGCTACCCTGCCAATCATGCCAGTGATTACTGGCGCGATTGGCAGGGTCCCGGAGGCGAGCCCCCGGGAGGTTCCGGGGCCGCAGACCCCCGGGAGAGCGCGACGATCACCGTCCCACCCTCAGGAGGTTGCCGCATGGCATCCAGCAGCAAGCGCCCCAGCTCCGGCGCGTCCGCAGCGACCGACACCGCCGCTGCGCAGGAGTCCGTCCCGCACGTCCGGGTGGCGGTGATCGGCTCCGGCTTCGGCGGCCTCGGCGCCGCGGTCCGACTGCGCCGCGCCGGGATCACCGACTTCGTGGTCCTGGAGCGCGCGGACTCCGTCGGCGGCACCTGGCGCGACAACAGCTACCCTGGCTGCGCCTGCGACGTGCCCTCGCACCTCTACTCCTTCTCCTTCGCGCCCAACCCCGACTGGCCGCGCAGCTTCTCCGGCCAGCCGGACATCCGCGCCTACCTGGAGAAGGTCGCCACCGTCTTCGGCCTCCGACCCCACCTCCGCTTCAACACCGAAGTGCTGGAAGCCCGTTGGGAGAGCAAGCGGACCCACTGGCGGATCACCACCTCGGCCGGCCAGTGGACCGCCGACGCCATCGTCTCCGCCGCCGGACCGCTCGCCGACCCGCAGATCCCCGACCTGCCCGGGCTCAGCGGCTTCCCCGGCAAGGTGTTCCACTCCTCCCGCTGGGACCACGACTTCGACCTCACCGGCAAGCGCGTCGCGATGGTCGGCACCGGCGCCTCCGCCGCCCAGATCATCCCGTCGATCCAGCCCAAGGTCGGCAAGCTGACGGTCTTCCAGCGCACACCGGCCTGGGTGCTGCCGCGCCGCGACCGCGAGATCACCCAGCTGGAGAGGTGGCTGCACGGCCGCCTGCCGGTCACCACCAAGATCCGCCGCGGCACCCTCTTCGCGCTCCGCGAGATCCAGGTGGACGCCTTCGTTCGCCGCCCCGGACTGCTGCGCCTGGTCCAGCGGCTCGCCGAACGCCACATCGCCCAAGGCGTCCCCGACCCGGCGCTGCGCGCCAAGCTGACCCCGGACTACCGGATCGGCTGCAAGCGCATCCTGCTCAGCAACACCTACTACCCGGCGCTCGCGGCGGCCAACACCGAGGTCGTCTCCTCCGGCCTACGCGAACTGCGCGGCTCCACCCTGGTCGCGGCCGACGGCAGCGAGCACGAGGTGGACGCCATCGTCTTCGGCACCGGCTTCCACGTCACCGACATGCCCATCGGCGCCCGGGTGTTCGGTGCCAACGGCACCAGCCTGGCGGAGGAGTGGAAGGACGGCATGGAGGCGCTGCGCGGCTCGACCGTGAACGGCTTCCCGAACCTCTTCTTCGTCATCGGGCCCAACACCGGCCTCGGCAACAGCTCGATGATCCTGATGATCGAGTCCCAACTGAACTACATGATCGACGCGTTGACCACGCTCGGCTCGATCGGAGCCGCCGCGATGCAGCCCACCGCGCGCGCCCAGCGGCAGTGGAACCTCGAACTCCAGCACCGGATGGACCGCACCGTGTGGACCACCGGCGGCTGCCTCAGCTGGTACCTCGACCCGAGCGGCAAGAACACCGTGCTCTGGCCCGGATCCACCACCTCGTTCCGCCGGGCCACCCGCAGGGTCGACCTCGGTGAGTACGAACTGATCATGCGCGCCGCGCCGACCGCCGCCCGCACCGCCGGCCAGGAGGTCCCCGCGTGAGTGGCGTCCACCTCCCCGAGGGGTACGAACCGCCGGTTCCGGCGGAGGAGTTGAGCATCCGGTCGGCGGACGGCATCCGGCTGCACGCCGAGGTGCACGGCCGGCCCGGCGCGCCCACCGTGGTGCTCGCGCACGGCTGGACCTGCTCGACCGCCTTCTGGGCCCCGGTGATCCGCCGACTGGCCGACCGCTACCGGGTGGTGGCCTACGACCAGCGCGGCCACGGGCACAGCGAGATCCCGCCGAGCCGGGCCCGCTACTCGACCCGGGCACTGGCCGAGGACCTCTCCGCCGTGCTTGTGCGGACCGTTCCGGCGGGCGAGCGGGCCGTGCTGGCCGGACACAGCATGGGCGGGATGACCATCATGGCCGCCGGTGGCCGACCCGACGTCGCCGAGCGCACCGCCGCGGCCGTCCTGATCTCCACCGGTCCCGGCGACCTGGTGGCCGAACTCACCGTCCTGCCACCGGCCGTACGCTCCCCGGGACTGCGGCGCCTCCTGCACCGGCAGCTGCTGCGCTCCCGGATGCCGCTCGGGCCGGTCTCGTCGCTCAGCCGGGTGGCGCTCAAGTACGCGACCATGGGGCCCGGTTCGCCCGCCGGCCAGGTCGAGGCGACGGCCCGGATCGTGCACGCCTGTCCGACCGCCGTCCGCGCCAACTGGGCCGCGGTGCTGGACCGGCTGGACATCCACGCCGGGCTCGCCCGGCTCGCCGCGCCCACGGCGGTGGTGGTCGGCACCGCCGACCGCCTGACCCCGCCGGTGCACGCCCACCGGATCGTCGCCGAACTCCAGGACCCGCAGGGGCTGTTGCTGCTCCCCGGGGTCGGCCACATGTCGCCGCTGGAGCGCCCGGACGAGGTCGCCGCCGAGATCCACCGGATGGCCTCGGCGTACCTGGCCGCCGCTCCCGCCGCCACTTCCGTCGCTGGTGCCGAGCCCGTCGGCGCCGTTCCCGACTCCGTCGCCGAGAGGACCTCCGTCGCATGAACGCCATCCCGCCGCTGTCCGCGCAGGTCGTCGTCGTCACCGGGGCCGCGCGCGGCGTCGGCGCGTCGCTGGCCCGCAAGCTCGCCCGGCGCGGGGCCAAGGTGGCCCTGCTCGGGCTGGAGCCGGAGGAGCTGAAGGACGTCGCCGAGCGGTGCGGCCCGTCCGCCACCAGCTGGGAGGTGGACGTCACCGACCTCGAGGCGCTGGAGGACACCGCCCGCCGGATCAAGGAGCACTACGGGCGGATCGACACCGTCGTCGCCAACGCCGGGATCGCCATCGGTGGGCCGCTCGCCGACAGCGACCACAAGGCGTTCAGCCGGGTCATCGAGGTGAACCTGCTCGGCAGCGTGGCCACCGCGCGGGCCTTCCTGCCGGCGCTCGCCGAGAGCCGCGGGTACCTGCTCCAGATCGCCTCGCTCGCCGCGCTGACCCCCGCGCCGCTGATGAGCGCCTACTGCGCCAGCAAGTCCGGGGTGGAGGCCTTCGCCCACTCGATCCGTGCCGAGGTGGCGTACCAGGGGATCAAGGTCGGTGTCGGGTACCTGAGTTGGACCGACACCGACATGGTCCGCGGGGCCGACCAGGACGCCGTGCTGAGGCAGATGCGATCCCGGCTGCCGTGGCCGGCGAACAAGACGTACCCGCTGGAACCCGCGGTGGAGCGGATCGTCGCCGGGATCGCCCGCCGGTCCGCCCACGTCTACGCGCAGGCCTGGCTGCGCGGGATGCAGCCGGTCCGCTGGCTGCTGCCGACCATGATCGCGGTGGTCGGTTCCCGGGACGTGGCCCGGCTCGCTCCCCAGCTCGCCGCCACCGCCGCGAGCCGCCTGCGCGCCGTCGGTGCCGGAGGCGCGGCGGACACGGAGGCCCGGGGGAGCCGCAGCAGGTCGGGCGGCTGACGGCTGACAGTCCGGCGGCTGGCGGCTGGCTGCGAACAGATGACAGCAGACAGATGACAGCAGACAGATGACAGCGAACGGATGACAGCAGACAGATGACAGATGACAGATTTCGAAATCTGTCATCTGTCATCCGTCTCCCCTAGCTTGTTCGCCGCGCCCCGCCGCGATCCCCGCCAGCGTCTCCAGAGCCCGCGCCAGCACCGGCAACGGCGGTGAGGCGAGCCCGACCCGGACGGCGGAGGGCGAGCGCCGGGGATCGACGGCGAAGGCCGCCGCCGGTGTGACCGACACCCCGGCCCGCGCCGCCTCCGCGACGAAGGCCTCCGCCCGCAGGCCCGGCGGCAGTTCCCACCACAGGTAGTACGAGCCCGGGTCGGACCGCAGCCGCTGCCCCGTCAGCACCTCGCGCGCCAGCAGCTGCCGGGCCGTCGCGTCGGCCCGCTTCGCGGCCTCCACCGAGGCCAGCGTGCCGTCCCCGATCCAGCGCACGGCCGCCTCCAGCGCGAAGCCGCTCGGTGCCCACCCGCCCGAGCGCAGCGCCCCCGCCACCCGCTCGCGCAGCGCCGCAGGAACAACCGCGAACCCGGTGGTCAGTCCCGGGGCGAGCCGCTTGGAGAGGCTGTCCACGAGCACCGTGCGCTCCGGCGCGAGCGCGGCCAGCGGCGCCGACCCCGGCCGGAGGAAGGACCAGACGGCGTCCTCGACCACCGGTAGGTCGAGCCGCCGCAACACGGCCACGAGCGCCACCGCCCGTTCCCGCGGCAGGCTCACGCCGAGCGGGTTCTGCAGGCGCGGCTGGACGTACACCGCGCGCAGCGGACCGGCGGTCCGATGGGCGGCCGCGACGGCGTCCGGCAGCAGCCCGTGCTCGTCCACGGCCAGCGGCACCAGCACGATGCCCAGCCGTTCCGCCACCGCCTTGACCACCGGGTACGTCAGTTCCTCCACGCCCAGCCGCTGCCCGGGCGGCACCAGGGCGGACAGCGCCCCGGCGATGGCCTGCCGCCCGTTGCCGGCGAACAGCAGGTCCGCCGCGTCGGCGTGCCAGGAGCCGCAGGAGTCACAGGAGTCACAGGAGCCACAGGCGTTGCAGGCGTCGACCGAGACCAGTCCCGCGAGCGCCCGCCGGGCCGCGCCCGTTCCCGCCGCGCCGACCGGCCGCAGCGCCTCGCCCAGCGCGTCCGGCCGCAGCAGCGGCGCCAGTCCGGCCGTCAGCAGCTCGTTCTGCCCGGGGACGGAGGGGTAGTTGAGCTCCAGGTCCACGGGGGTGGCGGACGGCTCCGCGAGCGCGACCCGGGCGCCGTCCGGTGCGC
Source organism: Kitasatospora sp. NPDC048298 (assembly GCF_043201465.1). NCBI lineage: Bacteria > Bacillati > Actinomycetota > Actinomycetes > Kitasatosporales > Streptomycetaceae > Kitasatospora > Kitasatospora sp. NPDC048298. The sequence goes on from NZ_JBICYZ010000003.1 coordinate 258,243, forward strand.
GCCCGGCCCGGACGAAGGTGCCGCGACCGACCTCCCCGACGGTCAGTCCGCGCCGGGCCAGCTCCCGGTAGACGCGCCCGGCCGTCGAGTCGGCGATGCCCCGGCTGCGGGCGAACGCGCGCTGGGTCGGCAGCTGTTGGCCGGGCCGCAGCCGCCGTCCGCGATCTCGGCGGCGATCCGGTCGGCGAGCAGGCGGTAGTCGTCCATCGGGGTCGGCCCTCCAGCGGCCCGCATTGCACCGAGTGCAAAGTCATCATTGCATCGAGCCGATTGCCCGGCCTAGCCTCCTCGCATGGACGCGTTGACAACCGCCGTGGACGGCCGGGCCGTGCTCGGGATCGCCGCCGTTGCCCTGGGCATGGTGCTGTCGCCCGGGCCCAACATGATCTACCTGGTGTCGCGTTCGATCGCGCAGGGCCGCCGTGCCGGGCTGATCTCGCTGCTCGGGGTCGGGGCCGGTTTCCTGGTCTACCTGGTCGCTGTGACGGCGGGGGTGGCCGCGGTGTTCTCGGTGGTGCCCGTCCTCTACACCGCGATCAAGCTGGCCGGTGCCGGATACCTGCTCTGGCTGGCCTGGAAGGCGGTCAAGCCGGGCGGCACGGCGGTCTTCGCCCCGCAGCAGCTGCCGCCGGACCCGCCGCGCCGGCTGTTCGCGATGGGCTTCCTGACCTGCTTGCTCAACCCCAAGATCGCCATCATGTACATCTCGCTGCTGCCCCAGTTCGTGGCCCCGGAGCGCGGTCACGTCGCCGTGCAGAGCCTGCTGTTGGGCCTGACCCAGATCGCGATCGCGATCACCGTCAACGGCCTGATCGCGGTGAGCGCGGGCAGCATCGCGGCCTTCCTCAACCGTCGCCCCGGCTGGCTGCGGATCCAGCGCTACGCGATGGGTACCGTCCTCGCCGGCCTCGCCGTGAACATCGCCGCCGACCGGGCCAAGGCCGTCGCCGTCTGAGCCGGAACCGTCCCCTCCCGGGCCGCAGTCGTCCCCGGCCGTGGTCGTCCCGGGCGTAGGTCGTCGCCGGGCAGGCGGCGGCCGTCCGGGCGCTACGCTGCGCGCGTGATCAACGATGCGAACGTACGTCTCGCCGAGCTTCTCGACCGTCGCGCGGACGGGCACGAGCCGGCGCCCGAGGCGGTGCTGGCCGCGCTGTTCGAGGGCGGGGTGTTCGTCCCCGTCACCGACACCGGATCGGTCATGTTCCTTCCCGACCCCGAGCAACCGCCCACGCTGCTCGGGTTCACCGACGCGGCGCTCGGCATGCGGCTGCTGGCGGAGGCCGCGGGGATGGTGCACTGCGACGCGGCTCGGCTGCGGGACATCCTGGAGAAGACCGGCGTCGCCGTGCTCGGGGTCCGCTCCGGGCACGGGCAGGCGATCTTTGCCGAGCAGGTGCTGCGGGACTGGGCGGCGTACGGCCCCGGGGCGGAGATGAGGCTCGCGTGGTCCACCGACCCGGTGGCGGTCGCCCTGCGCGACGCGTTGGTACGGCGGATCCGCGAGTTCCCCGCCGTCCGCTCGGTGTGGGTCGCGCAGAGCCGGTTCCAGGCCACCGGTGAGGAACACCTGGTGCTGCACGTCGCCGTGGACGAGGATCTGCCCTCGGCCTCCGCCGACCGCCTGGTGCGGGTCCTGCTCGACGAGGAGGTGAAGCTGACCCCGACGCGCCCGGACGTCGGGATGATCGCCCTGAACACCACCACCCACGCCGACGCCATCGCCCGACTGGACCGCCAGGGTCTGGAAACGGTGCGCCATGACGCCGAGTCGGGCCGGGTCGAGGTGATCTCCCGTGAGTACGACGACCCGTCGGCGGTCCCGGAGAACGGTGTCGCGCCCCTGCCCCGGGCCAAGCGCCGTTGGTTCGGCCGCTCCTGACAGGGTGCGGGCGGGACCGGCACCGGCGCTCTCAGGCCCGGCTGGCGGCCCGCAGTACCTCGTACCCGGCCTGGACGAACCGGCCGTCCAGCGCCGGGGCGGTGTTGGCCACCGCGGCGACGGCCGCCTGGCCGTCGGGTGAGAACCCCACGAAGGCGGTGAAGCCCCGGGTGCCGCCGCTGTGGAAGTAGAGGTCCCGGTCGCCCGAGCGGCGGTGCATCCACACCAGGCCGATCTGGTCGGTCGAGTGCGGCAGTCGCAACCGCAGCCCCTGGACGTCCCGCAGTGCGGCCCGCAGTCCGCCGTCCGGGTCCGTCGCGGGTCCGCCATCCGGGCCCGTGGCGGGTCCGGAGCCCGGGCCCGTGGTCGGTCCGCCGCCCGGGTCCCTCACCAGTCCGCGGGCCGGGCCCGTCGCAGGTCCGCCGTCCAGGTGGGCCCGGAGGTAGCGCAGCAGGTCGGCCCCGTCGGCCCGGACGGCGCCGGCTCCCGGTAGTCCGGGGATGTACCAGGGTGGGAGGGCCCGCCCGCGCCGGTAGCCGGTCGCCCGGCCCGGCAGGTCCGGGGCGCAGGTCGTGGACCGCAGGCCCAGGGGGCGGCAGACCCGTTCGGCGAGCAGTTCCCCGTACGGCAGTCCGCCCGTCTCGGCGAGTACCCGTCCGAGCAGCCCGACACCGTAGTTGGAGTACCCGTACCGGCTACCAGGCGTGCCCCGTATGGTGGTTCGGGACAGACTGTCCCTCAACTGCTCGTCGCCGTACGTCTCGTACGGGTTGCTGAACCAGGCCGGAACGGCCTTCGCGAGCAGTCCCGGGGGGAGTCCGGGCAGGCCCGAGGTGTGGGTGGCCAGGTGCAGGAGTCGGATGGGTTCGGTCGACCGGACCTTCGCCGCGCGCCAGCGGTGCGGCAGCCGGGCCTCGACCGGGTCGTCCAGGGCGAGTTCGCCGCGTGCGGCCATCTCCGCGAGCAGCAGTGCGGTGAACGTCTTGCTGACGGAGCCGAGTTCGAAGACGGTGTCGGGCGTGCAGGGCGCGGCGGCCGGGCCCCTCCCGACCCGTCCGAAGCAGCGCACGTCGGCCTGGTCCCGGACGGCCAGGGCGACCGTCACGGCGGTGGCGTGGGGCCGGGCCGCCCGGACCGCCGCCGTGACCGCGGCGTCCACGCCGCTCACGTCGAACCCCGATGCCTGGACCCGTTCAAGGGCCCACCGGTGTGCCGCCGAGCGCCCGGGAGAGCGTGACGGTGGCGGCCACCACCCCGACCACCGCGGTGTGGCAGTGCTGGCGGAAGTCCTCCTCCGGGTCGTCGTTGTCGGGTGCGGAGCCCTCGCACCTGATCATCCCGTTCGCCTCCTGGGCCGCGGCCAGCGCCTCCCAGCCGGTCCGGCCGGTGACGGGCTCGCCGATGCACGAGTCCACGATGAGCAGTTCGCCGGCCAGGTCCCACTGTTCGATCTCCAGCCAGATGTCGAGCCAGACCGGCAGCCAGTCGCGCAGGTAGTCGCGCATCGGCTCGGGCAGGCACTCGGGCCGGGCGCCCCAGTCGGTGAGGTGGAAGACGGTGTGGGTGACCTGGTAGGCGATCACCCAGGCGATGGTCCAGGGTTCGGCGAGGGCGCCGAGCCAGGTGTTCCGGGCCAGCCTGCGCCAGTCCGGCTGGGGTTCGAGGCCCGCGATCCGCCGGGCGTTGGCGAGGGCGAGGTGGCGGCTGCCCTGGATCTCGACGGCGTGCACGGCCCGGAGCCGGCCGATCGAGGTGAGCAGTTCCTCCATGGCGGCGTGGCGGTATCCGGACCGGGCGAAGTGGCCGTACGTCTCCAGCGGGTCGACGAGGGTGACGTGACGCAGCTGCCGTTCGAGCAGCAGGTCTCCCTCGCCCAGCTGGGACCACGCGGCTTCGAGCAACTCCCTTGCAAGGTTGGCGTCGTGAGGTCCGGTGACGCCGTCGCGCAGGACCAGGGAGGACGCCAGGGCGGCCTCGCAGAGCGGCTTGTAGACGTCTTCCGGGTCGGCCAGGTCGACGATGGTGCTCTCCTCCAGCCGGCTGTAGCCGCGCTGGTAGCCGTCGTGCAACCAGGCCAGTGACCGGGAGCCGAGCTGTTGGGCGGTGGCGAGCGCCTCGGTGTCGGTCGTCATCTCGTCGCTCCGTTCGAACCAGTGGAGCCAGTCGGGCCGTTCGAGCCGTCGGAGCCGTCGGAGCCGTCGGAGTCGTCGGGGTCGCCAGGGCCGCTCAGTCCGTTCAACAGGCTCTGGGCGATGGCGAGTTCGAGCGCCGACCGGGCGGTTCCGTCGCCGGAGAAGCGGATCCGGTCCAGGACGGGTTCGAGTTCCAGTCGGAGCGGCCGGCCGTCGGCCCGGGCCCAGGCGAGCCACCGGGCGAGCCGGACGGCGGTGGTGGGGTCGCGCCGGAGCATGCAGCGGACGGTGCCGCGGGCGAGGTCCAGGGTGTGGGTGCGGGCGGCGTCGTGGATCGGGCCGTCCAGTGTCGGCAGTGCCAGCGAGGACAGTTGGGCCATCCGCTTCGACCACGCCTGCCAGCCGACGGTCTCCGGGTCGGACAGCGGTGCGGGCGGTGGTGTCACGTCCGCCCCGTACGGTGTGCGGGCGAGCAGCCGGCCGGCCGCCCAGTCCTGCCACCCGATCACCAGCGCGGCCTCCGCGGAGGAGGGGGCGGGCGCGGGGAAGGCCACGCGTGCCTCGGACAGCAGGGCGGCGGCGGTGCCGTCGGGTTCCGCGCCGGTGAGCAGCTGCGGCGCGAACAGGTCCGCGCCGAGCACCCGTACCGCGGCCAGCAGGGGGCGGGGTACCAGGCTGTCGGGGTCCGCGAGTGCGGCCGTGCCCCCGCCGTCCCGGAGGACGGCGAGGGTCCGGTCCGCCACCCGCTCGACCGCCGCGGCGAACTCGTCACGGAGAGGGGTCTCGGCGGTTGGCATGGTGATCGGGTCCCCCTTCAGGAGGGAGTGGTCACGGGCGGGTGGCCCGACGGGGGAGAAGCCGTCCTACCGGGTCGGCTTCTCCTTCGGGCCCTTCGGCGAGAGGAGCAGGAGCGCGGCCAGCAGCACCGCGCCGGCGGCCTCGGGCAGATACGTGGGCGCGTCGGACACGACGGCCTCGTCCTCCACCATCAGGCTCGCGAGTGTCTCGGCCTCCAGCGCCGCGCTGTGTGACGTCGAAGCCGTTTCGGTCCGGAACTGAGTAAGCATCAGATCTGCCTCCTCAACTGGATTTCACCGCCCGGTCGGACGATGCCCCCGTACGACAGTACGAGCACCTCCGGGGACCTGCATCCGGAGGTCACCGAGCAGGTGGGATCGCCCTGGGTGTGTGCTCGGGTGCGGCGAGTCGGTACGGTCGGGGCATGACCACAGCCTTGATCACCGGCGCTACCGCCGGCATCGGAGCCGCCTTCGCCCGCCGGCTCGCCCGCAGCGGCTACCGGCTCGTCCTGGTGGCCCGGGACACCGAGCGCCTGGAGCGCGCAGCCGCCGACCTGCACGGCAGGTACGGCATCGAGACGGAGGTGCTGACCGCCGACCTCGCGACCGACGAGGGCATCGGCGCCGTGGAGGCCCGGCTCGCCGACTCCGCCCGCCCGGTGGACCTCCTGGTCAACAATGCGGGCTTCGGCAACAAGGGCGCCTTCGGGACGGTCCCGCTCCAGGACGAGCTGGCCATGCTGAAGGTGCACATCGAGGCGATCCTGCGGCTGACCACGGCCGCCCTGCCCGGCATGCGGGAGCGCGGCCGCGGAGCGATCGTCAACGTCGCCTCGGTGGCGGCGTTCCTGCCGCGCGGCACCTACGGCGCCAGCAAGGCCTGGGTGGTGAGTTTCACTCAGGGTGTGATGCGCGACCTCGGCGGTACGGGTGTGCGGATGATGGCGCTGTGCCCGGGCTTCACCCGGACCGAGTTCCACCAGCGGGCCGGTATGGGAACGGGCAACATCCCGTCCTGGTCCTGGCTCTCGGCCGAGCGGGTGGTGGACGAGGCGATGCGCGACCTGGCGCGCGGCCGGTCCGTGTCGGTGCCGGGCAAGCGGTACAAGATGGCCGTGGCCATCGCCCGGGTGCTGCCCTCCGGGAAGCTCGGTGGGCTCTCCTCGAAGGCGGCGCGCACCTACCGGACGAACTGACGATCGGGGCGGTCGGGCGCGGTCGGGCGCGGTCGGCGCGGGTCGGCGAGGCCCTCCCAGGGGGCGGGAGCGAGCACTGGGGGTCGATGGCCGAGGGTCGATGGCCGAGGGTCGATGGCCGAGGGGGGAGGGGCGAGGAATAGAGTCGCCCTCACTATTAGCTTGTCTAACTATGAGCTATCCTCGCTATGTCGACCCCAGCCCGCCCGTCCGCCCGACCGCCCCACCCAGGGAGGCCCGTCCTTGAGGCCCACCGCCATCGACTGGACCCCGCCCGAGCGCGCCGAGGGCGAGCCCCGCCCGCCCGCGCAGTGGCGCCGCATCCTCGCCCTCTTCCGCCCCTACCGGGGCCGCCTGGCCGTGGTCGGGCTGCTGGTCGCGGCGTCCGCCGTGGTCTCGGTCGTGTCGCCGTTCCTGCTGCGGGCCGTCCTGGACACCGCGATCCCGCAGGGCCGCACCGGGCTGCTCAGCCTGCTCGCGCTCGGGATGATCCTCACCGCCGTGGTGAACAGCGTCTTCAACGTCCTCCAGACGCTGATCTCCACCACCGTCGGCCAGCGCGTGATGCACGACCTGCGCACGGCCGTCTACGGTCACCTCCAGCGGCAGTCGCTGGCCTTCTTCACCCGCACCCGCACCGGCGAGGTCCAGTCCCGGATCGCCAACGACATCGGCGGCATGCAGTCCACGGTGACCTCCACCGCGACCAGCCTGGTCTCCAACCTGACCGCGGTGGTCGCCTCCGTCGTCGCCATGGTCGCCCTCGACTGGCGGCTGACCGTCGTCTCGTTGCTGCTGCTCCCGCTCTTCGTCTGGATCAGCCGCAGGGTCGGCCAGGAACGCAAGAAGATCACCACCGAGCGGCAGAAGCAGCTGGCCGAGATGAGCTCGGCGGTCCAGGAGTCGCTCTCGGTCAGCGGCATCCTGCTCGGCCGCACGATGGGCCGCTCCGACTCGCTCGCCCGGGAGTTCACCGGGCAGTCCGACCAGCTCGCCGACCTGGAGGTGCGGGCCAGCATGGCTGGGCGCTGGCGGATGAACACCATCCAGATCGTGATGGCCGCGATGCCCGCGCTGATCTACTGGGCGGCCGGGCTGACCTCCGCCGCCGGCGCGCCGATCGTCTCGGTCGGCACCCTGGTCGCCTTCGTCACCCTCCAGCAGGGCCTCTTCCGCCCGACCGTCAGCCTGCTCTCCACCGGCGTGGACGTGCAGACCTCGCTCGCGCTCTTCCAGCGCATCTTCGAGTACCTCGACCTGCCGGTGGAGATCGACGAGCCGGCCGACCCGATCACCCTGACGGACATCCGCGGCGAGGTCCGCTTCAAGGACGTCGACTTCCGCTACGACCCGACGCAGGAGCGGCCGACCCTGTCCGGCGTCGACCTGACGGTCCCGGCCGGGAGTTCGCTGGCCGTGGTCGGCGAGACCGGTTCGGGCAAGACCACCCTCAGCTACCTCGTCCCGCGGCTGTACGACGTGACCGGCGGACAGGTCAGTCTGGACGGCGTGGACGTGCGCGAACTGTCCTTCGACACGCTGTCCCGCGCGGTCGGCGTGGTCTCCCAGGAGACCTACCTCTTCCACGCCTCGGTCGCCGAGAACCTGCGCTTCGCCAAGCCCGGCGCCGACGACGCCGAACTGGTCGAGGCCGCCCGGGCCGCGCAGGTCCACGACACCATCGCCGCCCTCCCGGACGGCTACGACACCCTGGTCGGCGAGCGCGGCTACCGCTTCTCCGGCGGCGAGAAGCAGCGCCTCGCACTCGCCCGGACGATCCTGCGCAATCCACCGGTGCTGATCCTCGACGAGGCCACCAGCGCGCTCGACAACCGCACCGAGCGGGCTGTCCAGCAGGCCGTGGACACCCTGGCCGCCGGCCGCACCACCATCACCATCGCGCACCGGCTCTCCACCGTCCGCGCGGCCGACCAGATCGCCGTCCTGGATCGCGGTGAGGTGGTCGAACTGGGCACCCATGACGAGCTGGTGGCGCTGGACGGCCGGTACGCGGCGCTGCTGCGCCGGGAGGCGCCGGAGGCCGCCGGCCGGGCCGACGCGCCGGAGCCCGCCGGGCAGCACGAAGCGGCCGCGCCGGAGCCCGTGTGACGGACCGGCCAGGCCGACGACCCCGCCGACGGACCGGCCACGCCGACGACCCCGTCGACGGACCGGCCAGGCCGACGACGGACCGACGCCGCCGACGCGCGGCCGCCGGTCAGGCCGCCTTCGGGACCTCGTTGTAGCTCCCGGCGACCTCCTGGCCGGAGAGCCGCTGGATCGCCGCCATCACCTCGTCGGTCACCTGCCGACGGGCCTTCAGCGAGCGGGCCTGCCCGTGCAGCTCGTCGAAGTGCAGCGGCTCGCCGAAGCGCACCGTCACCTTCTTCAGCCGCGGCACCCGCTTGCCCACCGGCAGGATCTGCTCCGGACCCTCCAGGGCCACCGGTACCACCGGCACGCCCGCGGTCAGCGCGAGCCAGGCGACGCCCGTCTTGCCCCGGTAGAGGCGGCCGTCCAGCGAGCGGGTGCCCTCGGGGTAGATGCCGAAGGCCTTGCCGTCCTCCAGGATCTCCAGCGCCGACTCCAGCGAGGCCTGGGCGGAACGGTAGGTGCCGCGCTCGACCGGCACGGCGCCGATGGCCTCGAAGAAGCCCTTGGAGAGCCGGCCCTTGAGCCCGGTGCCGGTGAAGTACTCGGCCTTGGCCAGGAAGTGGACCCGGCGCGGGGCGGTCAGCGGGATCACCACGCTGTCGATGAAGGACAGGTGGTTGCTGGCGAGGATCACCCCGCCCTTGCGCGGCACGTTCTCGATTCCCTCGATGGCCGGCCGCCAGATCCCCCGTGAGACCGGTTTCAGCACCAACTTGGTGACGAGGTCGAGCACGATTCCCTCCCAGAACGAACGACCGCCCGGGAGGAGCCCGGGCCTGCAATCAGATCCGCAGACTACGACACCCACCCCCGCGCGCGTCCACTCCCGGCGACCGTGGTGCGCACCACGGCCGGGTAGGGTACGGCCGTCCGAACAGAGCAACACCGCGCAGTACCCAGGAGGGCACGATGGAGACCACCGAGGCGATCAAGGCCTTTTTCGACCGCTTCGACAAGGACGGCGACGGCAAGATCACGGCGGCCGAGTACGCCCTGGCCGCCAACGAGATGGGCGACCACGACGTCACCCTCTCGATGGCCGAGGCGCTGATCCACAGCATGGACACCAACCACGACGGCGTCCTGACCTTCGAGGAGTTCCTGGCCGCCCGCCGGCGCTGAGCCCGCGCCGACGGGGCCGGTCGCCGTACCGGCGGCACCGGCCCCGTCCGGAGGCCCGTCCTCGCGTGGGCCTACAGCTCCTCCGCCGCGAACCGCTGCCCCTCCGCCGCGAACGGCTGCCCCCCACCGCGAACCGCTACTTCTCCACCGGGAACACCCGGCGCACCACCCGCTCCGCGGCCCCGCCGTCGTCCCAGACGCAGAACCTCTCCCGGAACCGCGCCCGCGCGGCCGGCTCCGGGTCGCCCGCCAGCAGCGCCCGCGCCAGTCCGTCCGCGTCCACCGTGACCGCGCCCGGCGGCTCCGCGAACAGGTCGAAGTAGACGCCGCGCTCCCGCTGGTACTCCTCCCAGTCCGGGGCGAAGATCACCACCGGCCGGTCCAGCACCGCGTAGTCGAACATCATCGACGAATAGTCCGTCACCAGCACGTCCGCCGCGAGGTAGAGGTCCTCGACGGTGGGGTGCGCCGAGACGTCCACGATCCGCGCCGACTCCGCCCCGGCCTCCGCCAGGTCGCCCGGACCACCGGTGTGGAAGTAGTGGGTGCGCACCAGCAGCGTGAAGTCCGGGCCCAGCCGCCGGGCCAGCTCCGCCACGTCCAGTAGCGGTACGTAGCCGCCCTTGCTGCCGCGGTGGGTCGGCGCGTACAGCACCGTCCGGGTGCCGGGCCGCAGTCCGAGCAGTTCGCGCATCGCCCGGACCTCGTCCGAAGTGGCGTTCGCCAGCCGGTCGTTGCGCGGGTAGCCGGTGTCCAGCATCTCGTACCGGCCGGGGAAGGCGCGGGCGAAGTGCCCGCTGGTGTGCGGGTTGGGGGAGACCAGGAAGTCCCAGCGGTCGACGGCCTCCTGGAGCGCCTCGAAGTCCATTCCCTCGGCCGCCGCCGGGTGGTCGCGCAGGTCCATGCCCATCGCCTTGAGCGGGGTGCCGTGCTGGGTCTGGACGTGCACCGTGCCCCGCCGCTTCGTCATGGTGCGGGGGAAGTTGACGTTGTTGACGAAGTACTTGGCGGTCGCCATCGCCTTGAGGTAGGCGGGGGTGTTGACGATCACGTACGGCACCCCGGGCGGCAGCGTGGCGGCCTGGGCGCGGTTCTCCACCACCCACACACCCCGGATCCGCGGCGCGAGTTCCTTCGCCTTCTCGTAGATCGCCGCCGGGCTGCACGCGTAACCCCGGTGCCAGTACGCGGCGTAGACCGCGAGGTTCTCGTCCAGCGGCAGCCGGCGGAACGCGTTGTACGCGGTGAACCGGGCGCTGCTGCGCATCCCCTTCTTCACCGCGGGCGCCACCGCCCTCGCCCCGCGCTTGAGTTCGCGCGGCAGCCGGCCGGTGCGGCGCAGTTCGGCGTACGCGATCCGGGCGCCGCGGGCGGCCAGCCGGTACTGCACGCCGCGCACCCCGCCGGGGAAGCGGTAGTCGGCCGGGCGGTGGCGGTCGAAGTGCCGGGCGATCCGCTGGAAGAAGTCCTTGCGCAGGTCGGTGGGGACCAGCCCGGGGGTGTCGTAGACGTTCAGCGCCTGGCGGACGGTCCGGTCGAAGACCAGGGTGCGCAGCGAGTCCGGGACGGGCCGGCCGGGACGGTCCGGGCGGTCCAGGAAGGCGAAGATCGCGTCGTACTGGGCGAACACGTCGGCGTGCTTGGGGGAGGCGGTGGCGGTGATCGCGCCGTCCCGGCCGCGCCGGTAGAAGTAGCAGGGGCGGTCGACGTAGCGCAGCCGCTCGGCGGCCAGCAGCGCCGGGTAGGTGACCGAGATGTCCTCGTAGTAGCCGCGGCCGAAGGAGACGCCGAGGCCGTCCAGGAACGCGCGGCGGAACAGCTTGTTCCACACCGACATCACGGTCTGGAACAGCGCCGGGTGCTCGGCCAGGGTGCAGCCCTCGACCAGCGGGGAGCCGGTCAGCACGTGGCGCCAGGGGTTGGGCTCGGTCCCGCCGTCCGGGTAGACGTGGGTGAAGTCGGTGATCAGCACGTCGGCGGGGGTGTCCCGGCGGCTCTCCTGCGTCAGCTCGTCCAGGAGGGCGCCGACCGTCCCCTCGGGAACCCAGTCGTCGCTGTCCACGAACCAGACGTACTCGCCGCGGGCCTGCGGCAGGGCGGCGGTGCGGGCGCCGCCGAGGCCCTGGTTCTCGGTGAGGTGCAGGACCCGCAGGCGGCTGTCGCGGGCCGCGTAGGCGTCCAGGATCGCGCCGGAGCCGTCGGGGGAGAGGTCGTCGACCGCGATCACCTCGAAACGGGTCTCGGCGGCGGGGGTGTCGCCGAGGATCGAGTCGAGGCAGCGCGGGAGGTACCGCTCCACGCCGTGGACCGGGAGCACGATGCTGAGGAGGAGGGACACGCTGGCCGAGTGTACCGATCCACCGGGTGCGACCTGCGCGGACGGCCGGTGCGGGCGCTGTGGGGCCCTGGAGGCCGGTGCGGGCGCGGTGGGAACCAGCGGTCGTGGCGGGCGTCCGTGGCGGGTGTCCGGGGGCGGGCGTCCGTGGTGGACCCGGAACCGCCGGTGCCGGGCCCCGTGCGGGGCGGCACCGGCAGTCAGGTGGCGGTCCGGCCGACCCTCTACGGCCGACCGCCGGTCCGGGCACCGCGCGAGCCTGGCCGCCGCAGCGTCGAGGCGGCCGGGCAGTGGCTCGCGGGAGCCGGAGTTCTTCACCACTCGAACACGCGCTTGAGTGCGGTGCGGGCACCGGCGCGTGCATCAGAATACTGCTTGGAGGTTTGACGGGAGTCAATCCCTCGAATGTGTTCACTTCCTGAAGGCGGGCGGTCATGGGCCGATGACCGCCCGCCGGGCGGGCCCCGCGCCGCTCGGCGGGCGCCTCGGTGATCGCTTTGTCGATGTGGCGGCTGTCCCCTAATACGGAGACGCGGGTGGAGGTGTGGGCCGAGGGGCGGCGCCGGGCGGGGGTCGTGCGCGGCGTCGCCGCAGCCGGATCGGCCGTCCCTGGTGACGGGCGGCTGGTCGTGCACCATCATTGATGCCTAGTCGTGATCGGCCGGGTGGCCCCTGGTGCTTCGTCAGTTGACGCCGCACGGTACGGTGGCACAACACCAAGGACGGTTGCGCGAAGGCCGTCCGTCACGGATAGTCTTCGCCTCACGGCCCTGGCGCCTCGTAGGGGTGGGAAAACTGATGGAACACATGCAAGTGCGGACTCGGCCCCGTGTGCCGGCGATCCAGTGCGGTGTCGGCACGACCGGCCGCCGGATCGACCGACACCTGGCCGTGCTCGGCGCGCCCGCACTCCCGGCGGTGGACACCGCCGAGGCGCTCGGGCTGATAAGGGAACTCACGCCGCGCGGCGCCGAGGCCCCGACGATCCGCCGTCGCCACACCAGGATCTCGCTGCTGACGCCGCTGCGTCGGCTGCGTCGGAGCCTCTTCGGCGGGCGCGGCTAGAGCCTGGTCCGGCCGGCGGTACGGGTCCCTCCCCGCCGCCCGGTCGGCAACCGACCCGGTGGACCATCCGGTCCGCCGGGTCTTCGGTGTGCCCGGGGCGTGCCCTGGCCGTGTCCGGACCCCGCCCTGGCCGTGCCCGGGTGAGTCCCCCCGGCGACCGGGGTGCTGTGGTCTGAACCTTTCACCCTACGCGAGTTCGCCCCTCCGGCACGGCGAGACGGCGAGGGAGTACGCCCGGTCCGCTGACCTGGGACAGGATGGCGCCATGGCGGACAACAACCACTCCACCCAGCCCGGCCCGTACCCGACGACCACCTTCCAGAGCAGCACCTTCGAGATCACCACCGGCGCCCGCGAGGTCGCGCTCGACATCACCGACCGCTGCGCCGCGTTCCTCGACGAACGGGCCGTCGGGCGCGACGGCCTGCTCAACATCTTCGTCCCGCACGCCACCGCGGGGATCGCGGTGCTGGAGACCGGATCCGGCAGCGACGACGACTTCCTCGCCGTCCTGCGCGACCTGCTCCCGGCCGACGACCGCTGGCGCCACCGGCACGGCAGCCCGGGGCACGGCCGGGACCACGTGGTGCCCGGGCTGGTCGCCCCGCACGCCACCCTGCCGGTGCTCGGCGGCCAACTGGCGCTCGGCGTCTGGCAGTCGGTGGTGCTGGTCGACACCAACGGGGACAACCCGCGCCGGACCGTCCGGCTGTCCTTCCTCGGCTGACGCCCGAGCGGCGCGGCTGACGCCGCCCGAGCGGCGGACTCAGCGGACGTGCGCGGCCACCGCGGCGAGGTAGCGCTCGATCGCCAGGTGCTGGCAGAGCAGGGCCACCGGGCGGCCCAACCGGGCGTACCAGGCGGACAGCCGGGAGAACGCGGTGACCTCGAACCACACCTCGCCGGCGGCGTCCATCGACACCAGGAACGCCTCCTCCCCGCACTCCGGGTGCCCCGGGAGGGTTCCGTACCCGTACCCGATCCGGTCCGGCTCGTCCACCGTCCACACCACCCGGCACGGGATCACCAGCCGCGGCCGCCGGATCCCCGGCAGGTTCAGCCGCAGCAGTACCGTTTCGCCGTCCCGGGCGGGGCCGGCCGGGAACACCGCGAAGCCGGTGCCCAGCTGGCTGCCCCAGCCGAGCACGTACCGCCCGGCCCGCTCCAGCACCTCCCGCCCGTGCCCGAGGTGGACCCGCCGCCGCAGGTGGGCGTAGCCGTCCGGCAGTCTCCCGCCCCCGTTCAGGGTGGCGCCCACCTCGGGGTATGAGGGGCTGGTGGCGCGGGCGGCGAGCAGGCGGCTGTGCGGGTCGGTGGGCATGCCGGTCACGGTAGCCGCCGGGTGGGAGGGGGCCGGCGCCGGGGCGGACGGGTTAGGTGAACGGATCCCCCCGGCGTCCCGACGGATACCCCCTACCCCCATCACTCCAGAATCCCTTGCCGGCGTCCGTTGACTGACTCTTACCCCCCTGGGGTATATTCTGACTGGTCCTCGCCGGGGTCGTCGATGCCGGCTACCAGGTCGGTTCGGCGCTCGGCCCGGCCGCGATGACCGCACTGGCCGGCGCCCGCACCCCGGACGCCACCGTCCAGAGCCTGACCTCGGGCTTCTCCGCCGCCTTCATCGGCTCCGCGGCGATCGCGGTGGTCGGCGGCCTGCTCGCGGTGGCCACCCTGCGCACCCCGCGCCCCGAGGGCGGGGCCCGCGAGGCGCGGTCCGCGACGGCCCTGGGAGGCCGCGCACTCGCTCCACCAGGGGTCGGGTCAACCGACGCGGCCCCGTCGGCCGTGCCCCACACCAGAAGGAGCCCCCCGATGACGCCCCGCGAAGCCACGCCCGCCCTGCTGCGCGCCGTACGCCCCCCGTCACCCGTTGCCTGCTCGCCTGCCTGGCCATCGCCGTCGCGGCCGCCGCTGCCGCCGACCCGGCCCGGAGCGCCGCCGGGCCCGGCTGCCCGGGGCGCCGCTGACCGCGTGAGAAGTCGGCCAGGCCGACTTCTCACGCTGGACGACGACTCCGGACGAGCGGAGGTGCCGGGCGATCCCGCATGGACCGCCCGGCACCTTCCGCTAGCTGGGTTCGAGCACGAAGACCGGGATCACGCGCTGGGTCTTCTCCTGGTACTCGGCGTACGGCGGATACGCGGCGACCGCGCGCTGCCACCACTGGGCCCGCTCGTCCCCGGCGAGCTCACGCGCCGTCATGGCCCGGCGGTCGGGGCCGTCCTGGAGCTCCACCCGCGGGTCGGCCTTGAGGTTGAAGTACCAGGACGGGTTCTGCGGGAAGCCGCCCTTCGAGGCCACCGCCGCGTACCGGCCCTCGTGTTCCACGCGCATCAGCGGAATCTTGCGGATCTTGCCGCTCTGCGCGCCGAGCATCGTGACGATGACGACCGGCAGGCCCGTCTCCCACAGCGTCGTGCCCTGGGTGCCGCCCGAACTCTCGTACAGCTCGACCTGTTCGCGCACCCACTGTGCCGTACTGGGCTCGTACTCGCCTTCAAGGGGCATCGCCTTCACCTCATCGCCGTGTACGGATCGTGCCGGGACGGTCCGGCGCAGGCCTCACGCGACGGGGAGGCGCCGTTCCCGCTCCGTCGACAGCTTCAAGTGTGACGGCGAGGTTCAGGTGCCGCACCCGGCTTCGTGCCCCACTGAGGTCGGTCGGCGGTGACATCCGAGCTACTGTGGATGTCATGACTGTGGCCTACGAGGACGTGCCGTTCAGCGAACTGCTCCACCACCCGGCCGCGACCACACGCCGGCTCGACGCCGTCCGCGCGCTCCGGCTCCGTAGACGTGACGCCGGGGACCTGGCGCTGATGCGCGTCGAGCAGATGGAGCGCGACGCCTCGGTCGTGGACTTCACCTCCCGGCTGCTCGCGGGGCTGGTGCGGACCGAGAACGTCGCCGCGCTGCGCCAGGCGCTGCCCGAAGCCCTGCCGTGGTGCACCTTCCTGCCGGAGGAGGACATCGACACCCTGCTCGCCGAGCTGGTGGACACCGCACGTGGTGCCGTGGCGCTGGACAACCTCGCCCCGATCGCGCTCCTGCTCACGCGGTGGAAGCACAGCGCCGAGGTCCACGCGGACCCGGCCCTGCTCGCCATCCTCACCCGCGAGCCCGAGGGCGACCTCGGGCCCGTTCATCGCCCCTGATGCTCACGGCGCCTCAAGTGCGTCCGCGCGCTGCTTGAGTTCCTCGGCGATGTCGTCCCAGTCCGGGCCGTGCAGGTGGAGGCTGTCGGCCGCGGCGCGTATGAGGGCCGGGTCGTCGGGGCGCTGGAGAAGAAGCAGCCGGTAGGCCAGGTTGCGGGCCCAGACCGGCAGGTAGCCGTCCACGAGTTGTGGGCAGAGCGTGCGCAGCATGGCGATGATCTCCTTCGCGTCGGCGAAGGTCAGCCGCTCGATGAAGTGGAACTCCTCGTGCTCTCCGGCGAGTTCGCAGGCGGCGGTGGGGCCGTACTCGTCGCCGTAGAGGCAGCGGGCGAGGTCGGTCAGGGTGCTGTGCATGCCGGGACCCTACACGCGTGGGAACACCGGAGTGGGGGGGGGGGGGGGGGGGGGGGGGGGGGCCGGCGGGGGGGGGGGGGGGGGGGGGGGGGGGGGGGGGGGGGGGGCGCGCGCGGGGGGGGGCGGCCGGGGGGGGGGGGGGGGGGGGGGCGGGGGGGCCCGCCCCCCCCCCGGGGGGGCCCCCGGGGGGGGCGGGGCGCGGGGGGGGGGCCCCCCCCCCCACGTCTGTGTGGCGGGGGCGGTCAGTGCTGGTGGGCGCCCGCCTCCTCGGCGTGCTCGGTGGCGGCGGTGGTGGTCAGGGTGAAGGCCGCCGTGTGGACGGTGTCCTGGTGCTTGAAGTCCAGGAAGAGCCGGTAGTCGCCGGTGCTGGGGGCGGTGGTGGTGAAGCCGATCTCCGGGCCCGGGGCGCTGGTGTCCGGGTGGACGTGGAGGTAGGCGAGGTCGCCGGCGCGCAGGGCGACGAGGTGGCCGTACGCGCCGAGGTAGGGCTGGAGGTCGGTGACCGGCCTGCCGTCCTTGCTGACGCCGAGGGTGAGCCGGCCGCTGCGCCCGGGGGTGAGGTCGCCGCCCAGGGTGACGGTGTAGCCGTCGACGGTGACGGTCCGGCCGGTCTCCGGTAGCGGGGCGGGCCGCAGGTCGCCCGCGGCGTGCAGGTCGGCGCCGAGGGTGAGGCCCTCACTGGCCCCGGCCGGGGTGAAGTCCGCGAAGACCCGGTACTCGCCGGCGGCGGGGACGGCGGTGGGGGCGCTCCAGGTGCCGTCGGCGGTCAGCGTCGGGTGCAGGTGCTGGAAGGTGGACAGGTCGCGCGGGGCGACGATCAGGTGCAGTTCCTTCTCGTGCTGTGGCTGGTAGGCGGTGACGGGCTTGCCGTCCGTGCCGAGGATGCGGAAGCGCAGGTCGGTGGGGGAGCCGGCGGTCACGAAGGGGTTGTCGACGCTGAGCGTGTAGCCGCGTTCGGAGACCTGCAGCCCGCCGGGCAGGTGCTCGGTGCCGCCGCCGTCCGCCTTCTCCTCGTGTCCCCCGTGCCCCGCGTGTGCCGCGGCGGGCTTGGGCGCGGGGCCGCTGCCGGTGGCGTGGCCGACCCCGAGGGCGAGGCCGAAGGCGGCGGCGAGTCCGCCCGTGAAGGCGGTGATGCGCAGGGCGGTGTTCATGGCGGGGTTCCCCTCGGAAGGACGTGCGGATCGGACGGGACGTACGGATCAGACGGGACGTGCGGATCGGATGGGCGGACGGAGTGGTGGGGCGGGCTCGGGCCCGCATGAGCCGGGCGATGGCCTGCGAGGCTCCGGCGATCTCGGTGGGCGCGCCCTTCGGCTCGATGCCCACGAGTGAATACCCCATTGGGGGTATCGAGTCAACCGGATCGGGGGCCCGAAAAGATACCTGCCAGGGGTATGGCCAAGCCTTGCGGCCGATACCCCTCGGGGGTATAAATGAACCCGGCACCGCCCGATACCCCCTCTGGGTATGACGGCCCGGCCGCCGAACGTACCGCACGACGACGTCACGAGGAGCGACGATGACTACGCAGGCACCCGCCTCCGCGGAGGTGGAACTCTCGATCGGCGGAATGACGTGCGCCTCCTGCGCGGCCCGCATCGAGAAGAAGCTCAACCGGATGGACGGGGTCACCGCCAGCGTCAACTACGCCACCGAGAAGGCGAAGGTCTCCTTCGAGGGCGGAGTCGAGGTCGCCGACCTGATCGCCACCGTCGAGGCCACCGGCTACACCGCCGCGCTGCCCAAGCCCCCGGCCGCCGAGGGCGCGGGCGGCACCGGGCAGGCCGAGCCCGCCGACGAACTGGCCCCGCTGCGCCAGCGGCTGTTCACCGCGGTGGCGCTCGCGGTGCCGGTGATCGCGATGGCGATGGTGCCGGCCCTGCAGTTCGACAACTGGCAGTGGCTCTCGCTGACCCTCGCCGCGCCGGTCGTCACCTACGCCGCCTGGCCGTTCCACCGGGCCGCGTTCACCAATGCCCGGCACGGCGCCGCGACGATGGACACCCTGGTCTCGCTCGGCACCCTCGCCGCGTTCCTCTGGTCGCTGTGGGCGCTGTTCCTCGGCGACGCCGGGATGCCGGGCATGCGGCACGGCTTCGAGTTCACCATCGCCCGCACCGACGGCTCGTCCAACATCTACCTGGAGGCGGCGGCCGGCGTCACCGCCTTCATCCTGGCCGGCCGCTACTTCGAGGCGCGCTCCAAGCGCACCGCAGGGGCCGCGCTCAAGGCCCTGCTGGAACTGGGCGCCAAGGACGTGACGGTGCTGCGCAACGAGGGGGGCGGACGCGAAGCGTCCTCGGACAAGGGTGGTGGTGGGCGAGGGGCAGGCACCGAGGTGCGCATCCCGATCGCGGACCTCGCCGTGGGCGACCGCTTCGTGGTCCGCCCCGGCGAGAAGATCGCCACCGACGGCACGGTGGTCGAGGGCGCCTCGGCGGTGGACGCCTCGATGCTGACCGGCGAGTCCGTCCCGGTCGAGGTCGGGGTCGGGGACGGCGTCACCGGCGCCACCGTCAACGCGGGCGGCCGGCTGGTGGTCGAGGCCACCCGGGTCGGCGCGGACACCCAGCTGGCCCGGATGGCCAAGCTGGTCGAGGACGCGCAGAACGGCAAGGCCGCGGCCCAGCGCCTCGCGGACCGGATCTCCGCGGTCTTCGTACCGATCGTGATCACCCTCGCGGTGGCGACCCTCGGCTACTGGCTGGGCACCGGCGAGGGATGGACCGCCGCCTTCACGGCCGCCGTCGCCGTGCTGATCATCGCCTGCCCGTGCGCCCTCGGCCTGGCCACCCCGACCGCCCTGCTCGTCGGCACCGGCCGCGGCGCCCAGCTCGGCGTCCTGATCAAGGGCCCGGAGGTCCTGGAGTCCACCCGCAAGGTCGACACCATCGTCCTGGACAAGACCGGCACCGTCACCACCGGCCAGATGACCCTGCTCGCGGTGCACACCGCCGAGGGCGTGGACCAGGCCGAGGCGCTGCGCCTGGCCGGGGCCCTGGAGCACGCCTCCGAGCACCCGATCGCCCGGGCGATCGCCGGCGCCGCCGCCAAGGCCGGCGAGCTGCCCGCCGTCGAGGGCTTCGAGAACGTCCCGGGCCTGGGCGTCCAGGGCGTGGTGGCCGGCCACGCCGTGGTGGCCGGCCGGGAGGCCCTGCTCAGCGAGTGGTCGCAGCAGCTGCCCGAGGTGCTGGCCGAGGCCAAGCGCACCGCCGAGGCGGCCGGCCGCACCGCGATCGCGGTCGGCTGGGACGGCGAGGCGCGGGCCGTGCTGGAGGTCGCCGACGCGGTCAAGCCGACCAGCGCCGAGGCCGTCCGCAAGCTGCGGGCGCTGGGCCTGACCCCGGTGCTGCTCACCGGCGACAACCGGCTGGTCGCCGAGGCCGTGGCGGCCGAGGTCGGCATCGCGCCGGAGCACGTGATCGCCGAGGTCATGCCGCAGGACAAGGTCGACACCGTCAAGCGGCTGCAGGCCGAGGGTCGGGTCGTGGCGATGGTCGGCGACGGCGTCAACGACGCGGCCGCGCTCGCCCAGGCCGACCTGGGCCTGGCGATGGGCACCGGCACCGACGCCGCCATCGAGGCCGGCGACCTCACCCTGGTCCGCGGCGACCTGCTGGCCGCGGCGGACGCCATCCGGCTCTCCCGCAAGACCCTGGGCACCATCAAGAGCAACCTGTTCTGGGCCTTCGGCTACAACGTCGCCGCCCTGCCGCTGGCCGCGGCCGGACTGCTCAACCCGATGATCGCCGGGGCGGCGATGGCCTTCTCCTCGGTCTTCGTGGTCGGCAACAGCCTGCGGCTGCGCCGCTTCCGCTGAGCCGTCGGGGTGAGGGCGCTCAGCGGGCCCGAACAGCTCAGCGGGCCCGAACATCCGAGCCACTCTCCACCGCCGGGCCGAGGCCCCGGAACCCCGCCAGGGTTCCGGGGCCTCGGCGCTGATCCGGCCCTGCCGCAGGCGACGCCCGCACGAGGACCCTCCGCCAGGGAGGGACCCCTTGCCGACCAGCGCCGACCCGCCGGGAGCTAGAGTCCGACCCATGGACGAAGACACCGTGCTCTGGGCCCGGATCGCCGACCTCCTGCCGGACGACGCCGCCCGGGAGGTCAAGGACTGCTGGGCGATCGGGGAGCAGGAGAGCGGGCTCGCTCTGCTGGTCGAGGGCCTGCTGGCCCGCCAGATCCCGATCAGCGGCACGGACCGCGCCCAGATCTCCGTGCTCGCCGAGGAGTGGGGAGAGCGCGAGCGGCTCACCCCCGGCCTCCTGCGCTGCCCGGGCGACGGCGCGCCCGCCCCGGTGCGGCTGCTGGACGGCGAGCGCGACGAGGTCGAGGTGGTGACGGGCTGGAGCGAGCCGGAGCTGGCCGACCTGGTGCTGGTGCCGTGGATCGGCTGCACCCGCTGCGGCCGGACCCTGCTGCGCGCCCACCGCTGGGAGCCCTGGGACGACTTCTCGTACCACGCCGAGCACTACGTGATCAGCACGCCGGACGGCGTCCGGGCACAGCGGATCCTCCCGCGGGACGCCGCCGGAGCGGCCTTCGCCGAACTACTCCACGGCTGCCCGGCGGAGGGCTGACCCGGCGCAGGACCGACCCGGCGCAGGGCTGGCCGGCGCAGGGCCGACCCGGCAAGGAACCAGGAGCAAGGCCCTAACGCTCCTCCGGCAGCTCCACCGCCTGCCAGCGGTACGCCGCGTCCTCCTGCCACACCTGCAACTCGCCCTCCACCACCGCCGCCAGGCACAGCCGCCAGTCCTCGCCCATGGCCAGCGCGACGCGGGTCGCCGGGCGCAGCGTGGGCCGCCACCAGCGCGGTCGGCGCGAGGAGCCGCCGGCCGGCAGCCGCAGCCGTACGCCGCCCGCGCCGGCCAGTGCGACGGTCGGGCCGCCGCGGTGGCCCACCATGGCGATCCCGAGCGAGGGCTCACCGTCGCCGATCTCCGTTCCCGCCCCGGCCCTGCCGAGGGTGTGCAGCTGGACCGAGCCGTCCGGCCGCAGCGTGGCGGCCTGCGGTCCGGCGGAGGTACGGGCCAGCGCTCCGGCGCGCAGCGGGCCGGCCGGGCCCACCGGGACGGGCGGCTGCGCGGTGCCGGGCCGCCAGCTCAGCACCCGCTCGCGGTGCTCGACCAGCAGCAGCCAGGCGCCGGGCCGCTCCTCGGTGGCGGCGAGCACCCGGTCGGCCGGGCAGCCTGGGTGTTCCTGGCCGGTGAGGGTGCGGCCGGGGGCCCAGCGGTAGGAGCGCAGCGCGCCGCCGGCCGCCGTCCAGACCGTCATCTCCCCGGCCGAGCCGGCCGAACCGAACGAACCGCCGGAGCCGAACGAGCCGCCCGAGCCACCCGGACCACCCCACCCGCCCGAACCGACCCCGCCCGCCAGCCCGTTGACCCCGCGCGCCGCCTCCCACCAGCCCGCCGCCGTACCGACCCACAGGGTGCCGCCGCGGTCCTCCGCGCAGACCACCAGCTCGCCCGGCTGCCCGGCCCAGCCGGCCGCCAACTCCCGTACAACGGACGGTCCCTGCCCAGCCGGAAGCCGTCGGCCGAGGGCGCCGGGGCCGGCCAGCGCGGTGCCGTCGGCGCCGCCGGTCACCACCAGCGGCCGCCCGTCCGGGTCGGGCAGCACGGCCAGGCCCGCGGTGCGGGCCACCGGCCGGTGGGCGCGCAGCAGTTCACGGCCCCGGGCGGCCCACGGGCCGAGCGGGGAGGGGCGGCGGTCCGGGTCGCGGGCCAGCGGTTCGCAGGCCCAGCGCGCCAACTCCTCGCCGTAGCCCGCCGCGAGGAACTCGGCGCGGGCCTGTTCGGCGGCCAGCCGGTGGTCGAGGCGGCCGTGGTCGGGCAACAGCAGGGTTCGGGCGAGGGTGCCGACCGCGAACAGGTCCTTGGTGGTGGTCGGGAAGCCGCCGACCTGCTCGGCCTCCGGCGGGACGTGCCCGGGGGTGAACACCGCGACGGTCAGGGCGTGGTCCAGCGGGGCGAGGAAGGTCAGGTCGATCAGTTTGACCTGCCCCTGGCCGTCCACCAGGACGTTGGCGGGGGAGATGTCGCGGTGCACCCAGCGTTTGCGGTGCAGCTCGTCGACGATCCGGCAGAGCCGGGCCAGCACCTCGGCGACCGCCGACGGGCCGCCGTGCCGGCCGCGCGCCCAGGTGTGCAGCGGCACGCCCTCGACCCAGGGCGAGATCTGGTAGCCGAGCAGCGCGGCGCCGGGCGGGCTGCCGGGCCGGTGCGGGGAGGGGCCGAGCAGGAAGCTGGGCACCACCAGGTCGGTGACGCCCAGTCGGTGCGCGTTATGCGAGACGTCGTCCCAGCGGCCGAGCCAGCGCCGCACCTCGGTCGGGTCGCGCTCCAGCATGATCTTCGCGGCGACCAGTTCCTTGCGCCCGTTGTGGCCGGTGCGAACCGCCCGCCACACCTCGGCCTCGCCGCCCCGGTGGTGGAACTCCAGGAGCTCGTACTGCTCCGGGTCGAACTCCGGCCCGAACCGGAGCCCGGGCACCCAACGCGACTGCGACACCCGACCCCCGACGCTACTGGCTGCTGCCGACCGCTGTGGACGCGCTGTTGGCGCGCTGCTGTTGAGCTGTTGCTGTGCTCTCGTCCCACTGGTGATGTGATGCCCAGGATAGTGCTCCTTCCTGTTCGTCCGTCCGATCGAGGGCCTATTCTGATGGCACTCGAGCAACATCGCGACACGACGTCAAAACACGACCACCCCAGGGCAGTTGATCATCAGGGTGGACGGTACTCGAACCAGGGGGACGGTGCATGGCGCTGTTAGCGGTGCTGCTGGTCGTGGTGGCACTGGCCGGTGCGGCCGCCGTCGTCCTGGCCCGGCGCCGACGGGCCACGGACGCCGCGGCGGTGGCGAAGGCCCTGGCCGCGGCCGCCGAACGGCTCGCCGCCGGCCGGCCCGCCCAGGCCCGCCGTCGCTACGCCCGGCTGGCCCGCCGACTCGCCGACGCGCCCGAGGAGTTGCGCCCGCAGCGCGGCCTCGCCCTGCTCGGCCAGGCCGAGGCCACCATCCCCACCGGCGACCAGCAGGCCACCCTCGCCCTGCACCGCGAGGCCTACCCGCTGCTCGCCGACCCGGCCCGGCAGCTGCCCCGGTGGAGCCTGCGCTGCCTCGCCGAGGAACGGATGCGGGCCCCCGACGGCGACCTCGGCCCGCTGCTCGCCTTCCTCCAGGCCACCGCCGCCGGCGCCGAGCCCGGCGAGGAGGCCGAGGCCGCCGCCCGCGCCCTGGACTGGCTGCAGCGCCGCTGCCGGGAGGGCGCCGTCGAGCAGCGCGAGGACGCCACCGCCCGCGCCCTCGCCGCCCTGCCTGGCCGGGACTGGCCGGTGCTCGCCCGCGCCGCCCTGCTGACCGCCACCGGCCGGGCCGTCGAGGCCGAGGGCCTGGTCGCCGAAGCGGCCCCCGGCGGCAGCGGCGAACTCTGGTTCCGCTGGGGCGTACAGCTGTACGCCCGGCACCAGGACGGGCCCGCCGTCGCCGCCTTCGACGAGGCGCTGCACTTCGGCCCCGGCGAGCCCTCCCCGTGGGGGCGCGGCCAGGCCCTGCGCACCGACGCACTGCTCTTCCGCGGCCTCGCCAGGCAGCGGGCCGGCAACACCCAGCGGGCCTGGGGCGACCTCGCGGCCGCCGCCGTGGAGAGCCCGACCGACCCCCGCCCCCGCTACGCCCTCGGCCGGCTCGCCCTGCTGCTCGGCGCCGACGAGCAGGCCCGGGAGGAGTTCACCGCCGCCCTGACCCTCCGACCGGACTTCGCCCCCGCCCGGTTCGGCCTCGCCCTGGTGCACGAGCGGGCCGACCGCCCCGCCGAGGCCGCCGCCGACTACCGGGCCGGCCTCGGCACGGCCCCCGACTGGCGCCCCGCCCGGGTCCGGCTCGGCGCCGCCCTGCTCGCCGCCGGTCAGGCCGGACAGGCTGAGCCGATCCTGCGCGCCGAGGCCGACACCGAACCGGGCAGCCGCTGGAGCGCCATCGCCGCCTTCCACCACGGCCTCGCCCTCGCCCGCACCGACGACCAGGCCGGCGCCCTCGCCCGCTGGGAGCAACTCGACGACGAGGACATCCACCCCCGCCGCGCCCTGGTCCGTGACCGGCTCGCCCGCACCCGGCTGGCCACCGACCCTACGGCCGCCCGCGAACTCTGGCAGCAGGCCGCCGCCGAGCACCCCGCCGCCCCCGGCTACCGGGCCGCGCTGCGCGAAGCCGCCCTGCGCGAGGCCGCCCACCTGCTGGTCACCGGCCGCGACCGGGCCGAACCACGCGGCCGCGCCGCCGCCGCGCTCGCCCTCGCCGACTCCCTGCCCGGCGCCCTCACCCACCGCCAGGCCCGGCTGCGCGCCGCGCTCGCCCTGGCCGAGGGCACCCCGGAGCCGGTCACCGCGCTGCTCGACGCCGCCAGCGGCCTGCGCGACCGCTACCACCTGGCCGCCGTCGCCCTGCTGGCGGGCCGTCCGGCCCGGACGATCGCCCTGCTCGGCCCGCCCGACCCGGCCGGCGACCCGGCGATCGCCCGGCTGCGCGCCCTGCTCGCCGAACGGGCCGGCAACTGGGCCGCCGCACTGGACTGGTACCGGCACTTCCTGGCCTCGGGCACGGCGGCCGGCCGGGCGCCGACCGGCGACTGCGCGCTCTGCGGCCGCCCCGCCGCCGACACCTGCGGCGGCTGCGGCCGCGAGGCCTGCACCGACCACCAGCACACCCCGCGCGATGCCGCCTCGCCCCGCTGCGTGCGCTGCACCGCCCCCGCCCTGCGCGCCGTCCTCGACTGCGCCCGCCGAGCCGGCACCCCCGAACAGGCCGAACCCGTGCTCGCCCGCTGGGCCGAGGCGCTCGGCGACGGCACGGTCGCCGCACCCGTCCGGCTCGACCTCGCCCTGCTGCGCGCCGAACTCGGCCGACCGGACGAAGCCCTGGCCGGTCTGCCCGAGGACGCCACGACGGCCCGCGCGGCCGTCCTGGTCCGCCGGGCCGGCGCCGCCCTCGCGGCCGACCGGCCGGGCGCGGCCGCCGTCGACCTGCGCCAGGCGCTCCGGCTCGCCCCCGAACACCCGCAGGCGGCGGGCGCACTCGTCCTGCTCGCCGAGCACGAGGCGCACCAGGCCGCCCTCGACGGCCGCCACCGGGAGGCCTGGGAGGCCTACCGGGAACTGCTGCGCGAGGACCCGGCCCACCCCCGGCTGCTGCACGCGCTCGGGCTGGCCGGCTACCGGCTCGCCGCCGGCACCCCTGACCAGGAGCCCGACGAGGAGCTCTGGGCCTGGTCGCTCGGCTGCCTGGTCGCCGCCCTCCACCAGCCCGAGTTGTGGGCCGAGTCCGCCAGGACCACCGGCCGCACCGCCGAACCCCAGCGGCTCGCCGCCGCCCGCACCGGCCTGCTCGACCGCCTCCGCGAGGACCTGCGCGCCCTGGACCGGGCCGCCGGGCGCGGCGGCGACGAGGTCACCGCCTGGACGTTGCGCCTCGGCATGGAGGCGTACTGCGCGGACGCCCTCGCCCAGGAGGACGTCCGGATCGCCCTGCCCGGCCGCCCGGCCCGCCGCCTCGCGCTCGGCCCCGCCCTGGAGCGGCTGCTCCGCGCCGATCCCGAACTCGCAGGCTGGGACGAGGCGTTCGAGCAGGCCGTCCGGCCCTGGCAGCGGCCCGCCGGCCCCGACGCGCCCGCGCCCACCCGCGCCCTCGGCCTGTTCGGGGAGCTCGGCGCGCAGCGCTACCTGCAGCTCCAGGGCAGGCAGGCCGCCGCCGTCGCCGCCCTGGACGCGGTGCCCGAACAGCGGCGAGGCGAGGACTGGCAGGCACTGCTCGGCGAGTCCCTGGTCAGCCAGGCCCGCGAGCACCACCGCAACCAGGACTGGCGCGAGGCACTGGACAGCCTCACCCGCGCGCGGTCCGTCCCCGGCGCCCGGCTGCCCGCCGACGCCGCCGCGATCGCCGCCGAGTCCGGCGTCCGGGCCGCCCGCGCGCTGCTCAAGAACAGCCTGGACGACCAGGCCGGAGCCGCCGAACTCCTGGAGAGGGCACTGGCGTTGGCCCCCGAAGACCCCGAGGTGCGGGGCGACCTCGGCGCCACCTACGCCCAGTGGGCACGCAAGATCAACAACGAGGACAAGGACTACCCCCGCGCCCTCGCCCTGCTGGAGAAGAGCCTGGACCTGGTCCCCGGCGACCCGACCGCCCGGCACTTCCTGGAGGCCGCCCTCGGCAACCGGGCCGGCCAGCTCAGCCGCCCCGACGCCACCGACGCGGAACTGGAGGAGGCCGCCGACGCCTGGCGGGCGCTGATCGAGCTCAACCCCGACCCGGACCACCGGATCGGCCTCGCCTTCGTACTGCGCCAGCTCTCCCGCTCGGCCGCCTTCGCCGACGACCGCCGGCGCGCCGTCGAGCGGATGGCCGAGGCACTGCGTGCCGACCCGGACTGGGAGGGCGGGGTCGAGCACGAGGCCCCGCGCCGGGTCTCGGTGATGCTCGCCAACCACGTGGTGGACGCCATGCAGGACCAGTCGTTCACCGCCCAGGCCGCGATGCTGCAGAAGGCCAAGTCCTACGACGACTCGCCCGACATCCGCCGGCTGATGGTCAGCCTCTGGCGCGGCGAGGCCATCGGCCACTACGAGGCCCGCCGCTACCTCGAGGCGATCCGGCTGCTGGAGGAGGCCCTCGGCCTGTCCCGCACCCCGGAGGACACCGAGAAGCTGCACCGCGAACTCGGCATCGTCTACGGTTCGTTCGCCGTCCAGCGGGCCAACGCCCGGCAGCTGCGCGAGGCCCGCGACCTGGCCCGCAAGGCCGTCGAGCACAATCCGGACGACCTTGAGCTGCGAGCCATGCAGATGCGGATCAACTCGCTCTACTGACGGCAACCGTACGGCAGTTGGACGGCGTCCCAGACCGTACGCCGCAGCCGAACCGCCACCCGGACCGCCGACCGGGCCAGCGCCCGGACCGGCACCCCAGCCACCCACCCCGGCCACTGTGAGGAGAGGGACCGCCCGCCATGCCACTGCACGAACCGTCGCCGTACGAGGTCCTGGGCATCCCGCTCACGGCCGGCGTGCGCGAGATCAACCTCGCCGTCGGACCGGCGATGCGGGCCGGCCGCTACAGCCGCCAACAGATCCAGGAGGCCGCCGCGTTGCTGCGCAACCCGGACCGGCGCCTGGAGGCGGACCTCCAACAGCCGCTCCCGCCGGAACCGGTGGACCGGGCCGCCGAACTGCTCGCCCCCGCGCTCGCCGAACCGCTGCTGGTGATCGAGCGCGCGCCGCTGCCGCCCGTCGCCACCCTGCCCGCCCTCCACCGGGCCGAGCTGGCCGCCGACTTCGCCGAGCCCGCCCCCGGCGGCGCCGACCCCGAACCGCCCGTCCCCGCCCGCTACGCGGCGGACCTGTCCGTGCTGCCGCAGATCGAGGTACCCGAATGACCGACGCACCCACTGACATACCCGCCGGCGCATCGACCGCTGAACTGCTCGGCAGTCACCGGCCGTTGGAGATCCCGCCCGGCGTCGAGGAGGTCGACCTGGAGGCGGCGTTCGGCCGGCTGCTCTTCCGGGCCTCGCTGCTGGGGAGCAAGCTGGCGGAGCAGAAGCAGGCGGCCCGGGCCGAGCAGCGCGAACTCCTGGGCATCCTGGTCGAGGTGGACGACGCGCTCGCCGCCCTCGGCCTGGACCGCGAACTGGTGGCGCTCGGGCGCGGCGCCGGCCTGGAGGCCACCCGGAGGCGGCTGCTCGGGCAGCTGGCCAAGGCCAAGGTGCGGCCGATGCGGCTGGAGGGCATGACGGCCGACCCGGACCTGACCGAGATCGTGGGCACCGAGGCCCGGCCCGGGGTGGCGCCGGAGACGGTGGTGCGGACGGTGGTGACCGGGTTCTTCTGGGAGGACGAGGTGCTGCGCCGGGCCCAGGTGGTGGTCGCCGCGTCGGAGCCGGACCCGGAGCCGGACCCGGAGCCCGAAAGGGCGCTGGAGCCGTCCGAGGTCACCGACGCCGTCGAAGCCGAGGCGCCCGAGGCCACCGAAGCCGTCGAACCCGAGGTGTTGGAGACGCCCGAGGCGCCGGAGACACCTGAGGCCACCGCCACCGCCACCGTCGCCACCGCGCCGGTCATCCGCGTCCAGCCCAAGGCAGCCCCGCCCCGGGCCCGCCGCCGGGCCAAGGCCGTGGCCCAACAGGCCCAACAGGCCAAGCGCAAGAACTAGCCAGGACCAGGACCACGAGGGGCAAGAGGGGAACGACATGTACCGCACACTCGGCATCGACCTGGGCACCACCAACTCCGTGGTCGCCCACCTGCGCCGGGGCGAGCCGGAGATCATCTTCAACCGCCAGAACCAGGAGGCCACGCCCTCCGTGGTCGGCAGCGGCCGCAAGGGCGAGCTGCTGGTGGGCTCCACCGCGCGCAGCCGGATCGCCATCGACGGCGCCAACGTGATCCGCTCGGTCAAGCGCTTCATGGGCCGCAAGTTCAAGGACCCGCAGGTCCAGGCGGCCCTGAAGGAGGTGGACTACAAGGTCACCGCGGGCACCGACGGAGACGTCAACGTCTGGTTCAACGGCCGCTCGTACACCCCGATCGAGATCTCCGCGATCATCCTGCACCGCCTCAAGGAGGACGCCGAGCAGCGCTTCGGCGAGCCCTTCCACCGGGCCGTCATCACCGTCCCGGCGTACTTCGGCGAGCGGCAGGTCGCGGCCACCCAGGAGGCGGGCCGGATGGCCGGCCTGCACGTGCTGCGGATCATCAACGAGCCGACGGCCGCCGCCCTCGCGTACGGCATCACCTCCGAGGCGGGCGACGAGGGGAAGACCGTCCTGGTCTACGACCTCGGTGGCGGCACCTTCGACATCTCCATCCTGCTGCTGGTGCCCGGCTCGGTCTCGGTGCTCGGCATCGAGGGTGACAACCTGCTCGGCGGCGACGACTTCGACCGCGGGATCACCACCGCGCTGCTGGAGGACATCCGCGAGGAGTACGGCGCGGAGTACCAGCCCGACCTGCGCGACCGCCCGAAGATCGCCGCCACCGCCGAGACCATCAAGATCGAGCTCTCCAACCAGGAGTCCTCCGAGGTCATCCTGCCGGGCCTGGGCGCCGGGCAGCTGGTGCTGGAGACGGAGTTCGAGCGGGCCCGGTTCGAGGAGCTGATCGAGGGCCGGATCGAGCGGACCATCGAGCTGACCCACAAGGCCATCATGCAGGCCAACCTGACCGTCGGGGACATCGACGAGGTGGTGCTGGTCGGCGGCTCGACCGCGATCCCGCTGGTCGCCCGCCGGCTCGGCGAGGTCTTCGGCCCGCGCCGGATCAGGCGTGGCGTCAACCCGATGCAGTGCGTGGCGCTCGGTGCGGCCGTGCAGTCCGCGCTGGTCGGCGAGGTGGAGTGCCCCGAGTGCCGGGCCCCCGGCGACCTGTCCGCCTCCAACTGCGCCAACTGCGCCACCACCCTGCTCGGCGGCGCCCGGGTCTCCTGCCCGACGTGTCACATCCCGGTCGACGCCGACGCCGCCGCCTGCCCCAAGTGCGAGCAGGCGCTGGACGGTTCGGGTGCCAACGGTGCCACGGGAACCACCGGAACCGGCCCCGGCGGCCCGGGCGGCACGACGGCCCAGCAGCGGACCGGGGCCACCACCGTGGTGCACGGCGGCAACTGCCCGCGCTGCGGCACCCCGGCCGCCCCCGGGGTCACCGCCTGCGAACTGTGCGGTGAGCCGCTCAACTCGGCCGCCCCCGGCCGGACCAGGGTGGCCACCACCGCCGCCGAGGACGTCGGTCTGCGCTGCGCCTCCTGCGGGGTGGTCAACCCGCCCGGCTGCGAGGTCTGCCCGGGCTGTGGCGAACTGGCGCAGGTCACCAACCCGTTCGACATCACCCCGAAGAACCTCGGCATCGAGCTGAACGACGGCCGCCTCGCCGTCATCATCCCCAAGAACAGCAGCTACCCGACGAGTTCGCCGGTCAGCCGGGAGTTCGTGGTCTCCGGCAGCGGGCGCCAGCGGCTGGAGATCGCGGTCTACGAGGGCGAGCACGAGATCGCCCAGCAGAACGAGCTGATCGGCCACCTCACCCTGCGGCTGCCCGAGGGCTTGGGCGGCCGCACCCCGGTGGAGGTCTCCTTCGGCCTCGACCGGGACCGCACCATCACCCTGTCGGTGCGGATCCAGGGCGGCGCGGAGAAGACCGTCAAGCTGGAGCGGGTCACCCTCGACCCCGAGCTGAAGGTGCAGGTCGAGGAGCAGCAGCGGCAGATCGAGTCCTTCACCGACCGCTGGGGCAGCGAGCTGACCGAGGCCGAGCGGCGCGAGGCACAGCGACTGATGGACACCCTGGACGACCTGGCGGCCGGGCAGACCCGCGGCCAGTCGGTGGACGCGGCGCTGGAGCGGGCCCAGCAGCAGCTCAAGGCCCAGCGCTGGGTGCGCGGCTCCGAGGCGTACCTGAGCCTGTTCATCCACTACTGCGAGAAGCACCTCGACCCGAGCGACCTGGACCGGCTGCGCTCGGTGGCCGCCGAGCTGCGGCTGCGCCGCGAGGCCGCCGACTGGGAGGGCGCGGTGCGCGCGGCCCGGAAGGCGGACGAACTCTGCGACTCGCTCGGGCACACCATGCGGATGATCACCATGTGCAACGTCTACGTGACCCAGAACATGGTCTCGCCGGCCCTGGCCCAGCTGATCATGGCCGAGCTGCGCGGCCTGGACGCGGCCGTGGAGGCCCCGAACATGGCGGAGGTCAACACCCACATGTCGAACCTGCTGGCCCTGTACGCGCAGGCGCAGCGGGAGCTGGGCAGCGAGCCGGCCCCGGAGTCGCTCGGCCCGGTCCGCCCGGAGGAGGCGGGGCCGCGATGAGGGCCGCGGACGCGCCGGAGGCCCCGGGCGCCCTGGACGCGCTGGATGCCCTGAACGCCGTGGACGTGCCGTGCCCGCTGTGCAGGGTGCCGGCGGACCGGCAGACCCTGCGCTGCCCCTCCTGCCGGGAGGACCTGTCGGTGCTGTTCCGGCTGCGTTACGCCGGTCGGATCGACTACAACCGGGCGCTGGCAGCCCTGGCGGCGGGGGAGGAGGCGCTCGCGCTGGGGCTGCTGCACCGGGCGGTGGCGGCCGATCCCGGGCTGCGTCCGGCCCGGGAGCTGCTGGGATCACTGAGCGTGGCCGGTCACGGGGGCGCGGCGCCGGCGGGGCGGGAGGAGGGGCCGGAGGGCGGCACGCCCTAGGACGGGTCAATCCGGCGCGCGGCGGGGCGGATCGCTTGTGATCGTGGGCGGGTGTGATCGTCACACTTCGAACCTCCATGCTCACAAGGAGCGACGCAATGCGTATGCGTACCACCCTCGCTGCCACCGCCCTCGCCGCGGTGACGGTCCTCGCCGGCGCCGGGACCGCCTCCGCCGGCGACGCCACCGCCTTCGGCATCGCCACCAACAGCCCTGGCGTCCTGTCCGGCAACCAGATCCAGATCCCGATCAACGCCGAGCTCAACGTCTGCGGGAACTCGATCGACATCATCGGCCTGCTCAACCCGGCCTTCGGCGGCCCCTGCGTCAACAAGTAACACCCCGCGCGCTGGGGCCGTCCGTCGAACCCGACGGACGGCCCCAGCGCCGTGTCCGCACCCCCGTTCGGGGGTAGCGGCGCGCGGCCGGGACGGCGAGCATGGTCCCTGACCCGCACCGCCGTCCCCGGGAGCCAGCCCGTGCCGACCACGCCGACCCCACGCAGCTACGCCTCCGGCACCGCGGACGTCCCGCTGCTCGGTGACACCATCGGGGAGAACCTCGACCGCGCGGTGCGCGCCTTCCCCGAGCGCGATGCCCTGGTCGACCGGGCCACCGCCCGCCGCTGGACGTACGCCGAACTCGCCGCCGACGTCGACACCCTGGCGCTCGGCCTGCTGGAACTCGGGATCGCCAAGGGGGACCGGGTCGGCATCTGGGCCCCCAACTGCGCCGAGTGGACGCTCACCCAGTACGCCGCCGCCAAGCTCGGCGCGATCCTGGTGACGGTCAACCCGGCTTACCGGGCCCACGAGTTGGAGTACGTGCTGAATCAGGCCGGCATCCGGCTGCTGGTCGCCGTCGAGCGCTTCAAGACCTCCGACTACGCCGGAATGATCGAGGAAGTCAGGCCCCGCTGCCCGGAGTTGGAGCGCGTCCTGCTGATCGGCGGTGCGGAATGGGAGGCCGTGACCGCCGCCGGGAGGCGCGCCGACCCAGCCCGACTCGCCGAGCGCCAGGGCGAGTTGGCCCCCGACGACCCGATCAACATCCAGTACACCTCCGGGACGACCGGCTTCCCCAAGGGCGCGACGCTCTCGCACCACAACATCCTCAACAACGGCTACTTCGTCGGCGAGCTGCTCGACTACACCGAGCAGGACCGGATCTGCGTCCCGGTGCCCTTCTACCACTGCTTCGGCATGGTGATGGGAAACCTTGCCGCCACCTCGCACGGCGCCTGCATGGTCATCCCCGCCCCGTCCTTCGAGCCCGGCGCGACCCTCGCCGCCGTCGCCGCCGAGCGCTGCACCTCGCTGTACGGCGTGCCGACCATGTTCATCGCCGAACTGGCCGACCCGGACTTCGACCGCTACGACCTCACCAGCCTGCGCACCGGCGTCATGGCCGGCTCGCCCTGCCCGAGCGAGGTGATGAAGGAGGTCATCGGGCGGATGGGCATGGCGCAGGTCTCCATCTGCTACGGCATGACCGAGACCTCACCGGTCTCCACCCAGACCCGGGTCGACGACCCGGTCGAGCGCCGGGTCACCACGGTGGGCCGGGTCGGCCCGCACCTGGAGGTCAAGGTGGTCGACCCGGTCACCGGCCGTACCGTCCCGCGCGGCGAACCCGGCGAACTGTGCACCCGCGGCTACTCCGTCATGCTCGGCTACTGGGGCGAGTCCGAACGCACCGCCGAGGCCGTCGACGCCGCCCGCTGGATGCACACCGGGGACCTCGCGGTGATGGACGAGGACGGCTACCTCGCCATCACCGGCCGGATCAAGGACATGGTGATCCGCGGCGGCGAGAACCTCTACCCGCGCGAGATCGAGGAGTTCCTCCACGCCCACCCGGACATCCTGGACGTCCAGGTCATCGGCGTCCCCGACGCCAAGTACGGCGAGGAGCTGATGGCCTGGATCCGGATGCGGGAGGGTGCCGAACCGCTCACCGACGAGGCCGTCCGCGCGTACTGCGCCGGCCGGCTCGCCCACTTCAAGATCCCGCGCTACGTGCACGTGGTCGAGGAGTTCCCGATGACGGTCACCGGGAAGATCCGCAAGGTCGAGATGCGGGCACAGGCCCAGCGGATCCTGGGGCTCTGATCACGGGGCCCTGATCCCGGGGCGCCGGCGGATCCACCCGTTCGGCCCTTCCCCCGGGCGGGTC
The DNA here is from genome assembly GCF_043201465.1 of Kitasatospora sp. NPDC048298. NCBI lineage: Bacteria > Bacillati > Actinomycetota > Actinomycetes > Kitasatosporales > Streptomycetaceae > Kitasatospora > Kitasatospora sp. NPDC048298. Next base: position 291,835 of record NZ_JBICYZ010000003.1, read on the forward strand.
CAGGGAGCGCGGTGGCCCGCCCGGCGGGAGAGTGTGATCATGCCCCTCGACGTCACAGTGGAACGCCTGATCCCCCTCCCGCCGGCCACCGTCGCCGCCTACGCGATGGACTGGCGCCACGACTCCGAGTGGACCCGGGGCATCCGCACCGCCGCCCTCACCCGGGAGGCCGACACCGGCGGCTTCGGCGTGGGCGCCGAGGTCACCCGGACCGCGCACTTCCTCGGCAGGTCCTTCCGGTACGTGCTGCGCGTGGCACGCCACCGCCCGCCGACGGTGCTCGACATGGTCTCCGTCGCCGGGCCGATGCCCATGCGCGTCACCTACACCTTCGAACCCACCCAGGCCGGCACCTTCGCCCGCATCCGCGTCCGCGGCGGCCCCCTCCTGGTCGGCCCGCTGATGTCCTGCCAGGTGCGCGCCGCCCTCACCGCGGACCTGCGCGCCCTGGAGGCCCGGCTCAGCCGCTGACCTGGGGTCTCCTCGGCGCCCCGACACCCTGGCCCCTTTCGCCCCACCTCCCCCCCTCGACCCCCGCTGACCAGCGGTTTCCTCGGCACCCCGGCCCCGCACCCCCTGTTCCCCTCCCTCCGGTAGGGTGCGCCGACACCACAGCCGGATCGAGAGAGGTACAGCGCATGAGCTCGTCGCCGACGGCGGCCGCCCCGGGGGAGCTGCGGCGGCACCTGGGGGTGTTCGACGCCGTGGTCATCGGGCTGGGCTCGATGATCGGCGCGGGCGTCTTCGCCGCGCTGGCGCCCGCCGCCGGGGCGGCGGGCTCCGGACTGCTGGTGGGGCTGGCACTGGCCGGCGTGGTGGCGTACTGCAACGCCACCTCCTCGGCCCGGCTCGCCGCCCGCTACCCGCAGTCCGGCGGCACGTACGTCTACGGCCGCGAGCGGCTCGGCGACTTCTGGGGCTACCTGGCCGGCTGGGGCTTCGTCGTCGGCAAGACCGCCTCCTGCGCCGCGATGGCCCTCACCGTCGGCTCCTACGTCTGGCCCGCCCAGGCCCACGCCGTCGCGGTCGCCGCCGTGGTGGCGCTGACCGCCGTCAACTACGTGGGCGTGCAGAAGGCCGCCTGGCTGACCCGGGCGATCGTGGCCGTCGTCCTGGCGGTGCTCGCCGCCGTGGTCACCGCCTGCCTGGCCGGCGGCGCGGCCGACACCGGCCACTGGGCCGTCGGTGCGGACGCCGGCTTCCACGGCGTGCTCCAGGCCGCCGGATTGCTGTTCTTCGCCTTCGCGGGGTACGCCCGGATCGCCACCCTCGGCGAGGAGGTCCGCGATCCCCAGCGCACCATCCCCCGGGCGATCCCGCTCGCCCTCGGCATCACCCTGGTCGTCTACGCCGCCGTCGCCCTCGCCGTCCTGGCCGTCCTCGGCCCCGACCGCCTCGCCCACAGCACCGCTCCGCTGGCCGACGCCGTCCGGGCCGCCGGAGCGCCCGCCCTCGTCCCGGTGGTGCGCGCGGGCGCGGCGGTCGCCGCCCTCGGCTCGCTGCTCGCCCTGATCCTCGGCGTCTCCCGCACCACCCTGGCGATGGCCCGCGACCGCCACCTCCCGCACCCCCTCGCCGCCGTCCACCCCCGCTTCGGCGTCCCGCACCGCGCCGAGCTGGCCGTCGGCGCGGTGGTGGCCCTCGCCGCGGCCCTCGGCGACATCCGCGGCGCGATCGGCTTCTCCTCCTTCGGCGTCCTCGCCTACTACGCCGTCGCCAACGCCTCCGCCTGGACCCTCACCCCCGCCGAGGGCCGCCCCCCGCGGGCCGTCCCCGTCCTCGGCACGGCCGGCTGCCTCGTCCTCGCCTTCGCCCTCCCCGCCGGCTCCGTCCTCTGGGGCGCCGCGGTCCTCGCCCTCGGCGCCGCCGCCTACGCGGCGCGCAAGGCCCTCACCCGCCGCCCCTGACCCCCGGAAACGCGAACGGCCGGCGAGGGCTGCTGCCCTCGCCGGCCGTCGACGTCCGTGACGGTTACCGCGCGCCCCACTCCTGGTCGGTCGGCACGATCTCGCGGCCGAGCGGCATCAGTGAGACCGGGATCATCTTCAGGTTGGCCCACCCGAAGGGGATGCCGATGATCGACAGGAACAGCGGGATGCTCGTGATGAGGTGCCCGAGAGCCAGCCACCAGCCGGCGAACACCAGCCAGATGACGTTCCCCACGCAGGACGCCGGCCCCGCGTCGGGCCGCTCCACCGCCGTCCGCCCGAACGGCCACAGGATGAACCCGGCCAGCCGGAACGACGCGGTGCCGAACGGGATCGTTGCCGGGCGCTCCGGTTCGCGCGGCGAGCGTGCTGCGGTTCCGGCTTCCGACCGGGGTGGGAGCGGCGCAGTCGACGGAGCTCTCCCGGGACCGGGACGCTGCGGTGAGCGGCGTGGTCGGGGCCCCGACCACGCCGGAGAGCGGCGAACGCCGGCCCGGTCCAGGGAGCGGGGCCCCGCAAACGCGCCACGCCCCGCCGGGCGTGTGCGGCGATCGGTGGGGGTGTTCGCTCAGCCGTCCTTCGGCTACTCGGTGATCTGGATGAGCCGCACCGGGCAGAGCGAGGCGGTCTGCCTGACCAGTTTGTGCAGCTCCGCGGGCGGCTCCTCCTGGAGCAGCGTCACGATGCCGTCGTCGTCCTGGTCGAAGACGTCGGGGGCGCGCATGACGCACTGGCCGGCCGACACACACCGGTCGGGGTCGACGCTGACACGCATAGTGGTTGTACCTCGCTCTGTGGGGTGAACTTCGGTGGAGTGGACCTCTGTGGGCTGAACGGTCACCAGGTGACGGGGAGCTCGTGGACGCCGTAGACCAGGGCCTCGTCCTTGAACTTGAGCTCGGACACCGGGACGGCCAGCTTGAGGCCGGGGATGCGCCGGAACAGGGTGCCGAAGACGACTTCGAGTTCGATCCGGGCGAGGTTCTGGCCGATGCACTGGTGGATGCCGTAGCCGAAGGCGAGGTGGCTGCGGGCCTCCTCGCGGCGGATGTCGAGGGTGTCGGCGTCGGGGAAGACGCTCTCGTCGTGGTTGGCGGAGTTGTTGAGCGGCAGGATGCCCTCGCCTGCCTTGATGACGGTGCCGTCGATCTCGATGTCCTCCAGTGCGACCCGGGCGGTGCCGGAGTCGGAGATGCTGAAGAACCGCAGCAGTTCCTCCACCGCGCCGGGCAGCAGCTCGTGGTCGGCCTTGACGGCGTCGAGCTGCTCGGGGTGCTCCAGCAGGCCGAGCACGCCGAGCGAGATCATGTTGGCGGTGGTCTCGTGCCCGCCGACCAGCATCAGCCGGGCCATGGTGACGATGTCGGTGTGGTCGGCGATCGGCTCTTCGCGGTTCTTCTCGATGAACCGGCTGATCAGGTCGTCGCCGGGTTCGGCCTCCTTGGCGGTGATCAGCCTGTCCAGGTACATGTCCAGGCCGACGACCGCGGCGCCGTACTCCTCCGGGCTGATGTCGTGGTTCATCATCAGCGCCGACCACTCCTCGAACTGCGGGTGGTCCTCGTACGGGACGCCGAGCAGCTCGCAGATCACCAGCGAGGGCACCGCCAGCGAGAGTGCGGCCACCAGGTCGACCGGTCCGCCGGCCGCGAGCATCGCGTCGATCCGGGCGTCCACGATCTCCTGGATCCGGGGGCGCAGCGCGCGCATCCGGCGGGCGGTGAACTCGGGGATCAGGTAGCGGCGCTGGGCGGTGTGCTCCGGCGGGTCCATGGAGAGCAGCATGAGGCGGACCTCGCGGAGCATCTCCTCGGGGATGTGGAACTGGTGCGGGTAGCCGGGCAGTTTGAGGTTGGAGCTCACGCGGGAGTCGCCGAGCACCGTCTTGACGTGCTCGTGCGTGGTGACCAGCCAGGCCGGCTTGCCGGTGACCTTGAGTACCGCCTGGGAGATCGGTTCGTTCTCACGGAGCTTGGCGTACTGCGCCGGCGGGCTGAACGGACAGGTGCGGGTCATCGGGAAGTTCGGCAGTTCGGTCGCCAGGTGGTCCTGGGTCATGGTGCCCTCTCGGAGTCGGGTTCGACTGGTCGGATCGATCCGCCTGGGTCACCAGGTGACGGGCAGTTCGTACATGCCGTAGACGATGGCGTCGTCCTTGAACTTGAGCTCGGACATCGGGACGGTGAGCTTGAGGCCGGGGATGCGCCGGAACAGGGTCTCGTAGACCATTTCGAGTTCGATCCGGGCGAGGTTCTGGCCGATGCACTGGTGGATGCCGTAGCCGAAGGCGAGGTGGCTGCGGGCCTCGCGCCGGATGTCGAGGGTGTCGGCGTCGGGGAAGACGCTCTCGTCGTGGTTGGCGGAGTTGTTGAGCGGCAGGATGCCCTCGCCTGCCTTGATGACGACTCCGTCGATCTCGATGTCCTCCAGTGCGACCCGGGCGGTGCCGGCGTCGGAGATGCTGAAGAACCGAAGCAACTCCTCGACGGCCTTGGGCAGCAGGGTGGAGTCGGCCTTGACCGCGGCGAGCTGGTCGGGGTGCTCCAGCAGGGCCAGAGTGCCCAGCGCGATCATGTTGGCGGTGGTCTCGTGGCCGGTGACCAGCATCAGCCGGGCCATGCTCACGATGTCGGCGTGCTCGACGGAGGGCTCGGCGCGGTTGGCCGCGATCAGCCGGCTGATCATGTCGTCGCCCGGCGTGGTCTCCTTGTTGGTGACCAACTGGTCGACGTACTGGTCGAGTTCGTAGTGCGCCAGGCCGCGCTCCGCGTCGCTGATGTCATGGTTCATGATCTGGCCGGCCCAGTGCTCGAAGCGCGGGTGGTCCTCGTAGGGGACGCCGAGCAGCTCGCAGATCACCAGCGAGGGCACCGGCAGTGCGAGTGCGGCCACCAGGTCCAGCGGGCCGCCCTCGGCCAGCATCGCATCGATCCGGGCATCCACGATCTGCTGGATCCGGGGGCGCAGCGCGCGAATCTGGCGCAGGCTGAACTCGGGCGCCAGCAGCCGGCGCTGGACGGTGTGTTCGGGCTGGTCCATGGAGAGGAAGGTGAGCGGGACGGCCTGCAGCATCTCCTCGGGCACCGGCACCTGCAGCGGGTAGCCGGGCAGCTTGAGGTTGGCGCTCACCCGGGAGTCGCCGAGGACCTTCTTCATGCTCTCGTAGGTGCTGACCAGCCAGGTGGGCTTGCCGTTGACCTTGAGGACCGCCCGAGAGATCGGCTCGCTCTCACGGAGCTTGGCGTACTGCGCCGGCGGGCTGAAAGGGCAGGAACGCGGCATCGGGAAGGCCGGCGGCTGGGTGGCCGGACGGTCTTGGTCGGCAGTCTGGGTCATGGTGCCCTCTCGAACTCACTGGAACGAACTCATTCGAACCCGCATACGTCGGAACTCGCGTGCGTCGCATGCGTGAGCACGCTGATCCGGGCACGCTGATCCCGGTGTGAGGAAGGCCCCCGGCGCGAAGAAGCCCTCCGCCCCTCCGCGCGAGGAAGGCCCCGGCGCGAGGAGGACCCGGGCGCGTGGAGCGGCCATCCGTACGGCGCATTCGACCGCTGTTCGCACGTTAGGCGGCCCGATCACCGCACCACACCCCCTGCCGACCCCTACCGCGTGGCCTGTGTCGCGACCCGGGCCGATCCGGCTCGCGCCCCTGCTGGGCTAGGGGCCGCTAGGGGTCCAGTCGGGCCGTCGCAGCGCGTTAGCGTCGGGACCGGATCACTTTCCATGCACCCCGAACACGTCTGTCGACTGAGGTGGTTACCGTGCCCCTGGAGCCCAGCGCTAAGGGAACCGTCCCGTTCGGGGAGTACCGAACCTGGTACCGGGTCACCGGCGACCTCCGAGCGGAGAAACCGGCCGTGGTGGTGGTGCACGGCGGTCCCGGCAGCACCCACGACTACCTGCTGCAGCTGACCGAACTCGCCGAGCAGGGCTGGCCGGTGGTGCACTACGACCAGCTCGGCAACGGTGGCTCGACCCATCTGCCCGACAAGGGCGCCGACTTCTGGAAGACCGACCTCTTCGCCGCCGAACTGACCAACCTGCTGAGCGAACTGGGCATCGCCGACAACTACGTGCTGTTCGGCCAGTCCTGGGGCGGCCTGCTCGCCGCGAAGCACGCGATGACCCGGCCGGCCGGACTGCGCGGCTTGGTGGTGGCCAACTCGCCCGCCTCCTACCCGCTGTGGCTCAGTGAGATGGCCGTGCTGCGCGCGCAGCTGCCGCCGGACGTGCAGGAGACCCTGCTGCGGCACGAGGCGGCCGAGACCTTCGAGTCGCCCGAGTACCTGGCCGCCATGCGGGTCTTCTACGACCGTCACGTGTGCCGGATCCTGCCCTGGCCGAAGGACTTCCTCTCCTCCTTCATGGAGATCTACAACGACCCGACCGTGTACTACACGATGAACGGGCCCAACGAGTTCCACGTGATCGGCACCCTCAAGGACTGGTCGATCATCGACGAACTGGACGCGATCCGGACGCCGACGCTGCTGATCAGCGGCAGGTACGACGAGGCCACCCCGGTGACGATGCAGCCCTACTTCGACCGCATCCCCAACGTGCGTTGGGAGATCTTCGAGAACTCAAGCCACTGCCCGCACCTGGAGGAGTCGGATCGCTTCACCGAGGTGATGGTGGGCTTCCTGAAGGAGCTGGCGCAGCCGGTGAGGGAGAGCCGGTCATGACGAAGCGAACAGCGATGGTCTTCCCCGGTATGGGCCCGGCCACCTTCGACGACGTCGGCCGGTTCATGGTGGCCAACCGCTTCGCCAGGGAACTGGTCACGGTCGCCGACGAGGTCCTCGGCTACTCCCTGGTGGACGCCTTCCGCGAGGCCGAGGGCGACTACTCCGAGGCAGCCCAGGTGGCCTTCCTGGTCAACTGCCTGGCCAGCGCCGACTGGGCGCAGGATGCCCTCGGCGTCGAAGCCGAGGCCGTCCTCGGCCCCAGCTTCGGCGAGAAGGCGGCGGTCGCCTTCGCCCAGTCGCTCTCGATGCCCGAGGCCGTGCGGATGACCGCGGAACTCGCGCGCTGCATGGACGAGTACTTCGGCCAGGAGCACACCGACATCGTGGTGCTCTCCTTCGTCCGTACTCCCGAGGAGAAACTGGGCGAGATCCTCGCCGAGCTGGACGAGCAGGGCGAGTGGCACGACATTTCCTGCTACATCGACGAGGGCTTCTACATGCTCTCGCTGCGCGAGTCCCGGGTGGAGTGGATGCAGCAGCGGCTGCGCGCGATCGGTGGGATGCCGCTCTACACCATGCGTCCGCCGCTGCACTCGGGCGCCTTCGCCGGGCTGCGGGACAAGGCCGAGCGCGAGGTGCTGTCCACCCTGCACTTCACCGACCCGAAGCTGCCGGTGGTGGCCGACCAGGACGGTGCGCTGCTCACCACGGCCGAGCAGGTGCGCACGATGCTGCTGGACAGCATCGTGCGTCCGCTGCGCTGGCCGGACGCGGTGGCCGGTCTCAAGCGGCTCGGCGTCGAGCGGGTCTGTGTCGCGGGCCCTGACAGCCTGTTCGGCCGAGTCCCGTGCACCACGGGGAACTTCGAGGTCGTGCCGGCCAACCCCCGGCTGGCGATGACCCCCAGGCGCCGGTCCGCCGTCGGCTGAGCGCCGAGGCGAGGGTCCGGCCCCTCCTGGAACGCACCTGGCAGAACGCGCCGACGCCGGTCGGCGCCGCCCGAGCACACCGGCGCCGCTTCGGCGCCGTCCGAGCACACTACGACGAGCAACGACAGTGATGGAGTGACCATGTGGGACGAGAAGTTCGAAGAGACCCTGCGCCGCTTCCTGCCCTTCCTGCCCCCGGGCGAGCAGTTGGAGAGCGACACCCCGCTGCGTGAGCTGGGCCTGGACTCGCTCGGCACCGTGGAGCTCCTGGGCAACCTGGAGGCGGCCTACGACGTCCGCTTCCTGGACGACGCGCTGACCCCGGAGACCTTCGAGACCCCCGCCGTGCTCTGGAAGGCCATGGCGGGCATGCTGATCGGCACCGAGGCCTGACGGGGCGGGGAGGGGCACGAAAGGGCCACCACGATGGATGACACCGTGGACCTCGCGCTGTCCGGGCGTTTCCTGCGCGGACTCGCCAAGTCGGCGGACCGCCCCGCAGTGCTGGCAGGCGGGACCAGCCTGACCTACCGGGAGCTGCACGAGCGCGCGCTGCTGCTGGCCGGTTCGCTGCTGGCCCACCTGCCGTCGCGGCCGGCGGCGATCGGCGTGCTGGCGGGCAAGGGCCCCTCGGCGTACGCGTCGATCCTGGCCGGCCTGTACACCGGGATCACCGTGGTCCCGCTGCAACCGGCCTTCCCCGCCGCCCGCACCCGGCAGATGATCGAGGCGAGCGGAGTCGGTGCGCTCATCGCCGACGACGACTCGCTGCCGGCCCTGGTCGGGCTGCGGGCGGAGGGCGTCGACCTCCCGGTGCTCTTCGCCCCCGGCGGTCAGCCGCAGCCGGCCGTACCGCTGGCGGCGGGCAGCGCGCTGTCCGCGCCGATGCCGGTGCGCGGCGAGGACACCGCGTACGTCCTGTTCACCTCGGGCTCGACGGGCCGGCCCAAGGGCGTTCCGGTCACCCACACCAACACCCATCACTACTTCGGCCTGCTCGACGAGCGGTACGACTTCGGTCCCGAGGACGTCTTCTCGCAGAACTTCGACCTCAACTTCGACTGCGCGATGTTCGACCTGTTCTGCGCCTGGGGAGCCGGTGGCACGCTGGTCGTTCCGCCGCCGCAGGCCTACCGGGACATGCCGCGGTTCATCGCGGACAACGGCCTGACCGTCTGGTTCTCCACCCCCAGCGCGATCGCGCTGGTGCGGCGGATGGGGGGTCTCGGGCCCGCCAGCATGCCCTCGCTGCGCTGGAGCTTCTTCGCCGGAGAGGCGCTGAGCTGCCAGGATGCGGGCGACTGGCTGGCGGCGGCGCCGGATTCGACGCTGGAGAACCTCTACGGGCCGACCGAGCTGACCATCACCGTCGCCGCCCACCGCTGGGCGGGCGAGGACGCGCTCAACGGCATGGTGCCGATCGGTTCGGTGCACGGCGGACACCAGGTCCTGCTGCTCGGCCCCAGCGGCGAGGACGATGCCGTCGAGGGAGAACTGTGCATTGCCGGACCACAGTTGACTGCCGGATACCTCGATCCCGGCGACGACGTGGGGCGGTTCTTCGACCGCAACGGCCGGCGCTTCTACCGCACCGGGGACCGGGTTCGCCGGGCGGACGGTGGTGAGCTGCTCTACCTGGGCCGGGACGACGCGCAGGTGCAGGTGCTCGGGGTGCGGGTGGAGCTGGCCGAGGTGGACGCCGCGGTGCGCAGCTGCCCCGGCGTGCAGGACGCGGTCACCGTGGCGATCGCGGCTCAGGGCTCGGTGGAGCTGGTGGTCTTCTACACCGGCGAGGTCGTGCCGCCGGCTCGACTCGCCCGTGACCTGCGCAAGGTGCTGCCGGTGGCGATCGTCCCCAAGCGCTACCGGCACCTGGCCGAGTTCCCGCTGAACTCGAACCGAAAGATCGACCGCAAGCAGCTCGCACTCCACGCCGCGACGACATCCGATTGAGGCTCACGATGGAGAGGACGGACACACGCCGTGAGTGGTGACGCGATACCGCAGGCCGCGCCCGCCGTGCTGGTGCACGGTGTGCTCGACGAGGCGACGGCAGACGTCGCGCCCGGTGCCGTCGCGGTCAGCGACCGGGACGGGCGATGGACCTACCAGGAGCTCGGCGAGTACAGCCACGCGGTCGACGCGTGGCTGGAGTCGCGCGACGTGCGCCCCGGTGACCGGGTGCTGGTCCAACTGCCGAGCAACCGGGCGCTGGTGGCGCTGTTCTACGGCACGGCCCGGCGCGGTGCGGTGCTGGTGCCGCTGAACCCGGGCATGAAGGAGTACCACCTGCGTTCGGTGCTCGCCAACGCCGAACCCCGGCTGGTGATCGTCGCCGACACCGCGGTGGACCGGATCTCCGGGCTCTCGCCGGTCGAGGTGCTGGGCTTCGGCGAGGTCTGGCCCGAGGTGACGGCTCTGCACGGTGCCGGCGCGCGGGCCTCGGTCCAGGAGGTCGACGCCGACGCGGTCGCCGTCCTGGTCTACACCTCCGGCAGTACCGCCGCGCCCAAGGGTGTGATCTGCCCCCACCGTCAGATGGTCTTCGCCTCCAGGGCGATCAACCAGGAACTCGGCTACCGCCCCGACGACGTGGTGTTCTGCCGGTTCCCGATCTCCTGGGACTACGGGCTCTACAAGATCCTGCTCGCCGCGCTCGGCCGCTCGGAACTGGTGCTGGCCGACACCGACTCGGACCTGGTGCTGCTCAAGCGGATCCGTGAGAGCGGCGCGACCGTGGTGCCGATCGTGCCCTCGCTGGCGGCGATGATCTGCTCCCTCGCCGAGCGCGACCCGGGCGGCGAGTCCAAGGTGCGACTGTTCACCAACACCGGCGCCGCGCTGCCGAAGACCACGGTGGACGCGCTGCGCACGGCCTTCCCCGGCGTCGAGGTGGTCCGCCAGTTCGGCCAGACCGAGTGCAAGCGCATCTCGGTGCTGCCGCCCGAGTTCGAGGACGCCAAGCCCACCTCGGTGGGCCGTCCGCTGCCGGGCACCAGGGTGCTGATCCTCGACGAGGACGGCAATGAGGTGCCCACCGGCGTGGCCGGCGAGATCGTGGTCGAGGGCCCGCACGTGATGCCCGGCTACTGGCGGGCGCCCGAGCTCACCGCCAAGGCCTTCCGTACCGACCCGGTCAGTGGGCAACGGCGCCTGCACACCGGTGACTTCGGCAGTGTGGACGAGGACGGGTTCCTCTACTACGAGGGCCGTCGGGACGACATGTTCAAGCGCAAGGGCGTGCGGATGAGCACGATCGAGATCGAGGCGGCCGCGATGGACATCCCCGGTGTCCGGGCCGCAGCGGTGCTGCCGCCGACCGAGGACCGCGACCTCGCGGTCTGCGTGGTGGGCGACCTGGCGCCGCACACCGTGCTGCGAGAGCTGTCGCTGCGCCTGGAACCGGCCAAGGTGCCGGGCCTGTGCCGGATGGTCGAGGAGCTGCCGCTCACGCTGCACGGCAAGCACGATCGCAGGAAGCTCGCTCTACTCTTCGAAGGGGCCACCCCGTGACCGGCTACGCCGAGCTTGCCAAGCGCTTCGGTACTCCGTCGTACGTCTACGACCTGGACCGCGTCGCGGCCGCCCGACGCGACCTGTTCGCCGCGCTGCCCGAGGAGGTCGAGCTCTTCTACGCGGCGAAGGCGAACCCGCACCCCGAGCTGCTGCGCGAGATGCGCGCCGGCGAGGGCCGGCGCTGCCGGGCGGAGATCAGCTCCACCGGTGAGCTCGCCGCGGTGCTGAGCGCGGGCTTCCAGGGCAGCGAGATCCTCTACACCGGCCCCGGCAAGACCGAGGGGGAACTGACCGAGGCGCTGAGCGCCGGGGTGCGGCTCTTCTCGGTCGAGTCGCTGGGTGATCTGCGCAACGTCGGCGCGGTCGCCACCCGGCTGGGCGTGGTCGCCACCTGCCTGCTGCGGGTCAACAGCGCCAGTGCCAGCGCCACGTCCAGCATCCGGATGACCGGGGTGCCCTCCCAGTTCGGCTTCGACAGCGAGACACTGCCCGAGCTGCGCGAGCAGGTCTTCGACGTGCCGGGCACGGACGTGGCGGGCGCGCACTTCTTCCCGCTCAGCAACGCCAAGGACGAGGCGAGCCTGATCGGGGAGTTCCAGCACACCATCGCGGTGGCCGCCCGAGTGCAGGACGAGCTCGGCACGCGCTTTCGTTTCGTCGACATCGGCGGCGGCTTCTCGGTGCCGTACGCGGTCCGCGGCGAGCGGCCGGTGTACGGCAACCTGCGTGAGGCGATGGCGATTTCGCTGGACGAGTCGTTCCCCGGCTGGCGCAGCGGCGAGGTGAGGATCGCGGTCGAGTCCGGGCGCTACCTGGTCGGTGACAGCGGCACTCTGATGGTTGGCGTGGTCAACCTCAAGGAGAGCCGCGGCCGGCGCTTCGTGATCCTGGACGGCGGGATCAACACCTTCGGCGGCATGTCCGGGCTGGGCCGGATCATGCCGGTCTCGGTGCGCCTGGACGACGAGGGGGTCCCGCTCGACCAGATCGCCAGCCTGGTCGGACCGCTCTGCACTCCGGGCGATGTGCTCGGCCGCGACATCGAGCTGCCCGCGTTGGCGCCCGGGGACGTGGTGAGCATCCCCAACGCCGGCGCCTACGGTCCGACGGCCAGCCTGCTGATGTTCCTCGGACGCCCGGCACCGACCGAGATCCTGGTCCGCGGCGAGGAGTTGGTCTCGGTGTCGCGGATCGAGCACGTCCGCGCCTACGAGCTCGGCCAGGAGCTGTGATGTCGCTGCCCGCAGAGCAGAACAAGGCCGTCGCCGCCGCGCAGGACCAGCCTGTCGCCGCCGCGCAGAACCTTCCCGCCGTGGTCAAGCGGGACGCGACGGTGATCGTCGCGGGCGGCACCTCCGACTCGCACACCTGGAACCTGGTCTTCCTGCAGCTGCTGCTGGAGGAGATGGGGTTCGACGTGGTGAACCTGGGCCCCTGCGTGCCCACCGACCTGCTGGTGAGCGAGAGCCTGGCCCGCCGTCCGGCGCTGCTGGTGGTCAGCAGCGTCAACGGGCACGGCTTCCAGGACGGCATCCGGATGATCGGCAAGGTGCGCGAGCGCGACGAGCTGAGCGCCGTCCCGGCGGTGATCGGCGGCAAGTTGGGCATCGCGGGCGCCCAGAGCGCCGAGCAGCTGGCCGAGCTGATCGCGGCCGGCTACGACGCGGTCTTCGACGACGGGGCGGAGGGGATCGCCTCCTTCCGGCGGCTGCTCGACTCGCTCCCGCAGCGGGTGTTGACGTGATCGGGGGCGAGGTCGGCGGGCTCGGCGGCTTCGGCGAGGTCGCCGGGTTCGGCGGCTTCGGCGCGTTCGTCCGCCGGGCGCACCAGGCAGGTGAACTCGTGGTGCAGCCCCGGATGGGGATGAGCGACCCGGAGCTGATGCGGGCCGGACTGCTGGCCACCAAGGGCGCCGCCGGCCGTACGGTCGGCACCGTCACCCTGGACAGCTACACCCGCGTGAACGACCTGGAGTCCGCCGAACTCGCCCTGCTGGAAGGTGTATCACTCAACGGCTACCCGATCGTCAGCCATGATCCGGAGACCACCAGGAGGGTGCTGGACGGGATCCACGGCGCGGACTTCCCGGTGCAGGTCCGGCACGGCTCGGCCGCGCCGCTGGACATCTTCCGGGCGCTGATGACGGTGGGACTGGACGCCTCGGAAGGCGGTCCGGTCTCCTACTGCCTTCCGTACGGGCGCATCCCGCTGCGCGAGTCGGTGGAGAACTGGTCGCGCTCCTGCGACCTCTTCGGCCGGCTGCGCGAACTCGGGCGGGATCCGCACCTGGAGACCTTCGGCGGCTGCATGCTCGGCCAACTCTGCCCGCCCAGCCAACTGGTGGCGATCAGCGCGCTCGAAGCGCTGTTCTTCTACCAGCACGGGCTGCGCTCGATCTCGGCCAGCTACGCCCAGCAGACGCACCAAGGCCAGGACACGGAGGCCGTGTTCGCGCTGCGCCGGCTCTGCGCCGAGCTGCTGCCCGAGGCGGACTGGCATGTCGTCATCTACGCCTACATGGGCGTCTACCCCACCACGCCGCACGGGGCGCTGGCCCTGCTCGGCGACGCGGCCGAGCTGGCCGCCTCCACCGGTTCGGAGCGGCTGATCGTGAAGACCGTCGCCGAGTCCGTGCGGATCCCGACGGTGGCGGAGAACGTCAGCGCGCTGGAGCACGCGGCCGCGCGCGCGGCCCGCACCGAGCGGGTCGCCGATGACGGCGCCGACTCGCAGACCTACGCGGAGGCCGCGGCGCTGGTCTCCGCGGTGCTGAACCTGGACCCGGACGTCGGGCGGGCGATGCTGCTGGCGTTCCAGCGCGGGTACCTGGACATCCCCTACTGCCTGCACCCCGACAACCAGGGGCGCACCCGCAGCTACCTGGACGGGGAGGGGCGGCTGCGCTGGGCGAGCATCGGCAGGCTGCCGCTGGCCGGGGTGGTGGAGGCCGGCGAGTCCCACACCGTCACCTCCGGCGAACTGCTGGGGGCACTGTCCTACATCCGCTGGAAGTTCGACGACGAGGCGATTGCCGCCGGGCAGGGCCATGCGCTCGCCGGCGGTGCCGGCTGAGCCGGTGTGACGGGGGCGAGTCCCGGCTGGGCGCGGCCGTCCCCGTGTAACTGTTCGTTTGCTAAACGGTCTTGGCCGAATGTGGAGATGCGCGGATGAATGAGTCCAGGTCCGATTCAGTACTGGCCCGGCTGCTGGCCGATGCCGCGCCGTCGGAGCACCGGAGGTTGGTTCTCGACCTCGTGAGCCGCACCGCGGTGGCGGCGCTGAAGGCGGCACGCCCGGAGGCGGCCGACACCTTGGACACCGCGCTCGCCTTCCGGGAGCTGGGCTTCGACTCGCTGGCCTCGGTCGACCTCCAGGCCCGCCTGGTCGCGGCCACCGGCCTCGACCTGCCGGTCACCGTGGTCTACGAGTGCCCGACCCCGGCCGCGCTGGTCGACCGGCTGCTCGCCGAGGTGCTCGGCGCCGCCGCCCCCGAGCCGGCCCCGACCGCCAACCTCGGCGCGGCGGACGAGCCGGTCGCGATCGTCGGCATCGGCTGCCGCTTCGCCGGCGGGGTGGACTCCCCGGACGGGCTGTGGCAGCTGCTGCGCGACGGCGGCGAGGTGCTCTCCGACTTCCCCACCGACCGCGGCTGGGACCTGGACCGGCTGTTCGACGAGGACCCGGAGACCCCCGGCAGCAGCTACGTCCGCGCCGGCGGCTTCATCGACACCGCCATCGAGTTCGACGCCGACTTCTTCGGCATCAGCCCGCGCGAGGCGCTGGGTATGGACCCGCAGCAGCGGCTCGTCCTGGAGACCGCCTGGCAGGCCCTGGAGCACGCCGGGGTCGACCCGCTGGCGCTGCGCGGCACCGAGGCCGGCATGTTCTTCGGCGCCGAGGTGCAGGAGTACGGCCCGCGGCTGCACGAGGCCCCCGACGGCCTGGACGCCTACCTGCTGACCGGCAACGCCCCCAGCGTCATCTCCGGACGGGTGGCCTACGTGCTCGGCGCGCTGGGTCCCGCCGTCACCGTGGACACCGCCTGCTCGGCCTCGCTGGTCGCGATCCACCTGGCCTGCCAGTCGCTGCGCGCGGGGGAGTCCTCGCTGGCGCTGGCCGGCGGCGTCGCCGTGATGGGCGGCCCGGGCGTCTTCACCGCCTTCAGCCGCCAGCGCGGCCTGGCCCCCGACGGCCGCTGCAAGGCCTTCGCCGCCGCCGCGGACGGCACCGGCTTCGCCGAGGGCGTCGGCGTCCTGGTGCTGGAGCGGCTCTCCGATGCCCGGCGCAACGGGCACCGGGTGCTGGCCGTGGTCCGCGGCTCGGCCGTCAACCAGGACGGCGCCTCCAACGGGCTCACCGCCCCCAGCGGCACCTCCCAGCAGCGGGTGATCCGCCAGGCCCTGGCCAACGCCGGCCTGAGCGCCGCCGAGGTGGACGCCGTCGACGCGCACGGCACCGGCACCACGCTCGGCGACCCGATCGAGGCCACCGCGCTGCTCGCCACCTACGGGCAGGACCGGCCCGAGGACGCACCGCTGCTGATCGGCTCGGCCAAGTCGAACCTGGGCCACACCCAGGGCGCCGCCGGCGTGGCCGGCGTGATCAAGATGGTGCTGAGCATGCGCAACGGCTACCTGCCGAAGAGCCTGCACATCGACGCCCCGAGCCCGCACGTCAACTGGTCGGCCGGCGCGGTCGAACTGCTCACCGAGGGCCGGCCGTGGCCCGAGACCGGCGCGCCGCGCCGCGCCGGCGTCTCCTCCTTCGGCGTCAGCGGCACCAACGCCCACGTCGTGCTGGAGCACGACACTGAGGCCGAGCAGCCGCTCTTGGAAGAGCCTGCCGCCGACTCCGGGGTGCTGCCGTACGTGCTGTCGGCGCGCGGCGAGCAGGCCCTGCGCGAGCGCGCCGCAGGCCTGCTCCCGCTGCTGGACGGCGAGGAGGTCCGGCTCGCCGACCTCGCCCACTCGCTGGCCACCACCCGGGCCGGCCTGGCGGACCGCGCCGCGATCGTCGCCGAGAGCCGCGAGGAGCTGCGCGCCGCCCTCACCGCGATCGCCTCCGGCACGGCCCCCACCACCGTCGCCGGACCCGGCAGGCTCGCCTTCCTGTTCACCGGGCAGGGCAGCCAGCGCCTGGCCATGGGCCGCGAACTGGGCGCCGAATTCCCGGTGTTCGCCGACGCCCTGGAGAAGGTCTGCGGCTACCTGGACCTCCAGCTGGACCTGCCGCTCACCGAGGTGCTGTTCGCGGCCGAGGGCTCGGCCGAGGCCGAGCTGCTGCACCGTACCGAGTACGCCCAGCCGGCCCTGTTCGCGATCGAGGTCGCGCTGTTCCGGCTGGCCGAGAGCTGGGGCCTGCGCCCCGACTACCTGGCCGGGCACTCCATCGGCGAGCTGGCCGCCGCGCACGTCGCCGGGGTGCTCACCCTGGAGGACGCCGCCATCCTGGTCGCCGCGCGCGGCCGGCTGATGCAGGCGCTGCCGGCCGGCGGCGCGATGGTCGCGGTGCAGGCCACCGAGGCCGAGGTGGCGCCGCTGCTCACCGAGCGGGTCGGCCTCGCGGCGGTCAACGGCCCCCGCGCGGTGGTGCTCTCCGGCGACGAGCGGGAGGTGCTGCGGATCGCCGAGGAGCTGGCCGCGGCCGGGCACCGGACCAAGCGGCTGCGGGTGAGCCACGCCTTCCACTCGCCGCTGATGGAGCCGATGCTCACCGAGTTCCGTCGGATCGCCAACGTGCTGACGTACACCGCGCCGAAGATCCCGATGGTCTCCACGGTCACCGGTGAGCTGTGCACCGAGGCGGTGGCGACGCCCGAGTACTGGGTCGAGCACGTGGCCGCCCAGGTGCGGTTCGCCTCCGCCATGGACTGGCTGGCGGCCGCCGGGGTCGACACCTTCCTGGAGATCGGCCCGGACGGCGTGCTCTGCGCCATGGGCCAGGAGTGCCTGGACGGCTCCCCGGCCGTCTTCGCCCCGCTGCTGCGCCGCGAGCACCCCGAGCCCCGGCAGGCCGTGCTGGCCTTGGCGGCGGCCTACACCGCCGGTGTCCCGGTGGACTGGGCCCGCTTCCACGCCGGCCGTGACGGGCGCCGGATCGACCTGCCCAACTACCCCTTCCAGCGCAAGCGGTTCTGGCTGGAGCCCGGCTCGGCCCACGCCGACCTCGCGGACATCGGCCAACTACCCGCCGGACACCCGCTGCTGAGCGCGGTGGTGGCCGTCGGCGCGGACGGCGTGGTGCTCACCGGACACCTCTCGCTGCGCGCCCAGCCGTGGCTGGGCGACCACGTCATCGCCGGGCGGGTGCTCTTCCCCGGCACCGCCTTCGTGGAGCTGGCTGTGCGCGCGGGCGACCACGTGGGCGCGGGCGCGATCGAGGAACTCACCCTGGGCGCCCCGCTGGTGCTGCCGGCCGAGGGCGGCGCGGGCATCCAGGTCGCGGTGGGCGAGCCGGACGAGAACGGGCGCCGACAGCTGACCATCCACTCCAGGGCGGACGGCGCGGACGCCGGGCAGTGGACCCAGCACGCCGGTGGTGTGCTGGCACCCGCCGCCGAGCCGCTGCCGCAGCCGCTGGACAGCTGGCCGCCGCAGGGTGCCGAGGAGGTCGACCTCGCGGGTGTCTACGAGACCCTGGCGGCCCAGGGCTACGGCTACGGCCCGGCCTTCCAGGGGCTGCGGGCGGCCTGGCGGCACGGCGGCGAGGTCTTCGCCGAGGTCGAGCTGCCCGCCGAACTCGTTGCCGACGCGGCCGAGTTCGGCCTGCACCCGGCACTGCTGGACGCCGCCCTGCACGCCGCCGACCTGGGCGCCGAGCCCCGCGCCGAGGTGCTGGTGCCGTTTGCCTGGACCGGGGTGTCGCTGCACGCCGCCGGTGCCACCTCGGTGCGGGTGCGGATCTCCCACTCCGGCAAGGACACCCTGGCGCTCGAGTTCGCCGACGCCACCGGCGCGCCGCTGGCCACCGTGCGGGGCTTGGTCTCCCGCCCGGTGTCGGACGACGAAGTCCTCTACGTCGTACGGCAGTCGCCGCTGGCCGTGCCGGCCGAGCCGCAGCCGCTGCGGATCGCGGTGCTGGACGGCGAACTCGCCGACCTGACCGCGCTCGCCGACCTGACCACGTTGACCGACCCGCTGCCGCAGGCCGTCGTGCTGCCCGCGGTGGCCGGCGCCGAGGAGCTGCCGCTCGCGGCGAGGAGCGCCACCGCCCGGGTGCTGCGGGTGCTCCAGGCCTGGCTGTCCGACGACCGCTTCGCCGACTCCACGCTGGTGGTGATCACTTCGCCCGCGCTCGCCCAGGCGCCCGTCCGCGGCCTGGTCCGCTCGGCGCAGGCGGAGAACCCTGGCCGGTTCGTCCTGATCGAGCACCCCGGCCTGCCCGCCGAGGCCGAGGTGTCCGCCGCGCTCGCCACCGGTGAGCCGGAACTGTCGCTGCTGGAGGGCGAGTTCACCGCACCCCGGCTGGCCGTACTGCCCTCCGCGGCGGCCGAGACCCCCGAGTGGGGCCGGGTCCTGATCACCGGCGGTACCGGCGGCCTGGGCGGCCTGCTGGCCCGCCACCTGGTCACCGAGCACGGCGTGCGCAGCCTGGTGCTGGCCGGGCGCCGCGGCTCTGCCCCCGAACTCCAGGCCGAACTCGAAGAGTTGGGCGCCGATGTGGCCGTGGTCGGCTGCGACGTGGGTGACCGCGCCGCGGTGGCCGCACTACTGGCCGCCCACCCGGTCGACTCGGTGGTCCACGCCGCCGGCACGGTGCGCGACGGCGTGATCGGCTCGCTCACCGAGGAGGCGCTGGCCGAGGTCTTCCGCGCCAAGGTGGACGGCGCCTGCCACCTGCACGAGCTCACCGCCGAGCTGGACCTCAAGGCCTTCGTGCTCTTCTCCTCGCTCGCCGCCGTCCTCGACGGCGCCGGGCAGGCCAACTACGCGGCGGCCAACGCCTTCCTGGACGCCCTGGCCGAGCACCGCGCCGAGCTGGGCCTGCCCGCCACCGCCCTCGCCTGGGGCCTGTGGACCGGCGAGGCCGGCATGGGCGCCGCGCTCGACGAGGCGACGCTGGCCCGGATCGCCCGCTACGGACTGCCCGGACTGGACGCGGCGCACTCGCTGCGGCTGTTCGACGCCGCCGTGCGCACCGACGCCGCTCGGGTCGTCCCGGTCGAGGTGGACACCGCCGCCGTGCGCCGCCGTACGGACGGCATCCCCGCGCTGCTCAGCGGCCTGGTGCGGCCGGTCAACCGCCGGGCGTCGGCCGCCCGCAGCACCCGCGCCCAGGACGGCGGCAACGCGCTGAGCGCCCTGCCCGCCGCCGAGCGGGACCGTACCCTGCTGGAGCTGGTCCGCACCGAGGTGGCGGCCGTGCTGCGGCACGAGAGCGCGGCGGCGATCAGCCCGACCCGGGCGTTCACCGAGATCGGCTTCGACTCGCTGGCCGCCGTGGAGCTGCGCAACCGCCTCAACTCGGCGACCGGGCTGCGGCTTCCGGCCACGCTGGTCTTCGACTACCCGGCGCCGAAGGCGCTGGCCGAGCACATCCGCGACACCCTGTTCGGCGGCGAGCCCGAGGCCCCGGCCGCGCCGGTGGCGGCGGCCGTCGGCCTGGCCGAAGATCCGATCGTGATCGTCGGGATGAGCTGCCGCTACCCCGGCGGCGTGGAGTCCCCCGAGGACCTGTGGCGCCTAGTCGCCGACGGCGTCGACACCATCGCGGACTTCCCGGCCGACCGCGGCTGGGACACCGAGGGGATCTACGACCCGCAGCCGGGCACGCCCGGCAAGACCTACTCCCGCGAGGGCGGATTCCTCTACCGGGCCGCGGAGTTCGACGCCGACTTCTTCGGCATCAGCCCGCGCGAGGCGGTCGCGATGGACCCGCAGCAGCGCCTGCTCCTCGAGGTCTCCTGGGAGGCGTTCGAGCGCGCGGGCATCGATCCGGCGACGGTCCGCGGCACCGCCACCGGCGTGTTCGCCGGCGTGATGTACCACGACTACGGCAGCTGGCTCACCGACGCCCCCGAGGAGGTGGCCGCCTACTTCGGCAACGGCACCCTCGGCAGTGTGCTCTCCGGGCGCGTCTCCTACGCGCTCGGCCTCGAAGGGCCGGCCGTCACCGTCGACACCGCCTGCTCCTCCTCGCTGGTCACCCTGCACCTGGCCGCGCAGGCGCTGCGCGGCGGTGAGTGCACGCTCGCGCTGGCCGGCGGTGTCACCGTGATGTCCACCCCCGACACCTTCATCGACTTCAGTCGCCAGCGCGGCCAGGCCGCCGACGGGCGCTGCAAGTCCTTCGCGGCCGCGGCGGACGGCACCGGCTGGGGTGAGGGCGTCGGCATGCTGGTGCTGGAGCGCCTGTCGGACGCCGAGCGCAACGGGCACCGGGTGCTCGCCGTGCTGCGGGGCAGCGCGATCAACCAGGACGGCGCCTCCAACGGCCTGACCGCCCCCAACGGCCCCTCCCAGCAGCGGGTGATCCGCCAGGCGCTGGCCAGCGCCGGGCTGTCGGCCGCCGAGGTCGACGTGGTCGAGGCGCACGGCACCGGCACCACGCTGGGCGACCCGATCGAGGCCCAGGCGCTGCTGGCCACCTACGGCCAGGAGCACACCGAGGAGCGCCCGCTCTGGCTCGGCTCGATCAAGTCCAACATCGGCCACACCCAGGCCGCCGCGGGCGTGGCCGGCGTGATCAAGATGGTCGAGGCGATGCGCCACGGCGTGCTGCCCAAGACCCTGCACGTGGACGCCCCCTCGGACCAGGTGGACTGGACGGCGGGCGCCGTCGAACTGCTCACCGAGTCCCGGGACTGGCCCGAGGCCGGGCACCCGCGCCGCGCCGCCGTCTCCTCCTTCGGCATCAGCGGCACCAACGCCCATGTGATCCTCGAAGCGGCGCCGTTCACCGAGGACGCCCCGGCCACCGGTACCCCGCCCACCCTGGTGGCGCTGCCGGTCTCCGGCCGCAGCCCCGAGGCGCTGGCCGCCCAGGCCGAGAAGCTGGCCGCCACCGGCGACGTGGACCTCGCCGACCTGGGCCTCGCGCTGGCCACCACCCGCAGCGCCCACCCGTACCGCGCCGTGGTGCTGGCCGCCGAGCGCGCCGAACTCGACGCCGCCCTGGCCGCGTTGAGCGCCGGCACCGAGGCGCCCGGGCTGGTCACCGGCACCGTCGACGAGGGCGGCCTGGCGTTCCTCTTCTCCGGCCAGGGCTCGCAGCGCCCCGGCATGGGACGCCAGTGGTACGAGACCTTCCCGGTCTTCGCCGAGCACTTCGACCGCGTCGCCGCCCACCTGGACCCGGCACTCGACCGCCCGCTGGCCGAGGTGGTCTTCGGCGCGGACGCCGAGCTGCTGGGCCGGACGGCCTACACCCAGGCCGCGCTCTTCGCCACCGAGGTGGCGCTCTTCCGGCTGCTGGAGTCGTTCGGCCTGCGCCCGGACTTCCTGGCGGGCCACTCGATCGGCGAGCTGGCCGCGGCGCACGTCAGCGGCGTCTGGTCGCTGGCGGACGCGGCGAAGGCGGTCGGTGCCCGGGGCCGGCTGATGCAGGCGCTGCCCGAGGGCGGGGCGATGGTCGCGGTGCGGGCGAGCGAGGCCGAGGTGCTGCCGCTGCTGGACGAGCGGGTCAGCATCGCGGCGGTCAACGGGCCGCGCTCCGTGGTGCTCTCCGGCGACACCGAGGCGGTGCAGGACGTGGCGGCCCACTTCGGGCGCGCCAAGCGGCTGACCGTCTCGCACGCCTTCCACTCGCCCCGAATGGACGGCATGCTGGCCGAGTTCGGCGCCGTGCTGGCCGAACTCGACTACGCCGAGCCGAACATCCCGATCGTCTCCACCCTGACCGGCAAGGCGGCGAGCGCGGCGGAGCTGGGCACCCCCGAGTACTGGGTCCGGCACGTCCGCGAGAGCGTGCGCTTCGCCGACGCCGTCGCCACGCTGGCCGACCAGGGCGTCACCACCTTCCTGGAGCTGGGCCCGGACGCCGTGCTGAGCGCGCTGGGCCCGGAGTGCGTGGCCGACGACGCGCAGGCGGTCTTCGCCTCGGTCGCCCGCAAGAACAAGCCCGAGGTGGCGGAGCTGCTGGGCGCCCTCGCGCTGGCGCACACCCGCGGCGCCGCACTGAACTGGCCCTCGATCTACGGCGACTACACCGCTCGGGCGGTCGAGCTGCCGACCTACGCCTTCCAGCATCGGCGGTTCTGGCTGGACGCCCCGGCCGCCAAGGGCGACGCGGGCAGCCTGGGCCAGGCGCCGGTGGACCACCCGCTGGTCGGTGCCGAGATCCGGCTGGCCGCCTCCGACGAGGTGGTGCTGACCGGGCGGGTGTCGCGAGCCACCCACCCGATGCTCGCCGAGCACGCCGTCCTCGGCACGGTCCTGCTGCCGGGAACCGCGCTGGTCGATCTGGCGATTCGGGCCGGCGACCTGCTCGGCCTGCCGGTCCTGGAGGAGCTCACGCTCCAGGCGCCGCTGCTGCTGCCGGAGTCGACCGCCGTGCAGCTCCAGGTCGTGGCCGGGCGCGGCGGAGCCGTGCAGATCTTCTCCCGCCCGGCGGGATCCGAGGAGGCCGGCTGGACCGTCAACGCCACCGGCCTGCTCGCGGAGCGAGGCACCGCCCGCCCGGAGCCGTTCACCCAGTGGCCGCCGGCCGGCGCGACCGAGGTCGACGTCACCGGCCTCTACGAGCGGATGCGCGCCGAGGGCTACGAGTACGGCCCGGTCTTCCAGGGCGTCAAGGCCGCCTGGCGGCGCGGCGAGGAGGTCTTCACCGAGCTCGAACTCCCCGCCGCCGAACGGCCCGACGCCGCCCGCTTCGGCCTGCACCCCGCGCTGCTGGACGCCGCCCTGCACGCCACCTCCCTGCTGGACGAGGGGCGCGAGGCACCGGTGGACGGCAAGGTGCTGCTCCCGTTCGCCTGGAACGGCGTCGAACTGCACACGGGCGGCGCCTTCGCGGCCCGGGTGCGGCTGACCCGCCAGGACGGCGACGGCATCTGGATCGAGCTGGCCGACGGCGAGGGAACCCCGCTCGCCACCGTCTCCTCCTTCGTGACCCGCCCGGTGGCGGCCGGCCAGCTCGGCCCCCAGCAGGACTCGCTGTACACGGTGGAGCTGACCGATCGCCCGGACCTGACCGCCCAGGGCGTGGGCAACCGGCAGTTCGCGGTGCTCGGTACCGGCGGCCTCGGCCTCGACGTGCCCGTCCACCCCGACCTGGCCGCGCTCGGCGACGCCGTCCCCGACGTCCTGCTGCTCCCGGTGCCGACGCCGGCCGGCGCGCCCGTCCCGGAGGCCGTACGCGCCGCCCTGCACGCCGTGCTCGCACCCGTCCAGGAGTGGCTGCGCGAGGAGCGGTACGCCAAGGCGACGCTGGTGGTGCTGACCGCCCAGGGCCTGGCGGACGCCGCCGTGCGTGGCTTGGTCCGCGCGGCGCAGGCCGAGGACCCGGGCCGGATCGTCCTGGTGGACTCCACCGAGGCGCTCACCCTGCCGCTGCTGGCCGCCGCCCTCGACTCGGGCGAGCCCGAACTGGTGCTGCGCGAGGGCGCGGTCCGGGTGCCGCGCCTGGCCAGGGTCCAGCTGCCGCAGGCCGACCAGGACGGCCCCGACTGGGGCACCGTGCTGATCACCGGCGGCACCGGCGGCCTGGGCGCGCTGGTGGCCAGGCACCTGGTGCGGCAGCACGCGGTCACCAGCCTGGTGCTGGCCGGACGCCGGGGCCTGCAGGCGCCCGAGGCACGGGAGCTGAAGGCTGAGCTGACCGAACTGGGCGCCCAGGTGGCGGTGGTGGCCTGCGACGTCGCCGACCGGGCGGCGCTGGCCGGGCTGCTCGCCGAGCACCCGGTGCGAAGCGTCGTGCACACCGCGGGTGTCCTGGACGACGCCCTGATCGGCTCGCTGACCCCCGAGCGGATCGACCCGGTGCTGCGGCCGAAGGTCGACGGTGCCTGGCATCTGCACGAGTTGACCCTGGAGCGGGAGATCAGCAGGTTCGTCCTGTTCTCCTCGGCGGCCGGAACCCTGGACGCCACCGGGCAGGGCAACTACGCGGCCGCCAACGTCTTCCTGGACGCGCTGGCCGAGCACCGGGCCGCGGCCGGCCTGCCGGCCACCGCGCTGGCCTGGGGCCTGTGGGCGGGAGCCGGCGGGATGGGCGGCCAGCTCGCCGAGGCCGACCTGGAGCGGATCGAGCGTTCCGGCATCGGCGCGCTGGACCCGGCCGAGGGGCTGGCCCTGTTCGACGCAGCCCTGCGCGCCGAGCGTGCCACCCTGGTGCCGGCGCGTCTGGACCTGGCGGCGCTGCGCGAGCGCAGCGAGTCCCTCCCCGCCGTGCTGCGCGCTCTGGTGCGGCCCACCGTCCGCCGGGACGCGGCCACCGGCGCCGGCGGTTCCAGCGGTGCGGCCTCGCTGGCCCAGCGCCTGAGCACGTTGCCGGCCGCCGACCACGAGCACGCGGTGCTGGAGGCGGTTCGCTCGCAGGTGGCCGCCGTGCTCGGGCACGACGGTCCGGCATCCGTCCAACCCAGGCGTGCCTTCAGCGAGTTGGGTTTCGACTCGCTCGCCGCGGTGGAGCTGCGCAACAAGTTGAACGCGGTCAGCGGGCTGCGCCTGCCGTCCACGATGATCTTCGACTACGCCACCCCGGCGGCGCTCGCCGCGTACCTGCTGGACAGGTTGCGCCCGGAGCGGACCGAGCCGGCGGCCGAGGCGCCCGATGACGCCCGGGTGGCCGAGCTGCTGGCCGGCATCCCGGTGGCCAGGCTCCGCGAGTCGGGTCTGCTGGAGCGGCTGCTGAAACTCTCCGAGACCGCCCCCGCCGACCCGAAGCCGGCCGCGCCCGGCGCACCGGCCGAGTCCGGGGCCGACCGGACGTCGGCCATCAAGAACATGGACATCTCCGATCTCATCCGCACTGCGCTCGACCGTAGCGACGCCAAGTAATCAGGGAGCGACACCGACCGTGGATACATCTGTCGAGCAGATAGTCGAGGCGCTGCGCGAGTCGCTGCTGGAGAACGAACGACTGCGCCAGCAGAACACGCGGATCGAGGCCGCGGCGCAGGAGCCGATCGCGATCGTGGCGATGAGCTGCCGCTACCCCGGCGGCGTCAGCTCGCCCGAGCAGTTGTGGCAGCTGGTCGACCAGGGCGTGGACGCGGTGGGGGACTTCCCCGCCGACCGCGACTGGGACGTCGAGGGGCTCTACGACCCGGACCCGGACGCGCCGGGCAAGACCCACGTCCGTGAGGGCGGCTTCCTCTACGACGCACCGCGCTTCGACGCCGCGTTCTTCGGCATCTCACCGCGCGAGGCGATCGCGATGGACCCGCAGCAGCGCCTGCTCCTGGAGGTTTCCTGGGAGGCGTTCGAGCGGGCCAACATCGACCCGCACACCCTGCGCGGCAGCCGGACCGGCATCTTCGCCGGGGTGATGTACCACGACTACGGCAGTTGGCTGGCCGAGGTGCCCGAGGGCGTCGAGGGCTATCTCGGCAACGGAAACCTGGGCAGTGTCGCATCGGGCCGGGTCTCCTACACGCTGGGCCTGGAGGGGCCCGCCGTCACCGTGGACACCGCCTGCTCCTCCTCGCTGGTCGCGCTGCACCTGGCGGTCCAGGCGCTGCGCACCGGTGAGTGCGCCTACGCGCTGGCCGGCGGTGTCACCGTGATGTCCACCCCGGACACCTTCGTGGACTTCAGCCGCCAGCGCGGGCTCTCGCTGGACGGCCGGTGCAAGTCCTTCGCCGCCTCGGCGGACGGCACCGGCTGGGGCGAGGGCGTCGGCATGGTGCTGCTGGAGCGGCTGTCGGACGCCGAGCGCAACGGGCACCGGGTGCTGGCCGTGGTCCGCGGCAGCGCGATCAACCAGGACGGCGCCTCCAACGGCCTGACAGCCCCCAACGGGCCGTCCCAGCAGCGGGTGATCCGCCAGGCCCTGGCCAACGCCAGGCTCAGTGCCGATCAGGTGCACCTGGTGGAGGCGCACGGCACCGGCACCCCGCTGGGCGACCCGATCGAGGCGCAGGCGCTGCTCGCGACCTACGGGCAGGAGCGCGCCGGCGGTGAGCCGCTCTGGCTCGGCTCGATCAAGTCGAACATCGGCCACACCCAGGCGGCCGCGGGCGTCGCCGGGGTGATCAAGCTGGTGATGGCGATGCGCCACGGCCGGATGCCGAAGACGCTGCACGTCAACGAGCCCACCCCGCAGGTGGACTGGACCGATGGCGCGGTCGAACTGCTCACCGAGGCCAGGGACTGGCCCGAGCGCGGCGAGGTCCGGCGGGCCGCGGTCTCCTCTTTCGGCATCAGCGGCACCAACGCCCACGTGATCCTGGAGAGCGTGCCCGAGCCCGAAGTGCCCCAGCGTGCCACCGAACCGACCGGACCGCTGCCGCTGGTGCTCTCCGGAAAGGGTGAGCAGGGCTTGGCCGCCCAGGCGCAGCGGCTGCTCGACCACCTGGACAGCGCCCCGCTGCCCGACCTCGCCTGGACCCTGGCCACCTCCCGGGCCGCCCTCGGTGACCGCGCGGTGGTGATCGGCGCGGACCGCTCCGCGCTGGCCGCCGGGCTGAGGGAGATCGCCGCCGGACGCGCCGCGGCGGGCGTGGTTCAGGGCGGGCGCCAGAGCGAGTCCCGGATCGCCTTCGTCTTCCCCGGACAGGGCTCGCAGTGGATCGGCATGGCGGCCGAACTGCTGGACACGGCCCCGGTGTTCGCCGCCAGGATGACCGAGTGTGCCCAGGCGCTGGCCCCGCACGTGGGCTGGGACCTGCTGGAGGTCATCCGCGGCGCGGACTCGCTGGAGCGGGTGGACGTGGTGCAGCCCGTGCTCTGGGCGGTCATGGTGTCGCTGGCCGAGCTGTGGATCTCCTACGGGGTGCGCCCGGCCGCCGTGATCGGGCACTCGCAGGGCGAGATCGCGGCCGCCTGCGTGGCCGGGGCGCTCTCGCTGGCCGACGGCGCCAAGGTGGTGGCCCTGCGCAGCCTGGCCATCGCGGACGACCTGTCCGCGCGCGGCGGCATGATGTCGGTGGCGCTGGCGGCGGAGCAGGTCCGTGCGCGGCTCGCCGAGTACGAAGGGCGGCTCTCGGTGGCCGCCGTCAACGGCGCGGCCTCGGTGGTGGTCTCCGGCGACGCCGACGCCTTGGACCAGCTGCACGCCGGGCTGCGCGCGGAGGGCGTGCGGGCCAAACGGCTGCCGGTGGACTACGCCTCGCACTCGGCCCAGGTCGAGTCGATCCGCGAGCGGCTGCTGAAGGAGCTTTCCGGCCTGAGCCCGCGCTCCGTCGACGTGCCGTTCTACTCCACGGTGACCGGCGAACTGTTCGACACCGCGGGCCTGGACGCCGACTACTGGTACACCAACCTGCGCCAGAGCGTGCTCTTCGAGGGCGCCACCCGGCTGCTGCTCGACAGTGGCTACGGCGTCTTCGTCGAGTGCAGCCCGCACCCGGTGCTGCTGCACAGCGTGGAGGAGACGGCGGAGGCGCTGAACGCCGAGGTCGTCGGGATCGGCTCGCTGCGCCGCGACGAGGGCGGCCCGGAGCGCTTCCTGACATCGCTGGCCGAGGCGCACGTGCACGGCGTCGCCCTCGACTGGGCGGCGGTCTTCGCCGGGACGCCCGTGCGCAAGGTGGACCTGCCCACCTACGCCTTCCAGCGCGAGCGGTTCTGGCTCGGCAGCTCCCAGGCGGTGGGCGATGTGACCGCGGCCGGTCTGGTCGCCGCCGGACACCCGTTGCTCGGCGCCTCGGTCACGGTCGCCGACGGCGGCGGCATGCTCTTCACCGGCCGGCTCGCCACCGCCACCGCGCCCTGGCTGGCCGACCACGCGGTGGGCGGCACGGTCCTGCTGCCGGGTACCGCGTTCGTGGAGTTGGCCGTCAAGGCCGGCGACGAGGTCGGCTGCGGCCGGGTGTCGGAACTGACCTTGGAGGTGCCGCTGCTGCTGCCCGAGCGCGGCGCGGTCCAACTTCAGCTCCACCTCGGCGAGCCGGACGACTCGGGCCGACGCCCGCTGACCGTGCACTCGCGCCCCGAGGGCGGCGAAGGCGAGTGGACCAGGCACGCCAGCGGCCTGCTGGAGCCGGACACCGCCGAGGCCGGCTTCGACTTGGCGGCCTGGCCCCCGGCCGGTGCGCAGCCGGTCCCGGTGGACGGCGTGTACGAGGGGCTGGCCGAGCAGGGCTACCACTACGGCCCCGCCTTCCAGGGGCTCAAGGCGGCCTGGCGGCGTGGCGAGGAGGTCTTCGCTGAGGTCGAACTCCCGGTGGAGGAGCAGGGGTTCGCCCTGCACCCGGCGCTCTTCGACGCGGCCCTGCACGCCGCGGACCTCGGCGGTGGCCAGGAGCCGGGCCAGGCCCGGCTGCCCTTCGTCTGGAACGGCGTCTCGCTGTACGCCTCGGGAGCCAGGGCGCTGCGCCTGCGGATCACCGGCACCGACGCACTGACCGTCCAGCTCGCCGATACCACCGGCTCCCCGGTGGCCTCGGTGGACGCGCTGACCACCCGCGCGGCCGACCCCGCCGCGCTCGGGGCGGCCACCCGTTCCGACGCCCTGTTCCGGCTCGACTGGCCGGTCCTCGCGGTGGAGGGACCCGCACCCGATCACGTGGTGCTCGGCGAGGGCGGCCTGGCGGAGCTGGCGACCGTACCGGAGCTGGTGGTCCTGCCGGTGCGGCAGGGCGAGGATCCCGTCACCGGCACCCGGGCCGTCTCCGTCCAGGTGCTTGAGACCCTGCGGCAGTGGCTGGACAGCGAGAAGGTCGCCGCCTCCCGCCTGGTGGTGCTCACCAGGGGAGCGGTGGCGGTGGGCGCCGAGGGCGTCCAGGACCTCGCCGCGGCCGCCGTCTGGGGCCTGACCCGCGCCGCCCAGGGCGAGAACCCCGAGCAGTTCGTCCTGGTGGACGCCGACCAGGACACCACCGTCGAGCAGGCCCTGGCGGCGGTCGCCGCCTCGGGCGAGCCACAACTCGCCGTGCGCGACGGCAGGGTGCACGTGCCCCGGCTGGTCAGGAGCGCACCGGATGGCACCGTCAGCCCCCTCGATGCGGAGGGCACCGTGCTGATCACCGGCGGCACCGGCGTGCTGGGCGCGCTGGTGGCCCGGCACCTGGTGGCCGAGCACGGTGTGCGTCACCTGCTGCTGGCCGGGCGCAGCGGCGTCGCCCAGGACGACTTCGCCGACCTGGACGCGGAGATCACCGTGGCCAAGTGCGACGCGGCCGACCGCGAGCAGCTCGCCGACCTGCTCGCCACCGTCCCCGTCGACCGCCCGCTGACCGCCGTGCTGCACCTGGCCGGCGCGCTGGACGACGGCTTGGTCACCGCGCTCACCGCTGAGCGGCTGGACGCGGTGCTGCGCCCCAAGGTGGACGCGGCCTGGCATCTGCACGAGCTCACCGCCGGTCTCGACCTCAAGGCGTTCGTGCTCTTCTCCTCGGCCGCCGGCACCGTGGACGGTGCGGGCCAGTCCGGATACGCGGCGGCCAACGCCTTCCTCGACGGCCTGGCCCAGCACCGCCAGGCGCTCGGCCTGCCCGGCCTCTCGCTGGCCTGGGGCTTCTGGGAGCAGCGCACCGGGATGACCGCCCACCTGAGCGAGGCGGACGTGGTGCGGATGGCCAGGTCCGGGGTGCGTCCGATCGCCACCGCCGAGGGCCTGGCGCTCTTCGACCTCGCGTTGGCCGGGGACCGGGCGCTGCTGGTGCCGATCGGCCTGGACCTGCCCGCGCTGCGTTCGGCGGGCACGCTCTCCCCGGTGCTGCGCGGCCTGCTCCGTCCGGCCGCCCGGCGCACGGCGGCAGCGGCACCCGCGGCACCGGGCAGCGCGCTGGACAAGCTGGCCGCCCTCGGACGGGCCGAGCGCGACACGGCCCTCCTCGAGCTGGTCCGCACCCATGTCGCCGCCGTGCTCGGCCACGACTCGGACATGGTGCTCGACCCGCGACGGGCCTTCAGGGACTGGGGCTTCGACTCGCTGACCGCGGTGGAACTGCGCAACCGGCTGGGCCTGGCTGTCGGGCTGCGGCTGCCGGCCACCCTGGTCTTCGACTACCCGGACCCCACCGCCCTGGTCGGCCACCTCAGGACCGAACTCTTCGGCTCCGCCGAGCCGGTCCCCGAACCCGCCGCCGGCGCGCGGCAGGCCGGCGACGAGCCGATCGCGATCGTGGCGATGGCCTGCCGCTTCCCCGGTGGTGTCAGCACCCCCGAGGAGCTGTGGCAGCTGCTGGCGGACGGCGGTGACGGCATCTCGCAGTTCCCGGCCGACCGTGGCTGGGACATCGAGGGACTCTACGACCCGGAGCCGGGCAAGGCCGGCCGGACGTACTCCCGCGAGGGCGGGTTCCTGCACGACGCCGCCGACTTCGAGCCGGACTTCTTCGGCATCTCGCCGCGCGAGGCGATCGCGATGGACCCGCAGCAGCGCCTGCTCCTGGAGACCTCCTGGGAGGCGCTGGAGCGCGCCGGCATCGACCCGTACTCGGTGCGGGGCAGTGCCACCGGCGTGTTCGCCGGGGTGATGTACCACGACTACGGCAGCAGGCTCAGCAACGCGCCGGAGGACGTGCGGGACTACCTGGGCAACGGCAGCCTCGGCAGCGTGGCCTCGGGCCGGGTCGCCTACACCCTCGGCCTGGAGGGTCCCACCCTCTCGGTGGACACCGCCTGCTCCTCCTCGCTGGTGGCCCTGCACCTGGCGGCGCAGTCACTGCGCGGCGGCGAGTGCACGCTCGCCCTGGCCGGCGGCGTCTCGGTGATGTCCACCGTGGACACGTTCGTGGACTTCAGCAGGCAGCGCAATCTCGCCGCCGACGGCCGGGCGAAGTCCTTCGCCGACGGCGCGGACGGCACCACGCTCTCCGAGGGCGCCGGGATGCTGCTGCTGGAGCGGCTCTCGGACGCCCGGCGCAACGGGCACCAGGTGCTGGCCGTCATCCGTGGC
Source organism: Kitasatospora sp. NPDC048298 (assembly GCF_043201465.1). Taxonomy (NCBI): domain Bacteria; kingdom Bacillati; phylum Actinomycetota; class Actinomycetes; order Kitasatosporales; family Streptomycetaceae; genus Kitasatospora; species Kitasatospora sp. NPDC048298. The sequence continues at coordinate 322,843 of NZ_JBICYZ010000003.1, forward strand.
TCCGCGGTGAACCAGGACGGTGCCTCCAACGGGCTGACCGCGCCCAACGGGCCGTCCCAGCAGCGGGTGATCCGTCAGGCGCTGGCCGCTGCCCGGCTGTCGGCCGCCGATGTCGACGTGGTCGAGGCGCACGGTACCGGTACCACGCTGGGCGACCCGATCGAGGCGCAGGCGCTGCTGGCCACCTACGGTCAGGGCCGCTCGGCGGATCGGCCGTTGTGGTTGGGGTCGGTCAAGTCGAACATCGGTCACACCCAGGCGGCGGCCGGTGTGGCCGGGGTGATCAAGATGGTGCAGGCGATGCGCCACGGTGTGCTGCCCAAGACCCTGCACGTGGACGAGCCCTCCGGCAAGGTGGACTGGTCGGCGGGCGAGGTCCGGCTGCTGACCGAGGCCCGGGCCTGGCCCGAGGTCGAGCGGCCGCGCCGGGCCGGGATCTCCTCCTTCGGGATCAGCGGCACCAACGCCCACACCATCATCGAGGCCGTCACCGAGCAGGTCGCCGAGCCGGCGGGTACCGAGGCCCCGCTGTTGCCCGTCCTGCTCTCCGGGGCCACCCCGGAGGCGCTCTCGGCCCAGGCGGCGAAGCTGACCGCCCTGGCGGACGCGCCGATCGCCGACCTCGCCTTCTCGTTGGCCACCGGCCGCTCCGAGCTCGGCCACCGGGCCGCGCTGATAGCCCGTGACCGGGACGAACTGGCCGTGGGGCTGGCCGCGTTGACGGCCGGTGAGGCAGCGCCCGGCCTGCTGCGCGGCAAGCCGGTGGCCGGCAAGCTCGCCTTCCTGTTCACCGGGCAGGGCGCGCAACGCCCGGGCATGGGCCGTGAGTTGTACCAGCGCCACCCGGTCTTCCGACGCGCGTTGGACGAGGTCTGCAGCCAGCTGGACACGCACCTCGACCGGCCGCTGCGGGAGCTGATCTTCGATCAGGACGCCGAGCTGCTCGACCAGACCCGATACACCCAGAGCGCCCTGTTCGCCCTGGAGGTCGCGCTCTTCCGGCTGCTGGAGTCCTGGGGCATCAGGCCGGACTTCCTGGCCGGGCACTCCATCGGCGAGCTGACTGCCGCCCACGTCGCGGGCGTGCTGAGCCTTCATGACGCCGCCCGCCTGGTCGCGGCCCGGGGCCGCCTGATGCAGGCACTGCCCGTCGGTGGTGCGATGCTGGCCGTCGACGCCACCGAGGAGGAGGTGCTGCCGCACCTCGGGGAGGCCGTGAGCATCGCCGCCGTCAACGGGCCGAACGCCGTCGTGGTGTCCGGTGCGGAGGAGGCGGTGGCCGCCTTCGAGGCCGCCTTCACTCACCGCAGGACCAAGCGCCTGCGGGTCAGCCACGCGTTCCACTCGCCGTTGATGGACCCGATGCTGGCGGAGTTCGCCGAGGTCGCGCGCACCCTTGAGTTCGCCCCGCCGACCGTGCCGATCGTCTCCAACCTGACCGGCGAGCGGGCCACCACCGAAGAGCTGACCTCACCCGAGTACTGGGTGCGACACGTGCGCGAGGCCGTCCGCTTCGCCGACGGGATCCGCACCCTGGAGGCCGAGCAGGTCCGCACCTTCCTGGAACTGGGCCCCGACGCGGTGCTCTCCACCATGGGCACGCACTGCCTGGCCGACCCCGAGCGCTCGGCGCTGATCTCCGTGCTGCGCCGGGACAAGGAGGAACCCCTGGCCCTGGCCACGGCGTTGGGCGCGCTGCAGGTGCGCGGCGTCCCGATCGACTGGGAGCGGCTCTACGGCGGTACGGCGGTGCGCCGGATCGACCTGCCGACGTACGCCTTCCAGCGCCGACGGCTCTGGTTGGAGGACGGACCGTCAGGGCCGAGCGAGGCGGCCGGCTTCGGCCAGGCGGCGGCCGGGCACCCGCTGCTCGGTGCCGAGCTCAGGCTGGCGGAGAGCGACACCACCGTGCTGACCGGACGCCTCTCACTGAGCACCCACCCGTGGCTGGCCGAGCACGCCGTCGCCGACGTGGTGCTGCTGCCCGGCAGTGCCTTCGTGGAACTGGCGGTCCAGGCGGGCGACCGGGTGGGCAACACCCTGGTCGAGGAGTTGACCATCGAACGGCCGCTGGTGCTGCCCGCGCAGGGCGGGATCCAGCTCCAGGTGGTCACCGGCGCCGATGACGGATCCGGGCGCCGCCCGGTCACCGTGCACGCCCGCATCGAGGAGAGCGGCGCCGCATGGACCAGGCACGCCACCGGCGTCCTGGCCCCGCTGAGCGCGCCGGAACCCGCCGCGCTTCAGGCCTGGCCGCCGGCCGGTGCCGTGCCCGTCGACCTCGACGGCAGCTACGACCGCCTCGCCGACCAGGGTTACGGCTACGGCCCGTTGTTCCGCTGCCTGCGGGCCGCCTGGCGGCTGGGCGAGGAGGTCTACGCAGAGCTCGCCCTGCCCGAGGAGGCCGAGCAGACCGGGTTCGGCCTGCACCCCGCGCTGCTCGACTCCGCGCTGCACGCCATCGACCTGCTGGACGGCCAGGACCCGACGGTGATGACCCTGCCGTTCTCCTGGGAGGGCGTGGCGCTGTACGCGGCGGGTGCCTCGGCCCTGCGGCTGCGGCTCACCCCGCAGAGCACCGAGCAACTGAGCCTGCAGCTCTTCGACGGCGCCGGCACAGCAGTCGCCGTGGTGTCGGCGCTGCGGATCCGGCAGGTGTTCGCCGAGCAGCTGAACGCGGCCGCGGCCGCGGTCACGGCCGCCTCGGGCTCCGGCGACCTGTTCGAACTGCACTGGGTGCCGGTGCCGTTGGCGGCTCTCCAACAGGACGAAGCGCAGCTCGAACCGGACACCGTGACCATCACCGTCGACGGCGTTCCGCACGCTCCGGCCCAGGCCGGTCAGGCTGCTCACCGCGCCCTGGCCGTCCTCCAGGAGCGGCTCGCCGAGGACCGTGCCGAGGGCGCGCCGCTGGTGGTCGTCACCCGGGGCGCGGTGGGCGTGGACGGCGCGCCGGACCTCGCGCAGGCCGGTATCTGGGGTCTGGTGCGCGCGGCGGCCGTCGAACACCCCGACCGTCTGGTCCTGGCCGATCTCGACGAGGATCCCGCCTCCGAGGCCGCCCTGGCGGCGGCGGTGGCCACCGGGGAACCGGAGTTGGCGCTGCGGGCCGGTCAGGCGTACGTCCCGAGGCTGGCCGAGGCCACGGCCTTCGAACGCGTCAGCCCGCTGGACCCGCAGGGCACCGTGCTCATCACGGGCGGTACCGGCAGCCTCGGCCGCCTGCTCGCCCGGCACCTGGTGGGCGAGCACGGCGTCCGGCACCTGTTGCTGACCAGCCGCACCGGGGTCCTGCCAACGGAGCTGGCGGACCTGGCCGAGCTGGGCGCGACCGTGACGGTGGCCGCCTGCGACGCCGCCGACCGTGAGGCCATGGCCGCGCTGCTCGACGACATCCCCGTCGAGCACCCGCTGACGGCGGTGGTGCACGCCGCCGGGGTCCTGGACGACGCTCTGATCTCGGCGCTCACCGATGAGCGCCTGGACGCGGTGCTGCGGCCCAAGGCGGACGCGGCCTGGCACCTGCACGAGCTGACTGCGGGCCTGGACCTGGCCGCCTTCGTCCTGTTCTCCTCGGCCGCCGCCACCCTCGGGGCCGCCGGGCAGGGCAACTACGCGGCGGCCAACGCCTTCCTGGACGCCCTGGCCGCCCAGCGGCGCTCGGCCGGACTCCCCGCGCTCTCGCTCGGCTGGGGCCTGTGGGACACCGGCTCCGGGATGGCCGGCTCGCTCGGCGAGGCGGAGCTGCGCCGGCTCTCCCGGGACGGCATCCAGCCGCTGTCGGTCGACCGGGCGCTCGCGCTCTTCGACCGGGCGCTGACCTCGGACCAGTCGCTGCTCCTGCCGATGCGGGTGCAGCCGACCGAGCAGGCGCCCCCGATGGTCCGCGCGCTGGCCGCCCGGACCCCGGCCCGCCGCACCGCCCAGGCGGGGCCGGCCGCGACCGACAAGCCGCAGCCCAGTCCGCTGCCCGAGCGGCTCGCGGCGCTCTCCCCGGTGGAGAGCAGGCAGTTGCTGCTGGAGGTCGTGCGCGGCCACGTTGCCGAGGTGCTCGGACATTCGAGCGCCGAGGCGGTGGATCCGGAGCGCGCGTTCGGTGAGCTGGGTGTGGACTCGCTCTCCGCGCTGGAGTTGCGTAACCGGATCAGCGCCGACACCGGCCTGCGCCTGTCCTCCACCCTCACCTTCGACTACCCGACCCCGGTGGCCATCGTCGACCACCTCTTCGACGAGCTGGTCGAAGACGTGGACGGTGTGCCGGATGTCGAAGCCGAGGTGATCCGCCTGGAGTCCCTGCTGGAAGCAGCCGCTTCGGCCAGCTCGGTCAACGAGGAGCAGCGCTCCCGGGTGGCCCTGCGCCTGCGCGCCCTGACCGCCAGGTGGGCCGGCGACCTGCACCCGGAGGCAGCCGACCAGGGCGGCCCGGAGCTGGACACGGCCACCGCCGACGAGCTCTTCGATCTCCTCGACGACGAGCTCGGCAAGTTCGACTAGCAGGACCGGGGGGTCTGCCCGGCGGGATCGCGCCGAGCAGACCCCCCGGAGGCCGCGAGGCGGTGCCGGTGGCATCACCGGCACCGCCCTCCCGGCCGCCCGCCTCAGCACGAGCGGCTCGGAATCCCCGGCCCACCCCGACACCCGAAGGGAGCCCTCCCGATGCACCAACGCCAAAGCCGCCGCCGACTGCCCGCGGGGCGGTTCGGACGCGGCGGCTTCGGCGCCGGGCAGCAGGCCTTCCAACAGGCCTTACAGCGCCAACCGGCGCCAGAGCACTGGGAGTTCCTTGGTGGCCACGGCGCGCTGGCGAGGGCGGTGATTGGTGGCCGACTGGTGCTCGGGCAGCGCGGTGATCTGTCGTTCCAGGAGCTTGGACGGCAGTTCGGTGCGGCTGGCGACGTTCAACTTCCGGTACACGCGGGTGAGGTGCTGTTCGACCGTGCTGACCGTCACATGGATGCGGCCGCTGATCTCACGGTTGGTGTATCCGAGCGCGGCCAGGACGGCGACCCGGCTCTCCGCGTCGCTGAGCAGCGAGGCGAGGTCGGCAATCGGGGTGGCTGCGGGGCCGGCGGCGGGCGAGGGGGTGGCAGGGGAGTCGGCGGGCACCGGTTCGTTCTGCGACATCCCGCCGTCCGCCGCCGCCTGCGGCTCGCCGTCGCCGGCCTCCTGGGCGGCTTGACGCTCCATCAGGCGGGCTCTGGCGTAGTCGCCCAGCTCGTAGTAGGTGGCGGACAGGTCGGCGAAGGCCAGCGCGAGTTCCAGCCGGTCGCCGCAGGCCTGCAGCAGGTCGATCGACTCGCGCAGCAGCGCGGTGCGATGCCGCGGCTGGCTGGTGCCGGCCAGTACCCGCAGGGCGATCGCCCGCGAGCGGGTGCCCAGTGGGTGGCGCTGCCCGGCCTGCTCCTCCGCCAGCTCCTTGGCGACCCGGGTGTTGCCGATCCGCAGGTTGGCCTGGGCGAGGTCGGTGCGCCAGGGGACCATCGGCTGCAGGGAGGGGCTGCGGTCGCGCATCAGGTGCCCGCAGGTCTCGAAGTCGTTCAGCGCCGCGAACGGCCGGTCGGTGGACAGGTAGTGGTGTCCCCGGGCGCGCAGGTACTGCACGCCGAAGCTGGTGTTGAACATGCTGTCCGGCACCTTGCGCCGCAGCAGCTGCGCCGCGGTCTCGTGCCGGCCCATGGCCGTGTTGGCGGAGATCGCCGTCGACAGCGGCAGGCCGATCAGGACACCCCAGGCCTGGGAGTGCAGCAGTTCGAGCGCCTCGGTGGCCTTGGCCTCCGCGGTGCCCGGATCGCCCTGCAGCAGGGCGATCTCGGCTCGGATGCCGAGCAGCAGCGCCTGCCAGGTGGTCCACCCGCGCCGCACCGAGTCGCTCAGCAGCGCCTCGCAGACCTCGATCGCGGTCTGGACCTGGCCGGTGAAGGCGATGACCAGCAGAGAGGTGGCCGTCAGTTCCAGTTTCAGGTCGCTGACCTGGTCGCTGTACAGGGCCTCGGTCACCTGCGCCACCGACGCGGCGCTGACGTTTCCACCGACCAGCAGGGCCACCGTGGCCCACAGGGTGTTCACCTTGCCCGTGGTGGCCTGTTCCAGGGTGGCCATCTTGGCGAGGTCACTGCGGTGGCTGACCTGGGGCACGCCGAAGAAGCAGTGCCGGACGAACTCCACCTCGGCCAGCACGTGGGCGTCGCCCGGGGCGAGCGAGGCGGCCAACGCGGTCACGGCCTCGTCGGCGAGGCCGGTCTCGCCCTGCCAGAGCATGTGCCGCACCACGGTGGCCGCGTCCCGCGCTTCCAGGTCATCGCCCAGCACGCGCCGGTGGAGCGGATTGAGGTGCGGGGTCACGGCGGCCGGGTTCACCCGCCACTCCGCCCGCGCCAGCGCGGTGGAGAGGGCGTGCCGTTCCTGCTCGTCCGCGGACTCGCGCAGGGCCAGGCGCAGGTAGCCGGTGGACCGTTCGACGTCGTCCGCGGCCAGCGCCTGCTCGGAGGCCAGCCGCAGCACCGACAAGCCCCAGGGCTCGTCGACCCGGCCCGCGGCCATGAGGTGGTGGGTCACCACGGGTGCGGGCGCCCCGTCCAGATAGAGCAGTCGGGCGACCCTGCCGTGCAGCTGCGAGCGCTCGCGGGGATCGAGGTCGCTCAACACCGCGTTGGCGGCGGCGGGCAGGCGGAAGCGGTAGCCGTCGAGCAGGCCGGTGGAGCTCAGCACGTCGACCACGACCTGCACCGCGTCAGGGCCGGCCGACAGCAGCAGCGCGGCGGTCCGGGCGTTGGCGTGGTCGCCGAGCGCGGCCAGCGCCCTGGCGACGGAGAGGTGTCTGGGCTCGCCTCGGTAGAGGAAGGCCAGCACCGCGTGCCGGTAGGCGATGCTCGGCACGGGCTCACCGAGTTCGGTGCCGAACTGGGTGCCGTCGTCCAGGAGGGCGTGCATCAGCATGGGGTTTCCGCCGGTCACCTGGTGGTAGGTGGCGCTGATCTCGGCGGGCACCGACCGGTTGGCCTGGGCGGCGAGCATCCGGGCCACGCCCTGCTCGGACAGTGGCGCCAGCCGGACCCGGTGGTGTGGTTGGCGGCTGAGGCCGTCGTGGATGAGCGGGTTCGGCAGCGCGCACTGCTCCCAGCCGGCACAGACCACCGTGATCCGCTTGTTCCTGATCCGCCGCAGGAGGTACAGCAGGGTCTGAAGGGACTGGGTGTCCAGGAGGTGGGCGTCGTCGATGACGATGGCCAGGGGACGTTCTCTGGCTAACTCCAAGATCGGTGCGGACACGGCTTGGAGCAGGGTTTCCGGGGCGTATTGTGTGCCGCCGTGGTCCAGTCGACCCGATGCCGTTCGGTATCCGGCACCTGACGCTGAGTTGACTTCGGTGTCAGGCTGTAATAAGCCTTCCAGAACATCCGTCGGGAGCTCGCCGCTGTGCAGGAGTTCCCGGATGGCGCTCATCGGCTGGGCCCGCTTCTGAGGGGAGCCGAGGGTGGTCAGCAGCCCGGCGCCGGTCTTGCCCGCGGCGTTTGCGAACTCGTGGAGCAGCTTGGTCTTTCCGACCCCCGGGCCGCCGGTGACGATGACAAGCTGCCCCGCTCCGGCGACGCACTCGGCGAACGCGTCGCGCAGGGTCTCAAGTTCTCGATGGCGCTCGAATAGGCGCACCATGACCTCCCCCGTAATGGCCACCCCCGAGGCCATTGTTCTTGAATTGAATCCGCGAAAGACTTTACCGGGGACGCCCACCCTTATGGATCCCCTTGGGCAATATCTTCGCTGTGCGACGACAATTGCTGGAAACGCGGAAGTGAAATCTTCTCTACAGCAGAAAGTCGCCTGCTGCCATCATTGGAATTGCCTGCCCCGTCGGCGTTTCGCGTGGCGTGGGCGGCAGAGATGGCACTGTTGTCTCGGACTGGTCCAGACCTCCCGGGGTCGGGCGGGCTTGCCCGGATGCTCCGGGTCGATCGTGGACTTGTGGCTGCTCAGGGGAACTCTTCCCCTTCCCCAGAGCCGACTTGACGTTATGTTTGGTTCACCAGCGTTGTCAACATCGGTCTCGCCGACTGGTCGGCGGCGGGCGATCCGCGCAGGTCCGCTGGTGGTGGCCGCCATGTCGGCGGGCCAATCGGCGCGGCAATCGACATGCTTCGGAAAGTGGGGGCCGGTTCGCTCCAGGGGGCAGTAGGGGGTGACCCCGACACCCCCTGATCCCTAGCCTCCCAAAGGCGGGGACATGGACCGACGAGCCGGGATCCCGCGTTTCCGAAGGCTTCGATCCCGATCGGATGACTGCGTTGGCGAACAACGAGGACCGACTGCTCGACTATCTCAGGCGAACCACTTCGGATCTGCGCGAGACGCGGCGCAGGCTGCGCGAGTCGGAGTACCGCGCGCACGAGCCGATCGCGATCGTGGGGATGGCCTGCCGGTATCCCGGCGGGGTCGCCACGCCCGAGCAACTGTGGGACCTGGTGGCCGCCGGTGCCGACGCGGTGTCGGACTTCCCGGCCGACCGGGGCTGGGACGTCGAGTCACTGTACGACCCTGACCCCGCGCGGGCGGGCAAGACCTACGCCCGGACCGGTGCCTTCCTGCACGACGCCGCCGACTTCGACCCGGACTTCTTCGGCATCTCGCCGCGCGAGGCGCTGGCGATGGATCCGCAGCAGCGGCTGCTCCTGGAGACCTCCCACGAGGCCTTCGAGGACGCCGGCATCGTCCCCGCGGCGCTGCGCGGCTCTCGTACCGGCGTCTTCGTCGGCGTCATGTACAACGACTACGCGACCCGGCTGCTCTCGGTGCCGGACGACCTCGACGGCTATCTGGCCAACGGCAGTGCCGCCAGCGTGGCCTCGGGCCGGGTGGCCTACACCTTCGGCCTGGAAGGGCCCGCCGTCACCGTCGACACGGCCTGCTCGTCCTCGCTGGTGGCACTGCACTGGGCGGTCAAGGCGCTGCAGTCGGGCGAGTGCACGCTGGCGCTGGCGGGCGGGGTGACCGTGATGTCCACCCCCGAGACCTTCATCGACTTCAGCCGGCAGCGCGGCCTGGCCCCCGACGGCCGCTGCAAGGCCTTCGCCGAGGGTGCCGACGGCACCGGCTGGGGCGAGGGCGCGGGCATGCTGCTGGTCGAGCGGCTCTCCGACGCCCAGCGGCTCGGCCACCGGGTGCTGGCCGTGGTCAAGGGCACCGCGATCAACTCCGACGGAGCCAGCAGCAGGCTCACCGCACCCAACGGCCCCTCCCAGCAGCGGGTGATCAAGCAGGCGTTGGCGAGCGCCGGCGTCTCCCCGGCGGACGTCGACGTGGTCGAGGCGCACGGCACCGGTACCGCGCTGGGCGACCCGATCGAGGCCCAGGCCCTGCTCGCGGCCTACGGCCAGGACCGGCCCGAGGGCCGGCCGCTGTGGCTCGGCTCGATCAAGTCCAACCTCGGGCACACCCAGGCCGCCGCGGGCGTGGCCGGGGTGATCAAGATGGTGCAGGCGATGCGGCACGGCGAACTGCCCAGGACCCTGCACGTGGACGAGCCCTCCAGCAAGGTGGACTGGACGGCGGGCGAGGTTCGGCTGCTGACCGAGGCCCAGGAGTGGCCCGAGAGCGGAAGGCCCCGGCGGGCGGCGGTCTCCTCGTTCGGGATCAGCGGCACCAACGCGCACGTGGTCCTCGAACAGGCCCCGGCGCTCGAACCGCAGACCGAGGCGGACAGCGAGCCGCGGACCGGGGCGCAGGACGAGGCGGAGACCGCGAAGAGCCAGGCGCAGGTCGCCGAGCCGCAGAGCGCCGAGGCCCCGGCGGTGACCCCCGCACCGCGACTGGACGCCGTCCCGTGGCTCCTGTCGGCGCGCACCCCCGAGGCGCTTGCCGAGCAGAAGGGCCGGCTGCACGCCTGGGTCGAGGCCCGCCCCGAGCTGGACCCTGCCGAGGTGGCCTTCTCGCTGGCCTGCGCCCGCTCCTCCTGGGAGCACCGTGCGGTGGCCGTCGGCGGCTCCACCGAGGAGCTGCTGGCAGCCCTGGCCCTGGCTGCGGGCACCGCGGTCGGTAACGGGAAGCTGGCGTTCCTCTTCACTGGGCAGGGCTCCCAGCGCCTTGGCATGGGGCGGGAGCTGTACCGGGCGTTCCCGGTCTTCGCGGCCGCCTTCGACGAGGTATCCGCCTTGCTGGACCCGGAGCTGGAGATCCCGCTTGCCCGGGTGATCGAGGCGGAGCCGCAGCTGCTGAACCGCACCGACTACGCCCAGGCGGCGATCTTCGCCGTCGAGGTGGCACTCTTCAGACTCGTGGAGTCGCTGGGCGTGTGCCCCGACTACCTGGTCGGCCACTCGGTCGGCGAGCTGGCCGCCGCGCACGTCTCCGGCGTGCTGTCGCTGGAGGGCGCGGCCGCCATGGTGCTGGCGCGCGGCGGCCTGATGAGCCGGCTGCCCGCGGGTGGCGCGATGGTGGCGATCCGGGCCACTGAGGCCGAGGTGCTGCCGCTGCTCTGCGAGCGGGTGGGCCTGGCCGCGGTCAACGGGCCGCGCTCGGTGGTGGTCTCGGGCGAGGAGGAGGCGGTGCTGGCGCTCGCCGCCCGGTTCGAGAAGAGCACCCGCCTGACCGTCTCGCACGCCTTCCACTCCCCGCTGATGGAGCCGATGCAGGCCGAGTTCGCCCTCGTCGCCAAGGCGCAGTCCTACGGCGCGCCGGGCATCCCGATCGTCTCCACCCTGACCGGCGCCCTGGCCGGCGCCGAGGAGCTCGGCTCGCCGGACTACTGGGTCGACCACGTCCGCCGACCCGTGCGGTTCGAGCCGGCGCTGCGCGCGCTTGCGGCCCTGGGCGTGCGCAGGCTCCTGGAACTGGGACCGGACGCGGTGCTGACCGCTATGGCGCAGGACTGCCTCGACGGTGACCTGGCGGCCGCCGCGACCATGCGCCGCGACTCGGCCGAGACGAGGGAGCTGCTGGGCGGCCTGGGGCGGTTGCACGCCGACGGCGTGCCGGTCGACTGGGCCGCACTCTTCGAAGGCCGTCGCCCGAACCGGGTCGACCTGCCGCTCTACCCGTTCCAGCGCACCAGGCTCTGGCTGGAGGCCACCGCCGCCGGCGGCGACCCGAGCGGCCTCGGTCAGCTCCCCGTCGAGCACCCGCTGCTGGCCGCGGCGACCGAACTGCCCGATTCGGGCGGGCTGGTGCTGACCGGGCGGCTCTCCCGCTCAGCCCAGCCCTGGCTGGCCGACCACGCCGTGCACGGCACGGTGCTGCTGCCCGGTACGGCCCTGGTGGAGCTGGCGATCCAGGCCGGCGACCGGGTCGGCTGCGCCCTGCTGGAGGAGTTGACGCTCCAGGCGCCGCTGACCTTGCCGGAGCAGGGCGCGGTGGCGGTGCAGGTCGCGGTCGGCGCCGAGGACGCCGGGCGGCGCACGGTCGCGGTGTACTCCCGGCCCGCGGACGCGCCGGACGCTCCGTGGAGTCAGAACGCCGGCGGACTGCTCACCAGCGCCGCCGAGGAGCCGCAGTTCGACCTACGGGTCTGGCCGCCCGAAGGGGCCGAACCCGTTGAGCTGGGCGAGCTCTATCCCAGGCTCATCGGGGTCGGCTACGGCTACGGCGAGGTGTTCCAGGGACTGCGCGCGGCGTGGCGGCGCGGCGAGGACCTGTTCGCCGAGGCCGCCCTGCCCGACCGTGCCCGGGCCACGGCCGCCGCCTTCGGTCTGCACCCGGCGCTGTTGGACGCGGCCCTGCACGTCAACCTGATCGACCTGGGTGACGGCCAGGCGGTGCTGCCGTTCAGCTGGGGCGGGGTCTCCCTGCACGCCGGCGGGGCCGGTGAGTTGCGGCTGCACGTCGCCAAGGCCGGCCAGGACGCAGTCTCGCTGGCGGTCGCGGACGGCACCGGCGCGCCGGTGGCCACCGTTCGCACGCTGGTGGCCCGCCCGGTCTCGGCGGGGCAACTGGCCGCCGGCCCGGGGGAGTCGCTCTTCCGCCTGGAGCAGGTTCCGCTCGACCCCGCCACGGCCGAAGCCCTGCCCGCGGACGTCGTGGTCTGCGGCCCCGACGACCTCGCTCTCGGCGTGCCGGTCCACCCGGACCTGGCGTCGATCGAGGCAGCGCCGAGCCTGATCGTCCTGCCGGCGGCCACGGTCGCCGGTGAGGTGCCCGCCGCGGTGCACGGGAGTGTCGGCGAGACCTTCGCCGTCCTCGGGGCCTTCCTCGCCGACCGGCGCTTCGACCACTCCCGGCTGGCGGTGGTGATCCGGGCCGGTGAGCTCGCCCACGCGCCGCTGGCCGGACTGGTGCGGGCCGCCGAGTCGGAGAACCCCGGTCGCTTCCTGCTGGTGGACAGCGACGGCACTGCGGGCCTGGCCGCCGCGCTGGCCTGCGGCGAGCCCGAGGTCGCGGTGCGCGAGGGGGAGCTGTCGGTGCCCAGGCTCGCCAGGGCGAATCCGGCGCAGCCGCCGAAGTTCGACCCCGAGGCGTACGTGCTGATCACCGGCGGCCTCGGCGGTCTGGGACAGCTGATCGCCCGTCACCTCGCGGGCTCCCACGGCGTCCGGCGGCTGCTGCTGACGAGTCGGCGTGGCGCGGACACCCCCGGCGCGGCCGAGCTGAGGGCCGAGCTCGAAGGGCTCGGCGCCGAGGTCGCGCTGGCGAGCTGCGACGCGGCCGACCGCGGCCAACTCGCGGAGCTGCTGGGCCGCTACCAGGTCGGCGCCGTGGTGCACTCGGCCGGCGTGGTCGACAACGGGATGCTCGCCGCGCTCAGCCCCGAGCAGGTCGAGCGGGTGCTGCGGCCCAAGGTGGACGCCGCCTGGAACCTGCACGAACTCACGCAGGACCGCGAGCTCAGCGCCTTCGTGCTGTTCTCCTCCACCGCCGGCCTGCTGGTCGGTGGCGGCCAGTCCAACTACGCGGCCGCCAATGCCTTCCTGGACGGCCTCGCGGCCCACCGCAGGGCCGTCGGGCTGCCCGCCGTCTCGATGGCCTGGGGCCTGTGGTCCGAGGTCGGCGGCCTGGCCGACCAGGTGGACGCCGCCGATCTGGAGCGGATGCACCGGATGGGCCTGCCACCGCTGCCCGCCGCCCAGGGCCTGGAGCTGTTCGACGCCGCCCTGGCCGCCGAGGACGCCCTCGTGGTGCCGATGCGACTGGACGTCGCCGCGGTGCGGGCCAGGACCGACGGCGTCCCGACGCTGCTGCGCGGACTGGTCCGCGGCGCCTCGCGCCGCGCCGCCGGCGCCGCGGGCACCTCCCGCGCCGATGCGCAGAGCGGCTGGCGGGAGCGCCTCGCCCCGCTGCCGGACGCCGATCGCGACCGCCTGCTGCTGGAGTTGGTGCTCACCGGGGTGGCCGCCGTACTCGGCCACACCTCGGCCCAGGCGCTCGACCCGAACAAGGCGTTCCAGGAGATGGGCTTCGACTCGCTGGCGGCGGTCGAACTGCGCAACCTGCTCGGGACGGCCACCGGCCTCTCGCTGCCCGCCACCCTGGTCTTCGACCAGCCGGCACCGGCCGTCCTGACCGCCTACCTCAAGGCCGAACTCGTCCCCGGCCCGGCCGACCAGGCCCGGCTGATGGTCGCCGAGGTCGACCGGCTCGAAGTCGCGCTGACCGCACTGCCGGACCAGGACGGTTCACACGCCCGGATCACCGCGCGCCTCGAAGCGCTGCTGCGGACCTGGCGTGACACCCACAGCGCGGGCGGCGAGGCGCCGGACGACTTCGACACCGCCACCGACGAAGAACTCTTCGCGACGATCGACAACGAATCTGGAGTCCAGTGATGGTAGACCCGGCCAACGTCGACAGGCTCCGCGACTACCTGAAGCGGGCCACCAGCGAGCTGGAGCGCACCCGCCGCCGGGTGCGCGAGCTGGAGGAGCTCAACCGCGAGCCGATCGCGATCATCGGGATGGCCTGCCGCTACCCCGGCGGCATCCGCTCGCCCGAGGACCTCTGGCGGATCGTCAGCGAAGGCGCCGACGTGATCTCCGGCTTCCCGGTGGACCGCGGGTGGGACGTGGAGAACCTCTACGACCCCGAGGTCGGCAAGCCCGGTAAGAGCTACGTGCGCCAGGGCGGCTTCCTGCACGACGCCGCCGAGTGCGACCCCGCGTTCTTCGGCATCAGCCCCAAGGACGCGCCCGGCACCGACCCGCAGCAGCGGATGCTGCTTGAGACCTCCTGGGAGGCTTTCGAGCGGGCCGGGATCGACCCGCAGTCGATGAAGGGCACCCGGACCGGCGTCTTCGTCGGCCTGATGCACCACGACTACGTGGGCGGCACCATCTCCGGCAGCATCGTCTCGGGCCGGATCGCCTACACGCTGGGCCTTGAGGGACCCGCGGTCACCATGGACACCGCGTGCTCCGCATCGCTGGTGGCCCTGCACCAGGCGACCCAGTCGCTGCGCCGCGGCGAGTGCGAGTTCGCCCTGGTCGGCGGTGCCGCGGTGATGGCCAGCCCCGAGATGTTCATCGAGTTCAGCGAGCGGCGGGCGCTGTCGGCCGACGGGCGCTGCAAGTCCTTCTCCGAGGACGCGGACGGCGCCGCCTGGTCGGAGGGCGCGGGTGTGCTGCTGGTGGAGCGGCTCTCGGACGCCCGGCGCAAGGGGCACCGGGTGCTCGCGGTGATCCGGGGCAGCGCGATCAACCAGGACGGCGCCTCCAACGGCCTGACCGCGCCCAGCGGCCCGGCCCAGATTCGGGTGATCCAGTCGGCGCTGGCCGACGCCCAGTTGTCGCCGAACCAGATCGACGTGGTGGAGGCGCACGGCACCGGCACCAAGCTCGGCGACCCGATCGAGGCCCAGGCGGTCATCGCCGCCTACGGGCAGAACCGGCCCGAGGGCCGGCCGATGTGGCTGGGCTCGATCAAGTCCAACATGGGCCACCCGCAGGCCGCCGCCGGCGTGGCGGGCGTGATCAAGATGGTCATGGCGATGCGCCACGGGGTGCTGCCCAAGTCGCTGCACTCCGAGAACCCCACCACCAAGGTGGACTGGACGGCGGGCGACGTCGAACTGCTCACCGAGTCCCGGCCGTGGGAGAGCGACGGCCAGCCGCGCCGCGCCGCCATCTCCGGCTTCGGGATCAGCGGCACCAACGCCCACACCATCCTGGAGGAGGCCCCGGCCGAGGAGGAGGCGGAGCGGGCGCCGCGCGCCGAACTGCCGGCCGTGCCCTGGGTGCTCTCCGCCAAGACCGCCGAGGCCGTCAAGGACCAGGCGAACCGGCTGATCGCCGCGGCCGGTGACCTCGATGTGCTGGACGTCGGCTTCTCGCTGGCCACCACCCGCGCCCTGCTCACCCACCGCGCCGCGGTGGTCGGCCACGACCGCGCCGAACTGCTGGAGGGGCTGCGCGCGCTGGCCGAGGGCCGGGAGCTGCCGCAGGTCGCCGCCGGCCCCGGCAAGCTCGCCGTGGTCTTCTCCGGCCAGGGCTCCCAGCGCCCCGGCATGGGGCGCGAACTGATCGAGAGCTTCCCCGGGTTCGCCCGTGCCTTCGACGAGATCTGCGCCGAGTTCGACCAGCACCTGGAGCGGCCGCTGCGTGAGGTGGTGCTGGACACCGAGTCCGAGCTGCTGAACCAGACCGTCTTCACCCAGGCCGGCATCTTCGCCTTCGAGGTCGCGCTCTACCGCCTGCTGGAGTCCTGGGGCATCCGCCCCGACCTGCTCGGCGGGCACTCGATCGGCGAGGTGGTCGCCGCCCATGTCGCCGGTGTGCTCTCGCTGAGCGACGCCGTCACCCTGGTCGCCGCGCGCGGCCGGCTGATGCAGGCGCTGCCCACCGGCGGCGCGATGGTCGCCATCCGGGCCGGCGAGGCCGAGGTCGCCCCGCTGCTCACCGAGGGCGCCGACCTCGCCGCGGTCAACGGCGAGCGCGCGGTGGTCGTCTCGGGCGACGAGGAGGCGGTGCTCGCGGTTGCCGCCCGGTTCGAGAAGACCACCAGGCTGAAGGTCTCGCACGCGTTCCACTCGCACCGGATGGACGACATGCTGGAGTCCTTCCGGGCCGTGCTCGACAAGCTGGAGTTCCACCAGCCGCAGCTGCCGGTCGTCTCCAACCTGACCGGATCGCTCGCCGACGAGCTGACCTCGCCCGACTACTGGGTGCGCCACGTACGCGAGGCCGTCCGGTTCCACGACGGTGTACGCACCCTGGCCGCCGAGGGCGTCACCCGGCTGCTGGAGGTGGGCCCAGACTCGGTGCTCACCGGCATGTCCCAGGACATCGTGGCCGAGGTGGTCGCCACCCAGCGTCGGGACCAGGCCGAGGCCAAGGCGCTGCTGACGGCGCTCGGCCGACTGCACGTCAGCGGCCTGAGCCCGGACTGGTCGGCGCTGTTCACCGGCGCCCGCGTGGTGGACCTGCCGACCTACCCCTTCCGGCGCGACCGGCACTGGGAGAACGCCCCGTCCATCACGGCGGCCACTGCCCCGGGCCGCGGCGGCGACGGGGGCGGCGAGTTCTGGGAGCTGGTCCGGGAGCAGGACGTGGCCGCGGTCGCCGCCACCCTCGGCGTGGACGACCAGGCCCCCGTGGCCGCGCTGATTCCGGCGCTGGCCTCCTGGTACGACCAGCGGCAGGCCAACGCCACGGTGGACGGCTGGCGTTACCGCGTCGGCTGGCGGATGCTGCCCGGCTCCGAGGACCGCGCCGCCGCGTTCCGCTGGCTGGCCGTGGTCTCCGAGGCCCTGGCCCAGGACCCGTGGGTCGAGGCCGCGCTGACCGCGCTGCGCGAGCGCGGCCACCAGGTCGAGCTGCTCGCCGTGCCCACGGCCGCGCAGCAGCGCACCGCCCTGGCCGAACTGCTCGATGGTCACGGTGCGGTGGACGGCGTTCTCTCCCTGCTGGCGCTCGACACCCGGGCCGCCGTGACCGCCGCGCTGATCCAGGCACTCGGCGACGCCGGCATCGAGGCCGGGCTGTGGGCCGTCACCCGGGACGCGATGGCCCACGAGTCCTCGGCCCGCCCGAGCGGATTCAGCCAGGCCGAGGTCTGGGGCCTGGGCCGGGTGGCCGCGCTGGAGCACCCCGAGCGCTGGGGTGGCCTGCTCGACCTGCCCGCCGAGCTCGGCCCGCTCACCCTGGCCCGACTCGCCACCGCGCTCACCGCCTACGGCGACGAGGACCAGCTGATCCTGCGCGAGCCCGGCCTGTTCGCCCGCCGCCTGGAGCACGCGCCGGTGCGGCCCGGTGCCCCGTGGCAGCCCACCGGCACGGTGCTGGTCACCGGCGCCACCGGCGCGGTCGGTGCCCGGGTGGCGAGCTGGCTGGCCGAGCAGGGTGCGGAGCACCTGCTGCTCACCAGCCGCCGTGGCGAGGCGGCGCCCGGCGCCGCCGAACTGCGGCAGGAGCTGGCCGCGACCGGCACCAAGGTCACCTTCGCCGCCTGCGACGCGGCCGACCGCGAGAGCCTGGCCGCGCTGCTGGCCACCGTCCCGGCCGAGCATCCGCTGACCGCCGTGATCCACCTGGCCGGCGTGCTGGACGACGGCGTGCTGGACGCGCTCACCCCCGAGCGCTTCGCCACGGTGCTGCGGCCCAAGGCGCAGGCCGCCCTGAACCTGCACGAGCTCACCGCGGAGCTGGACCTGTCGGCGTTCATCCTGTTCTCCTCGCTCACCGCCACCGTCGGCGGCGCCGGGCAGGCCAACTACGCGGCCGCCAACGCCTTCCTGGACGCGCTGGCCGAGTACCGGCGCGGCGAGGGCCTGGCGGCCTCCTCGATCGCCTGGGGACTGTGGGGTGGCGGCGGCATGGCCGACCACGGCGCCGTGCGTGACGCGGGCCGCAACCTCGGCATCTCGGCGATGAACCCCGACCAGGCGCTGACCGCGCTGCGCCGGGCGCTGGAGAGCGGCGAGACCACGCTGACCGTGGCCGACGTGGACTGGACCAGGTTCGCGCCCGCCTTCGGCGCCGCCCGGCCCAGCCCGCTGCTGGCCGACCTGCCCGAGGTCCAGGGACTGGCGGCGGCCGGCGGCGGTGACAACGCGGTCCCCGACGGCTTCGCCCAGAAGCTGGCCGCCCTGACCGGCGGCGAGCGCAAGCGCGCCCTGGTGGACCTGGTCTGCACCCAGGCCGCCACCGTGCTCGGCTACGGCGCGGCCGGCGGGATCGATCCCAGCACCGCCTTCCGCGACCTCGGCTTCGACTCGCTGACCTCGGTGGACCTGCGCAACCGGCTCAGCACCGCCGCCGGAGTGGCCCTGCCGGCCACGCTGGTCTTCGACTACGCGACGCCCGCCGCGTTGGCCGAGCACCTCGGAACCGAGCTGGGCGAGGGCGAGGACGGCTCCTCGGCCGACCTGCTGCTGGCCGAACTCGACCGGCTGGAGGCCGCGTTCGGCGAGCTGAAGGTCGAGGAGATCGAGCAGGGCCGGTTCACGGCCCGCCTGCAGGCGATGCTCAACGGGCTGACCGAGACCCTGTCCGCGGCCGGCGGCGAGTCGGTCGCAGGGCGGCTGGAGAACGCCTCCGCCGACGACGTCTTCGCCTTCATCGACAACGAGCTCGGCACGGCGTGACGACGTGAGCACGACCGCCGCCCCCGCCCCGCACGCCAGGCTGAATCTTCCGCACAGAAGTGGCGACACTCGATGACCAACGATGACAAGCTGCTCGACTATCTCAAGAGGGTCACCGCTGATCTGGCCCAGACCCGGCAGCGGCTGCGCGACGTGGAGACCGAGGAGAAGGAGCCCATCGCCATCGTGGCGATGAGCTGCCGGTTCCCCGGTGGCGTCAGCACTCCCGAGGAGCTCTGGCGGCTGGTCGACGAGGGCACCGATGCCGTCACGGACTTCCCGGACAACCGGGGCTGGGACGGCGCCGCGCTCTACGACCCCGATCCGGACGCGTCCGGCAAGAGCTATGTGCTGCGGGGCGGTTTCCTGCACGGGGCCGCCGACTTCGAGCCGGACTTCTTCGGCATCTCGCCGCGCGAGGCGCTGCTGATGGACCCCCAGCAGCGGCTGCTCCTTGAGGTGGCCTGGGAGGCGCTGGAACGCGGCGGCATCGCGCCGGACTCGGTACGCGGCGCCCGGATCGGGGTGTTCGCGGGCACCAACGGCCAGGACTACCGCGACGTGCTGGCGAAGCTGCCGAAGGACCCCGAGGCGGCGCTCGGCACCGGCGTGCTGGCGGCGGTGATGGCCGGCCGGATCTCCTACACCCTCGGCACCGAGGGGCCCGCGGTCACCATCGACACCGCGTGCTCCTCGGCCCTGGTCGCGCTGCACCTGGCGGTGCAGGCGCTGCGCCAGCGCGAGTGCACGCTGGCGATGGCCGGCGGTGTCTCGGTGATGTCCACCCCGGGAGCGTTCATCGCCTTCAGCCGTCAACGCGGGCTCTCCCCGGACGGCCGGTGCAAGTCCTTCGCCGACGGGGCGGACGGCACCGGCTGGGGTGAGGGCGCCGGGATGCTGCTGCTGGAGCGGCTCTCGGACGCCCGGCGCAACGGGCACCGGGTGCTGGCCGTCATCCGTGGCTCCGCGGTGAACCAGGACGGTGCCTCCAACGGGCTGACCGCGCCCAACGGGCCGTCCCAGCAGCGGGTGATCCGTCAGGCGCTGGCGAGCGCGGGGCTGTCGGCCGCCGATGTCGACGTGGTCGAGGCGCACGGTACCGGTACCACGCTGGGCGACCCGATCGAGGCGCAGGCGCTGCTGGCCACTTACGGTCAGGGCCGTTCGGCGGATCGGCCGTTGTGGTTGGGGTCGGTCAAGTCGAACATCGGTCACACCCAGGCGGCGGCCGGTGTGGCCGGGGTGATCAAGATGGTGCAGGCGATGCGCCACGGTGTGCTGCCCAAGACCCTGCACGTGGACGAGCCCTCCGGCAAGGTGGACTGGTCGGCGGGTGAGGTCCGGCTGCTGACCGAGGCCCGGGCCTGGCCCGAGGTCGAGCGGCCGCGCCGGGCCGGGATCTCCTCCTTCGGCGCGAGCGGCACCAACGCGCACACCATCATCGAGCAGGCCCCCCTGGAGGAGGCCGCCGAGCGCGAGCCGGGCAGTGCGCCCTCGACCATCCCGTGGCTGCTCTCCGGGCGCACCCCCGAGGCCCTGCGCGAGCAGGCGCGGCGGCTGGCCGCTGTGGCGGACACGCTGGACCCGGTGGACGCCGGCTTCTCGCTGGCCACCACCAGGACCGCCCAGCAGTACCGGGCCGTGGTGCTCGGCCGGGACCGCGAACAACTGCGCGGCGGCCTGAACGCGCTGGCCGAGGGTGCGCCCGGGGTGCTCCAGGGTCGTACCGTCAAGGGGCTGACGGCCTTCCTGTTCACCGGCCAGGGCTCGCAACGCCCGGGTATGGGCCGGGAGTTGTACCAGGAGTTCGAGACGTTCCGGCAGGTCTTCGACGAGGTCTGCACTCACTTCGACGGCGGCCTCAAGGACCTGGTCTTCGGTGCCGACGCCGAGCCGCTGGACCAGACCGCCGTCACCCAGTCCGCCCTCTTCGCTTTCGAGGTGGCGCTGTTCCGGTTGTTGGAGTCCTGGGGTGTGGTGCCGGACTTCCTGGCGGGGCATTCGATCGGTGAGGTGGCGGCCGCGCATGTGGCCGGGGTGCTGTCGCTGGCGGACGCGTGCCGGTTGGTGGCGGCTCGGGGTCGGCTGATGCAGGCGCTGCCGGCCGGTGGGGCGATGGTGGCGGTGCGGGCGAGTGAGGCCGAGGTGCTGCCGTTGCTGACCGAGGGGGTCGGCATCGCGGCGGTCAACGGGCCG